>NZ_JBITGS010000003.1:0-387710 GCF_044457265.1 Streptomyces sp. NPDC050564 | reverse complement strand
GGGGGGGCCAAAAAAACCCCCCCCCCCCCCCCCCCCCCCCCCCGGGGCGGGCGGGGGGGGGGGGCCCCCCCCCCCCCCCCCCTCTGTGCGAGGAGCCGTCCGCCGCTACTTGTTCACGATGACGGCCTGGATGGCGCCGCTGGTGGAGTCGTAGATCCCGATGACCTGCTGCCCGTAGGCGAAGGCTTCCTGGACCTCGTCATGCGTCACCTGGTTGGGGTTGACCAGGCCGTGCCACACGTTGTTGATGAGCAGGTAGAGAATCGACGGCTGGCCCGGGAGCGGCGTGACGACGTCCCAGAAGCGCGTGGCCACGCCACTCACCAGCGCCTGGCTCTCGACAGCGCTCGGCAGGACCAGCGGCTGGCCCAGCTGCTGTTGCTGCTGCCCGCCGAGCTGCTGAAGCAGCTGCTGGAAGGGCTGCTGCTGACCGAGCTGCTGGAGCTGCTGCTGCAGTTGCGGCGGAATCTGCTGCGGCATCTGTTGCGACGGATTCTGCTGCTGGCCGATGCCCTGCTGACCGTACGGCTGCTGCATCTGCTGCCCGAACTGCTGGAGCTGCTGCTGCAGATGCGGCGGAATCTGCTGCGGCATCTGTTGCGACGGATTCTGCTGCTGGCCGATGCCCTGCTGACCGTACGGCTGCTGCTGGCCGATGCCCTGCTGCTGCCCGAACTGCTGCGGAGGTGCCGTGGTCGGGCCCTGCTGGCCCATGTGCTGTCCTTGCTGCTGTCCCAGTTGGCTCATCTGCGGGGTGGTGCTCATGCGGGTGCCACCTTCCCTCATTGGTTGAGCATTGGTTGGGTTCCGTCGGCCCGTGACGGTCGGCCTTTGACGGTCGGCCCGTAACGGCCGGCCCGTGACGGTCAGCCCGTGACCACCAGGCCGACGATCTCGTCGTCCGAGAACCAGACACGTACGTCGGGCCGTCCCCCCGCGAACGCGGTGTGCACCGCCTGACGGATCTCGGGGGACGGGTTGTTCAGGTTGCGCCAGGCGCCGGACACGTACAACCGGAGCCTGGGCGGGAGTTCACGCGGATACGGCAGCAGCTCGTCCCAGTACCGCTCGGCCTGGCCCGAGCCGACCGCCTCCGGCAGCAGATGGGTGACCGCCGCCTTGATGTCCGGCCGGTTGCCGATCCGCTGGGATGCGGGTCGGCCCGGCGCGTCCTGCTGCGGGGAGCCCGTGGCCCGCAGCACCGCGCGCGCACGCTCCGGGGACATCGGTTCCTGGCCCGCCGCCTTGAGCATGCCTTGCAGCGCGGCCAGGGCGCCGACCACCACCGGGGAGGCGGAGGAGGTCCCGGAGAACGTGTCCGTGTACCAGCCGATCTCCTCGGCACCGCCCTGCAGATCGCCGGGCCGGTCCCAGAAGCCGCCGGTGGTCGTGACCTCGCGTCCCCAGCCCTGCGCGTCCACGCGTGCCCCGTAGTTGGAGAACGCGAGCCGTGAGCGGTCCGGGCCGTGGTCGCGGCCGTGCGTGCCGGGCGGCGGTGCGCCCGCGCCGACCAGGACCGCGCCGGAGGACTGGTTGGAGGGGTTGAAGGGGTTGCGCCACCACTCGGGGAACTCGGCGGGGCGGCGCTCGTACACCGCGTCGTCGAGCGACTCGGCGCCGTTTCCGGCGGCCGCCACCACGATGACGCCCTTGGCGGTCGCGTACCGGATGGCCGCGAAGTTGTCCGGCCACCACTCGATCGCTGTGTAGCCCTGCTGGTCATCGCGCTGTTCGAAGTCGAACCGCGGTCCTGGGGCGTGCAGTTCGATCAGGAGGATGTCGCCGGGGCCGAGCCGGTCGGCCGCCGCGTGGATCGCGGCCGCCGTGCCGATGCCCTGGAAGGACGCGGCCGCGGTCACGGCGTCCGGCACGATGCCGGTGATGCCGTACTCGTTGCGGTCGCCGCCGATCACCCCGATGACAGCCGTGCCGTGGTTGCGCCAGGCGAGGTCCGTCAGCGGGGTGCCGACGACGACGCCGGCGAGCTTCGCGGCCAGGTCCTCGTGCCCGAGCTGCCAGGCGCCCTCCACGTCGATCACCGTCACGCCCTGGCCCGTACCGCCCGGCCGCTGCCAGGCCCAGTACGCGTCGATGCCCTCGGGCGCAGGGCGCAAATAGCCCTGACGGCTGGTGAAGTCGGGGGTGACGGGCGCCCCTTCCTTCACCCGCCGGCTGCCGTCCGCGCTCTCCTCGGTCCACCCCACCGACCCCACGGAGGCGGGTACGGCGCCGGGCTTCACGTACGCCGTGTCGATCTCCGGCAGTGCGGCGATCCGGGAGCGCAGTTCCTGGGCGCGGCTCTCGACGCCGCGCACCCGGTAGAAGAGCGCGAGGTCGGGCCCGCTCTCGGTGCCCGCCGCCGCGGACTGCTGCTGCGACTGCTGGAGTCGCTCCTCGCTGCCGAACAGCGGTTCCAGGGTGAGTTGTTCGTCGCTGAGGAACATGTTGAGGGCCGATACGTCGGCGCCCACCGCCGAGCGGACGCCCTCGGCCCGGGCGCGGAGCCGGGCCTCGGGGCGTGCGACGACGATCAGCTCCTGCTCGGCTCCTCGGTAGGTGAATCCCGCTCCGTCGGGCCCCGGCCCGGACGTTCCCGGGCCCTGCGCCGGCTGTACCTGGTCGGTCATCGCGTACCGCTCCCTTCGGTCCATGCGGGTGCCGGTCCATGGGTGTGCTCTGCCGTGCCTGTCTACTGCCGTGCCCTGTTCATTGCCGTGCCATGAGTCCTTGCGGTGCTCTGTCGCGGGACGACGCGGTGCCATGTCCCGTCTCCGGGCCGCGCCTTCGGGGCACAACCTGGCACGGCGACGGCGACTCGTCCACCCCACCTTCGCCAACTTGGTTTGAAAACAAGTTGAATGGGGAACGCTGTGCAATCCGTCTTGAAACAGATGTCACGCCGCAATCCGGCCAAAGGCTGCGGGGGTGTATGTCATGTGATGGGGTGGCAGCGGCTGTTGACCCCTTGGCCGGCTCGAGCCGGCCCCCTGCGGAAGGACGCTCCATGCACCGTTCCTTCGCACGTCGAAGACTGCTCACCGCGACCGCCGCCCTCGGAGGAGCGGCGCTGCTGGGCGGTACCGCCCACGCGGCCGAACAACGCCGGCCCAATCAATTCCCCCTGCCGAACGGCTTCCAGCCCGAGGGCATCACCATCGGCTCCGCACCGTTCGCGTACTTCGGGTCGCTCGCAGGCGGCGACATCTACCGCGCGAGCCTGAACACCGGGCGCGGCGGCATCATCAGCAAGGGCCTCGGGGCCGAGCACCCCACCGTGGGCCTCAAGATCGGCCGTCACGGCAGGCTCTTCCTCGCCGGCGGCGGCAGCGGCGAGCTGCGGACCGTCGACGTCCGCAGCGGCGACATCGAGAAGGTGTACGCCGTCGGGGGCACCTTCGTGAACGACGTGATCCTCACCCCGGACGCCGCCTGGTTCACCGACTCCTACCAGGCGCGGCTCTACCGGCTCGCGCTCGGCAGCCACGGTGAACCCGGTGCCGTCACGACCGTGCCGCTCAGCGGCGACTGGGAGCAGGGCCCGGACTTCACCGCCAACGGCATCGAGCGCACGCCCGACGGCCGTGCGCTGCTCGTGGTGAACACGATCGCGGGCGGCGGCGGACTCATGCGGGTGGACCCGCGGACCGGGGTGGCCACCGCCGTGGACCTGGGAGGGTCCGAACTTCCCAACGGAGACGGCCTGTTGCTCCTCGGCCGCACCCTCTACGCCGTTCAGCAGCAACAGAACCTGATCGACGTTTTCCGCCTGAACGCCTCCGGCACCAAGGGCACGGCGATCGCCCGGATCACCGACCCGCGCTTCAGGATCCCGACGACGGTCGCGGCGTGGGGCGACCGGCTGTATCTGCCGAACGCCCGCTTCGACGTCGAGCCGACGCCGGACACCGAGTACGACGTGGTGACGGTGGACCGGGTCTGACGGGCCTCCGATGATTCAGGGGCGGTGTGCACGGTGCGCACCGCCCCTGCTGGTTCAGTCCTCCGAGGAGTCCTCGGAGCCGGTCTCCCGGCTGTCGGCATCGGGTCCGCTGTCGGCCGCAGTGTCGGGTCCGGTGTCGGCCTCGGATCCGGCGTCCGTCTCCGGCCGCTGCGGCTTGGGCGGCCGGGTGCGGCCGCTGGGGCTGTCGCGGAGGTACGAGGCGGTGTCGCCGCTCTCCGTGGCGTGGCCCCCGGCCCCCGCCGCCGGACCGCTGCCGTCCCGTCTGCGCAGATAGCGCTCGAACTCGCGGGCGATCGCCTCGCCGGACGCCTCGGGCAGCTCGGCGGTGTCCCGGGCCTCCTCGAGCGTCTGCACATACTCGGCGACCTCGCTGTCCTCGGCGGCCAGCTGGTCGACGCCGAGCTGCCAGGCGCGCGCGTCCTCGGGCAGCTCGCCCAGCGGAATGCGCAGGTCGATGAGGTCCTCCAGGCGGTTGAGGAGGGCCAGCGTCGCCTTCGGGTTGGGCGGCTGCGAAACATAGTGCGGTACGGCCGCCCACAACGACACGGCCGGTACGCCCGCGTGTGTGCACGCCTCCTGGAGGATGCCGACGATGCCCGTGGGGCCCTCGTACTTGGTCTCCTCCAGGTCCATGGTGCGGGCCAGATCGGGATCGGAGGTGACCCCGCTGACCGGCACCGGACGTGTGTGCGGGGTGTCACCGAGCAGGGCGCCCAGGATCACCACCAGCTCGACACCCAGTTCGTGCGCGAAGCCGAGCAGTTCGTTGCAGAACGAGCGCCAGCGCATCGACGGCTCGATACCGCGGACCAGCACCAGGTCGCGCGGCTTCTCGCCGCCGACCCGGACCACCGACAGCCGCGTGGTCGGCCACGTGATCTTGCGTACGCCGCCGTCCAGCCACACCGTGGGGCGATTCACCTGGAAGTCGTAGTAGTCCTCGGCGTCCAGCGCCGCGAACACCTCGCCCTTCCACTCTCTGTCCAGATGCGCGACCGCGGTGGAGGCGGCGTCGCCGGCGTCGTTCCAGCCTTCGAACGCGGCCACCATGACTGGGTCGATCAGCTCGGGAACCCCCTCCAGCTCGATCACCCAGCGCCTCCTTCCGACGTGCCCTCGCGTACGCCCCAACCTTACGGCGTTCCGAGGGGGCCTCCGCAGCCCCCTTGCACGGGGGAGTGAACGGATCACTGCCCCGCCGAGGGCCCGGAAACACTCTTGATCGCCACCCTGGGCCACCCCTCAGTCATCCGAGCTGTCCTTGGGGCAACTTCACCGAGGGCCATGGACGTTGTCGTGGGGCCGCGCTATACGTCGGATGACCGCGAGGTCCGATGTTCAGTGGGCGACAAGGGGCACGCATGGACGAGACCGTCACCGGCTTCGAGGTGCACGACATCCGTTTTCCCACTTCGGAGCAGCTCGACGGCTCGGACGCGATGAATCCGGATCCGGATTACTCCGCTGCCTATCTGGTCCTGCAGACCTCCGATGGATCGGAAGGCCACGGCTTCTGCTTCACCATCGGCCGCGGCAATGAGGTCGTGGCCGCGGCGATCGAGGCGCTGCGCCCGTACATCGTCGGGCGTCCGGTTCCTCGTACCGCGGCCGATCTCGCCGCCGTCCATCTCGCGGTCACGCACGACTCGCAGCTGCGCTGGCTGGGGCCCGAGAAGGGGGTGATGCACATGGCGGCGGGCGCGGTGATCAACGCCGCCTGGGACCTCGCGGCCCGGCGCGCGGGCCTGCCCGTGTGGCGCTTCCTCGCGGGAATGACCCCCGAGGAGCTGGTCTCCCTGGTCGACTTCCGTTATCTCAGCGATGCCCTCACTCCGGACGAGGCACTGGTCGTCCTACGGGCCGCCGAGCCCGGCCGCGCCCTGCGGACGGAGCGGCTGATCAAGGACGGCTATCCCGCGTACACCTCCACCCCCGGCTGGCTCGGCTACGACGACGCCAAGCTGGTCCGCCTCGCCGAGCACGCCGTCGCCGACGGCTTCACCCAGATCAAGCTGAAGGTCGGCGTGGACATCGAGGAGGACGTCCGGCGCATGCGCCTGGCCCGCAAGGCGGTCGGCCCGGGTGTGCGGATCGCGGTCGACGCCAACCAGCGCTGGGACGTCGCGGAGGCGGTCCGGTGGATGGCGGCCCTGGCCCCGTACGAGCCGTACTGGATCGAGGAACCCACCAGTCCCGACGACGTACTCGGCCACGCGGCCGTCCGCGACGGGCAGCCGGTGCGCGTCGCCACCGGCGAGCACGTCGCCAACCGCGTCGTCTTCAAGCAGCTTCTGCAGGCCCGCGCCGTGGACTTCGTGCAGATCGACGCGGCCCGGGTGGCCGGGGTCAACGAGAACCTCGCGATCCTGCTGCTCGCCGCGAAGTTCCAGGTCCCCGTCTGCCCGCACGCGGGCGGGGTCGGGCTGTGCGAGCTGGTCCAACACCTGGCGATGTTCGACTACGTGGCGGTCTCCGGCAGCTGCGAGGACCGGGTCATCGAGTACGTCGACCATCTGCACGAGCACTTCACGGACCCGGCGGTCGTCGTGGCGGGCCGCTACCGGGCGCCGAGCGCCCCGGGCCTCTCGGCCCGGATGCGCCCCGAGTCGATCGCCGCGCATTCCTATCCGGACGGGCCCGTCTGGCAGACGTCGAAAGGGAGTGGCACCCGATGAGACTGCGTACGACAACCGCGCTGGCCTGCGCCGCCCTGCTGGCCTCGACCGTGCTCGCCGCCTGCAACCGGGACTCGGGCGGCGGCTCTTCGAGCGACAGGATCGGCATCGACATGCCCCGCAACGACAGCGACTTCTGGAACTCCTACCAGGACTACGTGAAGAAGGACATCAAGGCGGACAAGCTCTCCACGCTGCCGCTGACCAACTCCCAGAACGACATCGGGCGGCTCGCGGCCAACGTCCAGACCTTCACCGACCAGGGCGCCAAGGCCGTGATCATGGCCCCGCAGGACACAGGCGCGGTCGCCGAGACGCTCAACACCCTTCAGGAGAAGAAGATCCCGGTCGTCAGCGTCGACACCCGCCCCGACAAGGGCAAGGTCTACATGGTCGTACGGGCCGACAATCGCGCGTACGGCGAGAAGGCCTGCAGGTATCTCGGCGAGCAGTTGAAGGGAACGGGCAAAGTCGCGGAATTCCAGGGCGACTTGGCATCCATCAACGGGCGGGACCGCTCCGAGGCGTTCAAGTCGTGCATGACCAGGAACTATCCGAAGATCAAGGTCTTCGAACTGGCCACCGAGTGGAAGGGCGAGGTCGCGTCGGCGAAACTCCAGTCGACGCTGGCCGCCAACCCGGACCTGAGCGGGATCTACATGCAGGCCGGCGGTGTCTTCCTGGAGCC
Organism: Streptomyces sp. NPDC050564; assembly: GCF_044457265.1. Classification (NCBI taxonomy): domain Bacteria; kingdom Bacillati; phylum Actinomycetota; class Actinomycetes; order Kitasatosporales; family Streptomycetaceae; genus Streptomyces; species Streptomyces sp. NPDC050564. The sequence continues at coordinate 380,386 of NZ_JBITGS010000003.1, read as the reverse complement.
GACCCTGGCCCTGCTGGAACAGAAGAAGCTGCTCAAGCCCGCCGGGTCCAAGGGCCACATCACGATCATCTCCAACGACGGCATCCCGCAGGAGCTGGACGCGATCCGTGCCGGAAAGATCGACGCGACGGTCTCGCAGCCCGCCGACCTGTACGCCAAGTACGCGCTCTACTGGGCGAAGCAGGCCCTGGACGGCGTCAAGGTGAAGACGGGCGGGACCGACCACGACTCCACCATCATCAAGATCCCGGGCGGGTACGAGGACCAGCTGCCGGCGCCGCTGGTCACCAAGGACAACGCGGACGATCCAAAGCTCTGGGCCAACCAGTTGGGCAAGTAGCGTGACGGCGCCGGCAGTTCACGCGCAGGGCGTCCGCAGGCGCTTCGGGCCGACGCTCGCGCTGGACGGTGTCGACCTCGCCGTACGGCCCGGCGAGTCGCACGCGCTCGTCGGGCGCAATGGCGCGGGCAAGTCCACGCTGGTGAGTGTGCTGACGGGGCTGCACCGCCCGGACGCCGGGACCGTCCGCTTCGACGGGGAGCCGGCGCCGCCCTACGGGGACACCGCGGCCTGGCGGTCCAAGGTGGCCTGCGTCTACCAGAAGTCGATGGCCGTGCCGGAACTCACCGTCGCGGAGAATCTGTTCCTCAACCGGTTCGCCGAGCGGTTCATCCGGTGGCCGCGGCTGCGCTCCCGTGCGCGGGCGCTGCTGGCCGAGTACGGCGTCGACGTCGACCCAGGTGTGCGGGCCAAGGAACTCAGTGTCGAACAGCGGCAGTTCGTCGAGATCGCCAAGGCGCTCTCGTTCGGCGCCCGCCTGATCATCCTCGACGAGCCGACCGCACAGCTGGACGCGCACGGCATCCAGCGTCTCTTCGACAAACTCCGCGACCTCCAGGCGCACGGGGTCGCGTTCCTGTACATCTCGCACCACCTCCAGGAGGTGTACGAGCTCTGCTCCACGGTGACCGTTCTGCGCGACGCCCGTCGGGTGCTGACGGCACCGGTGGCGGGCCTGGCCAAAGCGGACCTGGTCGCGGCGACGACGGGGGAGGAGGCGTCGGCCGTGGCCGACCGGGAGCCGCGACGGACAGGCGGCGCCGACGTCGAGCCGGTCCTGGAGGCGCAAGCGCTCGCTCTGGAGGGCGAGTTCGAGCCGGTCGACTTCACCGTGCGCCCCGGTGAAGTGCTCGGTCTGGCCGGAGCGGCGGCCGGCGGCGGCACCGCGCTCGGCGAGACGCTGGTGGGCATGCGGACACCGACGGCGGGCGCGATCCGCGTCCGTGGACAAGCGATCCGGACCGGCAGCGTGCCGCACGCCCTGGAGGCGGGCATCGGCTACATCCCCGAGGACCGGCACCGGCAGGGACTCGTCACCGGCCGCAGTGTCGCCGAGAACGCCACGCTCACCGTCGCCGACCAGCTGGGCCCCTGGGGGACCGTGCTCCCGTCCCGCACCAGGCAGTTCGCGGCCTCCGTGATCCGCTCGCTGGACATCAAGACCCGTGGACCCGACCAGCCCGTGTCGGGGCTGTCCGGCGGCAACCAGCAAAAGGTCGTCGTGGCACGGGCGCTGGCCCGCCGCCCGTACGCCCTGGTGGCGCTGCGCCCCACCGCCGGGGTCGACGTCCGCTCCAAGGAGGCCCTGCTCTCCGTCGTACGACGGGTCGCCGACGAGGGGCGGGCGGCCGTGATCGTCTCCGACGAGCTGGACGATCTGCGGGTCTGCGACCGGCTTCTGGTGCTCTTCCACGGGCGGGTGGTGGGGGAGTTCGGCGCCGGGTGGACCGACCGGGAGCTGGTGGCCGCCATGGAGGGTGTGGGCGAACGGGAGTCCCCCGTGGCGGGGCAGAAAGAGGGAGCATGACCGATACCTTGCGGCCGCCGACCGCCGCCAAGGAACGATCTCTGCAGTTCGTACGGTACGTGCGCTGGAGCGACTTCTCGCTCGTCCCCGTGATCCTCGTCCTGATGGTGATCGGCTACATCGTCTCGCCGGTCTTCCTGACCTCCACGAACCTCATCAACGTCGTCCAGCAGTCGAGTGAGCTGAGCCTGCTCGTGCTCGGCCAGGCGCTGATCCTCATCTGTGGCCGGATGGACCTCTCCCTGGAGTCGACGATCGGCATCGCGCCGGTCATCGCCATGTGGCTGGTGCTGCCGACGCACGGGGGCCGTTTCACGGGGCTCGGCCTGCTCCCCGTCTGGACGGGCATTCCCGTCTGTCTGCTCACCGGTCTGCTGATCGGTGGCGTCAACGGCTTTTTGATGCTCAAGCTGCGCGTCAACGGCTTCATCGCCACGCTCGGCATGCTCACCATGCTGCGTGGCCTCCAGATCGGCATCACCGAGGGCAAGTCGATCACCGATGTGCCCGAATCCTTTCGGTACCTGGGCAAGACGGACTGGCTCGGAGCGCCCGCCGCCGTCTGGATCTGCCTCACGCTCTTCGCGGTCGGCGGCTGCGCGCTCGCCTGGTTCCGGCACGGGCGCGCGCTGTACGCGATCGGCGGCAACCCGGAGGCCGCCCGCGCGGCCGGAATCCGGGTCGACCGCCTCACCTGGATCGTCCTGGCGATCGGCGGGCTGCTCGCCGCCTTCGCCGGCGTCCTCTACACCGGCCACTACGGCTCGGTCGCGGCGACGCAGGGCAACGGCTGGATCTTCCAGGTGTTCGCGGCGGCGGTGATCGGCGGGATCAGTCTGAAGGGCGGCCGGGGCACCCTCTTCGGCGCGCTGACCGGCGTACTGACCCTGCAACTCGTCGTGAATGTCATGACGTTGGGCGGGGTGCCCGCGCTGTGGAACCAGTTCCTCAACGGGGCGATCATCATCGTGGCGCTGGTGATCTCGCGGTTCGCGAGCGGCGAGAAACAGGACTGAGATGTCCAGCGGACCACGAGCCTTCCCCGGGGACTACAGCGTCGAGCGCAGCCACTGCTCCACGCTGGCGATGTGGACGGTGGCCCAGGAGCGGGCCGCCTCCGCGTCGCGGTCCCGCAGCGCCGCGATGATCGCCCGGTGCTCGTGCAGGGTGCGGCTGACCGCGTCCTCCTGGGTCAGACCGCGCCAGATGCGGGCCCGGGTGGTGGGTCCCGAGAGGCCGTCGAGGAGGGAGCACAGCACCGAGTTGCCGGAGCTCTGCACGATGCCCCGGTGGAACTCCAGGTCGCAGGCGACGAGCTCCTCCACCGAGGGCGCCGCGCCGAGGGCGTCCAACTGGGCGGTCAGCGCGTCCAGTTGCTGCTCGCTGATGCGCGAGGACGCCATCGCCGTGGCGGCGGGCTCCAGGATCCGGCGCACCGCGAGGAATTCCAGCACGGTGTCGTCGCGGTGGAAGTCGACGACGAAGCTCAGCGCCTCCAGCAGAAGCTGGGGATCCAGGCTGGTGACATAGGTGCCGTCGCCCTGCCGTACGTCCAGGATGCGGATGAGCGACAGGGCGCGAACGGCCTCCCTCAGGGAATTGCGGGACAGTCCCAGTTCGGCCGCGAGCTCGCTCTCCTTGGGCAGCCGGTCGCCGGGGCGCAGCGCGCCGGAGACGATCATTCCCTTGATCTTCTCGATCGCCTCATCGGTGACTGCCATGGCGGGCCTCCCTGTCGCTCAGACATCCGATGTCTCACGCCATTATGGGGGTTCAGTGGGCTGAACGGGGCAGAGAAGCCGATGTTGGATCAGGTGAGGGCCGCCAGGGTCGGCCAGGGCCGACGCCTCGTCGAGCGTCGGGAGCGCCCGGTCCCGCATCAGGACCCTGCCGTCGACGACGTGTCCCGTACGTCCGCCGAGTGCGCGGCGTACGCGAGAGTGGACCACGGGTCGTGCAGCGGACGCAGTGGCTGGAACGCCTTGCGGTAGGCCGTCACCGCCTCCACGACGGAGGAGGGCGAGACGTGATAGTTCGCGGCGAAGGGCAGCCCCCGCGCCCCGGCCACTTCCGCGCTCTCGCCCGCGCTGCTGCCGAGGATCCACACGTCGACATCCGCCCCCGCACCGGGCACCACCCGCGCCTCGGTGCCGTCCTCGTCGGCGTAGGTCCCGGCCAGCAGCGCGAGAATGTCGGCGACCTGCTCCTCGTACGGCGGAGCCTCGGCGCCGGGCTGCTGCAAGAGGCTCAACTGGAGCCGGAAGCGCGGGGACTGGAGGAGCCGGGCGAAGCCGGTGAAGCGGGGCGGCAGACACAGACCCTCGTCCGTGAACGTGCCCTGCCCCGGACCGGCCGCCGCGGGAGGCTTCCGTGGCCGCCCCGACCGCCCGAGCCCCAGATCGATCCGGCCCGGAAACAAGGCGTCGAGGATCCCGAACTGCTCCACCACGGACAGCGGCGTCTGATGGCCGAGCAGTACGGCGCCGGAGCCGACCCGGATCTCCCGGGTCGCCTGCGCCACGGCCTGGATCACCAGCGCGGGCACGGAGCTGCACGACGCCGGGATTGAGGTGATGCTCGGCCACCCAGTGGCGGCGATAGCCGAACTCCTCCGCCGCACGTGCCAGTTCAACCGTGTTGCGCAGCGCGGTCGGAGCGTCGGAGCCGGAGGAGATGGGCACGAGATCGAGTCCGGAGAGGGGGACCGGAGGCATCCTCCCACTCTCGGTCCGGGACATTGCGGGCGTATGTACGCGGTATGGCAGCGTGCCGGAAACACCTCTCTCAGGTGCCCGAACACGCGAGAGGGGCGGCTCCCCCCGTGGGAACCGCCCCTTCAGTGCCGCCGGATGCCTACTTCTTGTCGAGCAGGTCCTGCACCTTGCCCCGTACCTCGTCCGTGGCAAGCCCGCGGATCGTCAGCGTCGTACGGCGACGCAGCACGTCGTCGGCCGTCTGGGCCCACTCGTTGTCCCGGGCGTAGACGACCTGCGCCCAGATCTCCGGCGCGTCCGGGTGGACGCGCTCGCCCAGCTCCGGGTTGTCGTTCGCCAGGCGGGCGATGTCGAAGGCCAGCGAACCGTAGTGCGTGGCCAGGTGCTTCGCGGTGTCCGCCGCCATGCGCGGGCCGGGTGCCGGGCCGTCGACGAGCAGCCGGTGGGCGACCGCGCGCGGGTTGGCGACGCCGGGAAGCGGGAGCTTCTTCGGCAGCTCGGAGATCGGCTCGAAGTCCTCGCCCAGCGGCTGGCCCGGCAGGGCCTCCAGCTTCTTCATGACGGTACGGCCGATGTGCCGGAAGGTGGTCCACTTGCCGCCCGCGACGGACAGCATCCCGCCACGGCCTTCCGTGACGACCGTCTCGCGCTTCGCCTTCGACGTGTCACCGGGACCGCCCGGCAGCACACGAAGGCCCGCGAAGGAGTACGTGATCAGGTCACGCGACAGCTGCTGGTCCCGGATGGAGAACGCGGCCTCGTCCAGGATCTGGGCTATGTCCTGCTCGTTGACCGCGACCTCGCCCGGCTCGCCCTCGTACTCCTCGTCGGTCGTGCCGAGCAGCAGCATGTCCTCCCACGGGAGGGCGAAGGTGATCCGGTACTTGTCGATCGGGGTGGCGAGCGCGGCCTTCCAGGGGGAGGTGCGCTTCAGGACCAGGTGCGCGCCCTTCGACAGGCGGATGGACGGCGCCGAGTTCGGGTCCTCCATCTTGCGCAGGTGGTCGACCCAGGGGCCGGTGGCGTTGAGCACGAGGCGCGCGTTGACGCCGAACTCCTCGCCGTTGGTGCGGTCCTTGAGGTCCGCACCCGTAACCCGGCCCTTGGTGAAGCGCAGGCCGGTGACCTCGGCGTGGTTGAGGACGACGGCGCCGGACTCGACAGCCGCGCGGACCGTCATCAGGGCCATCCGGGAGTCGTTCATCTGGTCGTCGCCGTACACGGCCACGGCCTTCAGGTTGTCGGTGCGCAGCTCGGGCACGTCCTGCGCGGCCTTCGAGGGGCTGAGCAGGTGACCCACGCCGTCGCCGAACGCCGACAGGGCGGAGTAGGCGAAGACGCCCGCTCCGAGCTTCGCAGCGCCGTGCGGACCGCCCTTGTACACGGGGAGGTAGAACGTGAGCGGGTTCGCCAGGTGGGGGGCCACCTGGCGGGAGACCGCACGGCGCTCGAAGTGGTTCTCCGCCACCAGCTTCACCGCGCCGGTCTGCAGGTAGCGCAGACCGCCGTGGAGAAGCTTGGAGGAGGCGGAAGAGGTGGCGCCGGCGAAGTCGCCGGCGTCGACCAGAGCCACCCGCAGCCCGGACTGCGCGGCGTGCCAGGCGGTGGAGATGCCCAGGATGCCGCCGCCGATGACGAGGAGGTCGTACGTCGCCTTGGAAAGCTGCTCCCGGGTCTCGGCGCGGCTCGGGTTGGAGCCGGAGGCCGGGTGCGTACCGAGGGCAGGCACGGACTGCAGGGTGGCTTGACTGGTCATGCGGGTTCTTACTCCTCGTCCTCGATCCAGCCCATGGTCCGCTCGACGGCCTTGAGCCAGCTCTTGTACTCACGGTCGCGGGTCTCCGCGGCCATGTTCGGGGTCCACTCCGCGGCCCGGCGCCAGTTGGCGCGCAGGTCCTCGGTGTTGGACCAGAAGCCGACGGCGAGACCGGCGGCATAGGCAGCGCCGAGGCAGGTGGTCTCGGCGACCATCGGACGCACCACGGGGGCGTCCAGGACGTCGGCCAGGGTCTGCATCAGCAGGTTGTTGGAGGTCATGCCGCCGTCGACCTTGAGGGCCGCGAGCTCGACGCCGGAGTCCTTCGTCATGGCGTCGGTGATCTCACGGGTCTGCCAGGCGGTGGCCTCCAGAACGGCGCGCGCGATGTGCGCCTTGGTGACGTACCGGGTCAGACCGGCGATCACACCGCGGGCGTCGGAGCGCCAGTACGGGGCGAACAGACCGGAGAAGGCCGGCACGAAGTAGGCGCCGCCGTTGTCCTCGACCGAGGACGCGAGCGTCTCGATCTCGGCGGCGGACTTGATCAGGCCCATCTGGTCGCGCATCCACTGCACCAGCGAACCGGTGACGGCGATGGAGCCCTCAAGGGCGTAGACCGGCGCCTGGTCGCCGATTTGGTAGCCCACGGTGGTCAGCAGCCCGCTGTACGAGTTGATGATCTTGTCACCGGTGTTCATCAGCATGAAGGTGCCGGTGCCGTACGTGGACTTGGCCTCGCCCTCGGAGAAACAGGTCTGGCCGAACAGGGCCGCCTGCTGGTCGCCGAGCGCGGAGGCGACCGGGATGCCGCCGAGCAGGTCACCCAGCTTGCCGCCGGTGATCTCGCCGTACACCTCGGCGGACGAGCGGATCTCCGGCAGCATCGCCAGCGGGACGCCGATGGACTCGGCGATCTTGTCGTCCCACTCCATGGTGTGCAGGTTCATCAGCATGGTGCGGGAGGCGTTGGTCACGTCGGTGACGTGCTTGCCGCCGTTGACACCACCGGTCAGGTTCCAGATGACCCAGGTGTCCATGGTGCCGAAGAGGATGTCGCCCGCCTCGGCGCGCTCGCGCAGGCCTTCGACGTTGTCCAGCAGCCAGCGGGCCTTCGGACCGGCGAAGTACGAGGCGAGGGGGAGGCCCGTCTCGCGGCGGAAGCGGTCCTGGCCGACGTTGCGGCCGAGCTCCTTGCAGAGCGCGTCGGTGCGGGTGTCCTGCCAGACGAGGGCGTTGTGGACGGGCTCACCGGTGTTCTTGTCCCACAGCAGCGTGGTCTCACGCTGGTTGGTGATGCCGATGGCCTTGATGTCGTCGCGGGTGATGCCGGCCTTCTCGATGGCACCGGCGACGACCTCCTGGACGTTGGTCCAGATCTCGGCGGCGTTGTGCTCGACCCAGCCCGGCTTCGGGAAGATCTGCTCGTGCTCCTTCTGGTCGACGGAGACGATGCGTCCGTCGCGGTCGAAGACGATGCAGCGGGACGAGGTGGTGCCCTGGTCGATCGCGGCGATGAAGGGGCCGGCGGTGTGTGCGTCGGTCACGGTGTGCTCCTGGTAGTTCCGTATGAAAGGGCTCTATTTACGGCGCTGTGCTGTGAGGAGTGGTGCTGTGAGACGTACGGCTTGGGGAGGCCTTGCTCTCAGCGGTTTCTCTCAGGCGAAGGCGACGTTGTATATGCCTGCTGCGACCGCGCCGCCGATGAGCGGACCGGCGATCGGGATCCAGGCATAGCGCCAGTCGGAACCACCCTTGTTGGGCAGGGGGAGCAGGGCGTGCACGATGCGCGGACCGAGGTCACGGGCCGGGTTGATCGCGTAGCCCGTCGGGCCGCCCAGGGAGAGGCCGATGCTGACCACCACGAGGGCGGTGATCAGGGCACCCAGGGTGCCCAGGCCGTTGCCGTTGTCGTTCAGGCCCTGGGTGAGGACCGCGAGAACGAGCACGATGGTGCCGATGATCTCGGTGGCGAGGTTCTGCAGCACATTGCGGATCTCGGGGCCGGTGGAGAAGACACCGAGCACGGGGCCCGCGCCGGTCTCCTGGGCCTCGACGGCCTTGGTCTTGGTGGCCTGCGCACCCGGACCGCCGACGATCTCGCGGTCGGTGAGGTGTGCGTGGAACTGACCGTAGTAGGCGACCCAGACCAGCGTGGCACCGATCATGGCGCCGAGCAGCTGACCGGCGAAGTAGGTGGCGACGTTGCTGTAGTCGTTGTCCTTGATCGCGAGCGCGAGCGTCACGGCCGGATTGAGGTGCGCACCCGAGAGGGGCGCCGAGATGTAGACCGCGGTCAGTACCGCGAAGCCCCACCCGAAGGTGATGGCGAGCCATCCGGCGTTGCGCGCCTTGGAGGCCTTCAGTGTGACGGCGGCGCACACGCCACCGCCCAGCAGGATGAGTACGGCGGTACCGATGGTCTCGCCGATGAAGATGTCGGAGCTGGACACCCGCGACTCCTTTGTCCTTCGTCCAGGGGAAGCCGAACCCCGGGTCCCTCCGGTGGTTCGTGCTCTCGGGGAGTGAGAGCGATATCGGCCCTTGGCGTTGCACACTCTAGCGCGTATTGCCGGTAGGTGTTCGACAATGTCGACCGATGGACGGGAGTCTTGCTTCCGCGTTACCAGCTCGTCAAGGGCTCTGTAATCGAAAACAGGATCGTTACTGATCGCCGCGAGTTATCGATCTTGAGGCGGCGCCGCACCGCGTGCGACCGGGCACTTTTCGTGGTCGCGGGAGGCATGCGAAAGGCCGGCACGTCGATGACGTGCCGGCCTGTGGACATACGTGGGGGCGGGGGCGTACGTGGGTGTACGTGGGTTCAGAACCGGCCGGCGCCCAGATCCCGTGACACCGCGCGGGCGCAGTCGCGTACCGCCGCGATGAGGTCGGGGCGCAGCTCCCCGTTCTTGCGGACACGTTCGACGGCCCCCGTGATGCCCACCGCGCCGACCGGCATCCGCCGCTGGTTGTGGATGGGCGCGGCGATCGACGCGACCCCCGTCCAGGTCTCCTCGACGTCGTCCGCGTACCCGCGCGCCCGCGTCAGGTCGAGCACGCCTTCGAACTCGTCGAGCTCACTGATCGTGCGCGGCGTGAACGCGTTGCGCTCGGCTTCCACGACCTCGCTGTGCGCGACCGGGTCGTACGCCGACAGGACTTTGCCCAATGCCGTGGAGTGCAGCGGCTGCATGGCCCCGACCTCCAGGACCTGGCGGCTGTCGTCGGGCCGGAACACGTGGTGCACGATCAGGACGCCCTGCTGGTGCAGCACGCCCAGATAGACGCTCTCACCGCTGGAACGGGCCAGGTCGTCGGTCCACACCAGGGCGCGCGCCCGCAGCTCGTGCACATCCAGGTACGTCGTTCCCAGCCGTAGCAGCTCGGCGCCGAGCTGATAACGCCCCGAGGCGGTGTCCTGCTCGACGAAGCCCTCCTGCTGAAGGGTGCGCAGTATGCCGTGGGCCGTACCCTTGGCCAGGCCCAGCGAGGAGGCGATGTCCGACAGGCCGAGCCGCCGCTCCCCGCCCGCGAGCAACCGCAGCATCGCCGCCGCCCGTTCGAGCGACTGGATGTTCCGTGCCATCCCCGTGCTGCCTCCGTCCCCTTCGACCGCCGGCGCGCGACTCACTGCCGCCGTTCGGCAATGTCGAACACTACCGGTCGTTGCCAACCTCCCGCTAATGGGTGGCCGTCATGTGTTGCATCCGTCTTCACCCCGCGGTCGCACGCGCCACGCCCGTCCGCCCCGTGGACGCCCCTGACCCTTCCGCGTGCTCCGGGCTACCCTGACGGCGTGCGCCTTCCATGGGAAGCGCAAAGCCGACAGCCGTCGCACTCCAGGGAGCACCTTCATGGCCTCGTTGCCGAACCCGTCCCTTTCGTCCGAGCTTGCCGAGAGCCGAAGGCGCATCGACGCACTCCGCCAGGCCCTCGCCACCCGTGTGGTGGTGGCCGACGGCGCGATGGGCACGATGCTCCAGGCGCAGGACCCTACGTTGGAGGACTTCGAGAATCTCGAAGGCTGCAACGAGATCTTGAACCTCACCCGCCCCGACATCGTCCGCTCCGTCCACGAGGCGTACTTCGCGGTGGGCGTCGACTGCGTCGAGACGAACACGTTCGGGGCGAACCACTCCGCGATGGCCGAGTACGACATCGCCGACCGTGTCTTCGAGCTCTCCGAGTCGGGGGCCCGCATCGCCCGCGAGGTCGCGGACGAGTTCGGCGCCCGTGACGGTCGTCAGCGCTGGGTCCTGGGCTCCATCGGTCCCGGTACGAAGCTGCCGACCCTCGGTCACGTCGGCTACGGAACCCTGCGCGACGGATTCCAGGCGAACGCCGAGGGCCTGATCGCCGGCGGCGCGGACGCCCTGATCGTCGAGACCACCCAGGACCTGCTCCAGACGAAGTCCTCGGTCCTGGGCGCCCGGCGCGCCATGGAGGCGACCGGCGTCGACATCCCGCTGCTCGTCTCGATGGCCTTCGAGACGACCGGCACGATGCTTCTCGGATCCGAGATCGGCGCCGCGCTGACCGCCCTCGAACCGCTCGGCATCGACATGATCGGCCTGAACTGCTCGACGGGCCCGGCGGAGATGAGCGAGCACCTGCGCTACCTCACCCGCCACTCCCGCATTCCCCTGCTGTGCATGCCGAACGCCGGTCTGCCGGTCCTCACCAAGGACGGCGCCCACTTCCCGCTCGACGCGGAGGGGCTGGCCGACGCCCAGGAGAACTTCGTACGCGACTACGGTCTCTCCCTCATCGGCGGCTGCTGCGGTACGACGCCCGAGCACCTGCGCCAGGTCGTCGAGCGCGTCAACGGGGTCACGCCCCCCGAACGACACCCGCAGCCCGAGCCCGGCGCCGCCTCCCTCTACCAGACCGTCCCGTTCCGTCAGGACACCGCCTACATGGCGATCGGTGAGCGCACCAACGCCAACGGGTCGAAGAAGTTCCGCGAGGCCATGCTGGACGGGCGCTGGGACGACTGCGTGGAGATGGCCCGCGACCAGATCCGCGAGGGCGCGCACATGCTCGACCTGTGCGTCGACTACGTGGGCCGTGACGGCGTGGCCGACATGGAGGAGCTGGCCGGGCGCTTCGCCACCGCCTCCACGCTGCCGATCGTTCTGGACTCCACCGAGGTGGACGTCATCCGGGCGGGCCTGGAGAAGCTCGGCGGCCGCGCGGTCATCAACTCGGTCAACTACGAGGACGGCGACGGCCCGGAGTCGCGCTTCACCAAGGTCACCCGCCTGGCCCAGGAACACGGCGCCGCGCTGATCGCGCTGACCATCGACGAGGAGGGCCAGGCCCGCACCGTCGAGACCAAGGTCGCCATCGCCGAGCGGCTGATCGAGGACCTGACGACGAACTGGGGCATCCACGAGTCGGACATCCTCATCGACGCCCTGACCTTCACCATCTGTACGGGGCAGGAGGAGTCCCGCAAGGACGGCATCGCGACGATCGAGGCGATCCGCGAGCTGAAGCGCCGCCGCCCGGACGTGCAGACCACGCTCGGCCTGTCGAACATCTCCTTCGGTCTCAACCCGGCCGCCCGCATCCTGCTCAACTCGGTCTTCCTGGACGAGTGCGTCAAGGCGGGCCTGGACTCGGCGATCGTGCACGCCTCGAAGATCCTGCCGATCGCCCGCTTCGACGAGGAGCAGGTACAGACGGCTCTGGACCTCATCTACGACCGTCGCGCCGAGGGGTACGACCCGCTGCAGAAGCTGATGGCCCTGTTCGAGGGAGCCACCACCAAGTCGCTGAAGGCGGGCAAGGCGGAGGAAATCGCCGCGCTTCCGCTGGACGAGCGGCTCAAGCGGCGGATCATCGACGGCGAGAAGAACGGCCTCGACGCCGACCTCGCCGCGGCGCTCCAGGACCGCCCCGCGCTCGACATCGTCAACGAGACCCTCCTCGACGGCATGAAGGTCGTCGGCGAGCTGTTCGGCTCCGGCCAGATGCAGCTGCCGTTCGTGCTCCAGTCCGCCGAGGTCATGAAGTCGGCTGTCGCCTACCTCGAACCGCACATGGAGAAGTCGGACGCCGAGGGCAAGGGCACCATCGTGCTCGCCACCGTGCGCGGGGACGTACACGACATCGGCAAGAACCTCGTCGACATCATCCTGTCCAACAACGGCTACAACGTCGTCAACCTCGGCATCAAGCAGCCGGTCTCCGCGATCCTGGAAGCCGCCGAGGAGCACCGGGCCGACGTCATCGGCATGTCCGGGCTCCTGGTCAAGTCCACGGTGATCATGAAGGAGAACCTGGAGGAGCTGAACCAGCGCGGACTCTCGGCGGACTACCCCGTCATCCTCGGGGGAGCGGCGCTGACCCGGGCGTACGTCGAGCAGGACCTGTACGAGATCTACCAGGGCGAAGTCCGCTACGCCCGGGACGCCTTCGAGGGCCTGCGCCTAATGGACGCGCTCATCGGGGTCAAGCGCGGGGTGCCCGGAGCGGTGCTCCCCGAACTGAAGCAGCGCCGGGTGCGCGCCGCGGCCGACACGGTGGTCGAGGAGCGCCCCGAGGAGGGCCATGTCCGCTCCGACGTCGCCGTCGACAATCCCGTGCCCAAGCCGCCGTTCTGGGACACCCGTGTCATCAAGGGCATCCAGCTCAAGGAGTACGCCTCCTGGCTGGACGAGGGCGCCCTGTTCAAGGGGCAGTGGGGCCTCAAGCAGGCCCGCACGGGTGACGGGCCGACGTACGAGGAACTGGTCGAGACCGAGGGCCGGCCGCGGCTGCGCGGGCTGCTGGACAAGCTGCAGACGGAGAATCTGCTGGAGGCGGCCGTGGTCTACGGCTACTTCCCGTGCGTGTCCAAGGACGACGACCTGATCATCCTGGACGAACAGGGCAACGAGCGCACCCGCTTCACCTTCCCGCGCCAGCGCCGTGGCCGTCGGCTCTGCCTGGCCGACTTCTTCCGGCCGGAGGAGTCCGGCGAGCGGGACGTCGTGGGCCTCCAGGTCGTCACCGTGGGTTCCCGCATCGGCGAGGAGACCGCCAAGCTCTTCGAGTCGAACTCGTACCGCGACTACCTCGAACTGCACGGCCTGTCGGTGCAGTTGGCGGAGGCGCTGGCCGAGTACTGGCACGCGCGCGTGCGTTCCGAGCTGGGCTTCGCCGGTGAGGACCCGGCCGCCATCGAGGACATGTTCGACCTGAAGTACCGCGGCGCCCGCTTCTCGCTCGGCTACGGAGCCTGCCCCAATCTGGAGGACCGGGCCAAGATCGCCCGCCTCCTCGAGCCGGAGCGCATCGGCGTCCACCTCTCCGAGGAGTTCCAGCTCCACCCGGAGCAGTCCACGGACGCGATCGTGATTCACCACCCGGAGGCGAAGTACTTCAACGCGCGCTGAGACCTACGGCGACGGACGATGGGTGGTACGCCGACGGCGCCGAGAAAGGCACGTCGACGTGCTCCGAGACGTACCGCGACGCGCCCCGAGAAGTATGGGCACGCGCGCTGATCGGATAAGTCGTACACTGGTCGGTCCACTGCAGGCCGGTTGTCCCTTTCCCAAAAAAGGGCAACCGGCCTGATCGTCCCTCAAGGAGGTGCGCCCGGATGACCAGTACGGTCCCCGCGCTCGGTACCCGTACGGCCGAAGGCTCTGCCCTGGAGGCCGTACTCCTCGACATGGACGGCACCCTGGTGGACACCGAGGGCTTCTGGTGGGACGTCGAGGTCGAGGTCTTCAGGTCCCTCGGCCACGTCCTCGACGAGTCCTGGCGCCATGTGGTGGTCGGCGGTCCCATGACCCGCAGTGCCGGATTCCTCATCGAGGCCACCGGAGCCGACATCCCGCTCGCCGAGCTGACCGTGCTGCTCAACGACGGTTTCGAGGACCGTATCGGCCGCTCGCTGCCGCTGATGCCGGGCGCGGCCAGACTCCTCGCCGAACTGGCGGCGCACGAGATCCCCACCGCCCTGGTCTCCGCCTCGCACCGGCGGATCATCGACCGCATCCTGAGCTCGATCGGCCCCCAGTACTTCGCCCTGACCGTCGCGGGCGACGAGGTGGAGCGGACCAAGCCGTTTCCCGACCCGTATCTGCTCGCGGCCTCCGGGCTCGGCGCGCTGCCGGCCAGGTGCGCCGTCATCGAGGACACGGCGACGGGCGTCGCCGCCGCCGAGGCCGCGGGCTGCCAGGTGGTCGCCGTCCCCTCGGTCGCGCCCATCGCCCCGGCCGCCCGGCGGACGGTGGTGACGTCTCTCGAAGAGGTCGACCTGCCTTTTCTGCGCGGCTTGATGACGCAAATGCGCTAGACGTTCACCCAGCGTGCACAGCCGAATGCACGGAAAAGCGGGAGAGGGTTGCCGCCGGGAATTCGATCGCCGCCGGATGGCCGAATTCCGGTACTTGCCAACCCAGTTGAGGGTGTGACGTTCGTCACTCGACAGGCGGTCGACATTCGGGGTGACGTGTGCAGTTGCCCCCCTTTCGGGGGTGATGGACGTGCCCTTGTGTCCTGATTAGTGGAACGCTGTACGAATCCTTCCGCTGTCGGGTTATCGGTGCGTCCGCGCCCGGTTTCGCAGCGTGAGGGAAACCCAACTCCGGTCCCTGTGAGCCGTCCTGGTGGTGCGGACTAATCTCATCGCGAGAACATCGCCACAACCCCCGTGATCCGCAGCGACACCCCTGCATGCCGGGTACACGGACTCGACAGCTCTGGAGAAACTCGAGCATGAACCGCAAGACTTTGGTGCTGCCGGCCGTGGTCGGCCTGCTCGCCCCTGTGCTCGCCGCCTGTGGTGGGTCGGACAGCGGGAGCAACAGCGGCGATGCCATCGTTGTCGGCACCACGGACGGGTTCAAGGCGACGAAGGCTGCCCCGGCTCCACTCGACCCGGCATACGCGTACGACGTCGGCACCTGGAACATTCTCCGCCAGACCGTGCAGACCCTGATGGTCCAGCCGCGTGGCGACGGTGAGCCGGAGCCCGAGGCCGCCGAGAGGTGCGGCTTCACCGACACCGGCAACGAACGCTACGCCTGCACGCTGCGCAAGGACCTGAAGTTCTCCAACGGTGACCCCGTTACGGCGAAGGACGTCAAGTTCTCGATCGACCGCGCGCTGTCGCTCAAGGCCGACAGTGGCGTGTTCGCCCTGCTGTCCACCGTCGACACCGTCGAGACGCAGGGTGACCGCGAGGTGATCTTCCACCTCAAGACCGCGGACGCCACCTTCCCGTTCAAGCTGTCGACCCCGGTGGCCGGCATCGTGAACCCCAAGGACTACGAGAAGGGCAAGCTCCGCGACGGTTTCGCCGTGGACGGCTCCGGCCCGTACACCCTCGAGTCCGAGGTCAAGGACAACGCGATGGTCAAGGCCGTCTTCACCAAGAACCCGAACTACAAGGGTCAGTTGAAGGTGAAGAACTCCAAGGTCGAGATGCGCTCCTTCAAGAGCGCCGCCGACATGGGCACCGCGCTCGAAAAGGGCGACATCGACCTGATGACCCGCTCGATGACGCCGGACCAGATCAACAAGCTCGGCAGTGCCACGGACAGCAACATCAACCTGGTCGAGATGTCCGGCCTGGAGATCCGCTACCTGGCCTTCAACACCGACGCTCCGACGGTGAAGACCCGGGCCGTCCGCCAGGCCATGGCCCAGATCGTCAACCGCGGCGAACTCGTCGCCAAGGTGTACGGCTCGCAGGCCGAGCCGCTCTACTCGTTGGTCCCGGCCACCATCACCGGCCACTCCAACTCGTTCTTCAACAAGTACGGGGACCCGAGCGTCAGCAAGGCCAAGTCGCTGCTCGCGGGAGCCAACATCACCACCCCGGTCAAGGTCACCCTGCACTACACGACCGACCACTACGGCTCGGCGACCAAGCAGGAGTTCGAGGTGCTGAAGAAGCAGCTCAACGCCAGCGGTCTGTTCGACGTCAGCATCACCGGCACGACCTGGGACAAGTTCGTCCCGGCCGAGCGGGCGGGCGACTACGACGTCTGGGGCATGGGCTGGTTCCCCGACTTCCCGGACGCCGACAACTACCTCGCGCCGTTCCTCGACAAGGACAACTTCCTCAAGTCGCCGTACACGAACAAGCAGATCATCAACAACCTGATCCCGGAGTCCCGGCGTGAGGCCGACCGTCTCACCGCGTCGAAGAGCCTCACCGACATCCAGGACGTCGTGGCCGACGACGTCCCGCTGCTGCCGCTGTGGCAGGGTAAGCAGTATGTCGCCGCGCGGGACGACATCACCGGTGCCGAGTGGGCGCTCAACTCCTCCTCGACCCTCCAGCTGTGGGAGCTCGGCCGCGGCATCGGCTGACCGATCTCCCCGCCCCGGGGCCGGGACGGCCCCGGGGTTCGAGACCCGACGACAAGGCACATGCTCGTGAACATGCGCAACCAGTGGCCAGTTCTGCCGATCGTGGCGGGGCTGGCCTCCGGCCTGCTCACCGGATGCGGCTCGGAGACGGGCGACTCCGGGGGCAGCGGCTCCTCCGTGGTCATGGGGATGTCCGACGACGTCTTGGCCACCGACCCGGCGTCCGGATACGACCCCGGTTCCTGGCTGTTGTTCAACAACGTCTTCCAGTCGTTGCTGAGCTTCCCCAAGGGCGGAACCGAGCCGGCGCCCGAGGCCGCCAAGGAGTGCGCCTTCACGGACACCCAGACCAAGGTGTACAAGTGCACGCTGCAGGACGGGCTGAAGTTCAGCAACGGTGACGCGCTCACCTCGAAGGACGTGAAGTTCTCCTTCGACCGCATGCTGAAGATCAACGACGACTCCGGTCCCGCGATCATGTTCCCGATGCTCGACACGGTGGACGCGCCGGACGGCAAGACCGTCGTCTTCCACCTCAAGTACGCCGACGCCACCTTCCCGAGCAAGATCGCCTCAGGCGCCGGCTCGATCGTGGACCACCAGCAGTACGCCGCCGACGGACTGCGCAAGGACGGCGAGGCGGTCGGCTCGGGCCCGTACAAGCTGGACTCCTTCAGCAAGGACGAGGCCGTCTTCTCGGTCAACGACAGCTACAAGGGCACCGCCAAGGTGCAGAACTCCGGCGTGAAACTGAAGTTCTTCCACGGCGACCAGGCCGGCCTGAAGAACGCCCTGCTCAGCAATCAGATCGACGTCGCCTACCGAGGCCTCGCCGCCGACGACATCGCCGACATCGAGAACAACGCCTCCACCGGCCTGGGTATCAACGTCGTCGAGGGCAGCAGCGCCGAGGTGCAGCACCTCGTCTTCAACATGGACGACCCGGTCGCCGGCAAGCTCGGCGTGCGCAAGGCCATTGCCTATCTGCTCGACCGCGACGCCCTGGTCAACGAGGTGTACGAGGATACGGCGACGCCGCTCTACTCGATCATCCCGGCCGGCATCACCGGCCACAACACGTCCTTCTTCGACACCTACGGCGCCCGCCCCTCGAAGCCCAAGGCCGAAGCCGCGCTGCGCGCCGAGGGCATCACCGGCAAGGTGAAGCTGACCCTCTGGTCGACGCCCTCGCGCTACGGTCCGTCCACCGACGCGGAGTTCCATGCGATCGCCAAGCAGCTCAACGCCAGCGGGCTGTTCGACGCGACCGTGAAGTCCGTCGCCTTCGACCGGTACGAGGCGGACATCGCCAAGGGCAAGTACGGCGTGTATGTGAAGGGTTGGGTGCCCGACTACCCGGACCCGGACAACTTCACGGCCCCCTTCTTCGGCAAGGGCAACGTGCTGAACAACAACTTCACCAACAGCACGATCACCGGCCGGCTCATCCCGAAGACGGCCGCCGAGAGCGACCGCTCCTTGACGGACGCCGACTACGGCACACTGCAGGACCTCGTGGCCGACGAGCTGCCGGTCATCCCGATCTGGCAGGCCAAGCAGTACGCCGTGGTCCGTGACAACGTCTACGGCCTGGAGTACTGCCTCGACGCCTCGACCGTGTTCCGCTTCTGGGAGATCAGCAAGGGCTGACCGCGCCGTACGTACGTCGAGGGCGCCCCCTTCCAGAAGGGGGCGCCCTCGACGTGTGTGCTGTGGGTGGGCTACTGCGCGCCGGGGCGCACCAACCCGCTCTCGTACGCGTACACCGCGGCCTGCACCCGGTCGCGCAGCCCCAGCTTGGTCAGGACGTGCCCCACGTGCGTCTTGACCGTGGTCTCGCTGACGAACAGGTCGGCCGCGATTTCCGCGTTCGACAGTCCGCGTGCCACCAGCTTCAGCACCTCGACCTCACGCTCGGTCAACGTGTTCAGCGTGTCCGGAACCGGCTCGTCGCCGGACGGCAGATGGCCCGCGTACTTGTCGAGCAGCCGGCGCGTGATGCTCGGCGCGAGCATCGCCTCGCCCGCCGCGACCACCCGGATCGCCTGCACCAGCTCATTGGCGGGCGCGTCCTTGAGGAGGAAGCCGCTGGCGCCCGCGCGCAGCGCCTCCACCACGTACTCGTCGAGGTCGAAGGTGGTCAGGACGAGCACCTTCGCCGGACCGTCCCGGCCGGGGCCGGTGATCTGCCGGGTCGCCTCGACACCGTCCATCCGCGGCATACGGATGTCCATCAGAACCACATCGGGTTGCAGGGCACGTACTTGGTCGAGTGCCTGGAGACCGTCACCGGCCTCGCCGACGACCGCAAGATCCTGCTCCGCTTCCAGGATCATCCGGAAGCCGGTGCGCAGCAGCGGCTGGTCGTCGACCAGTAGGACGCGGATGGCCACGTAAGTCTCCTTCGCTAGTCCGGCCCCATTCTGCCCTGCGCGGCACCACCGGACTCCGGCGCCCTGACCGGGAGCGGATAGGGCGGGGGAGTACCGCCGAATTCAGGACATACCGCTTGGTGGTCGCACCAGCCGCACAGCTTGGTGGGCCGGGGACGCCAGTCACCCGTCTCGGTGGCCTGCCTGATCGCGTCCCACAGGGCGAGCAGCTTGCGCTCGACCCGCTCCAGGTCCGCGATCACGGGGTCGTACGTCAGCACGTCACCGCTGCCGAGATAGACGAGCTGGAGCCGGCGCGGGACCACCCGCTTCAGCCGCCACACCACGAGAGCGTAGAACTTCATCTGGAACAGGGCGCCTTCGGCGTACTCGGGCCGGGGCGCCTTGCCCGTCTTGTAGTCGACGATCCGGACCTCGCCCGTCGGCGCCACGTCGACCCGGTCGATGATGCCGCGCAGCTTGAGCCCGGAGTCGAGCTGCGCCTCGACGAACAACTCCCGCTCGGCCGGTTCGAGCCGGGTCGGGTCCTCCAGCGTGAACCAGCGCTCCACCAGCTGCTCGGCCTCGGTCAGCCAGCGCGCCAGCCGCTCGCCCTCCGGGTCGTCGGCGAACAGCTCCACGACGTCCGGCTTCGTCTCCCGCAGCCGGTCCCACTGCCCGGGGATCAACGACTTGGCGCGCGGCGCCGTCCGCTCCGTCGCCGGTGCGTCGAAGAGCCGCTCCAGGACCGCGTGCACCAGCGTGCCGCGCGTCGCCGCCTCGCTCGGCTTCTCGGGCAGCTTGTCGATCACCCGGAACCGGTAGAGCAAGGGGCACTGCATGAAGTCACTGGCACGCGAGGGAGACAGGGACGAGGGCGGCGCGGCGGGTGCGACTGCCGGTGCGGCCGCTATGGCCTCGTCGGCTTCGGTCGCGCCGGCTTCGGTCGGCTCGGTCGCCACGCGTGGTGTCCGCTCTGCCGGTACGGTCGCCCCGGCGCTGTCGTCGCTGCCCGGCTCCGCGACGCCCTCGGTGCTGGTCTCCATGACGACAGACCTTACGGCCCGCCACTGACAGTGACCCAGCCGTGGTGTGGGCGAAGGCGGGGAAAACGGAGGGGGTGCCGGGGCGGAACGCGTCGCGACGGCCGCATACCATCGACCACAGACCCTCCTGCTCCGCATGATCGGGGCGGGTGACGCTTCGAACGAGGGGACATCGTGGACGAGAGCGGCGGGAGCGGGCAGCCGCGGTCCGGTACCGATGCAGCGACCGAGCGCCACGAGGGGCCCCAGGGCTCCACGGGCCCGGCCGCGGACACCGAGCGGCCCGGACCTGCCCGGCACGATCGCCCCTCCGGGCCGACGCCCACCGGCGACCCCGAGCCCCGGTCCGACGCCGACCCCGACGCCTCGGACGAGGCCCGGCCCGCCGGTGGACAGGCCGAGACCGCCACCGATGCCTCGAACGAACCCGAGTCGCACCCGCGTCGCCCGGACGACTCCCCCTCCGACACCGGTGACACCGGTGACACCGAGGAAACCCTTGTCCAGGCGGGCCCCCAGCCGTCGGGACCCGAGTCCGCCCGGACCTTGGCCCGGTCCGGCACCGGCCGGGGACGGCCGCCGCGGCGCGGCAGGGAGCCCGGTGGTGGGCTGCTCATGGGGCGGCCCTTCGGCGTGCCCGTATATGTAGCGCCCAGCTGGTTCCTCGTGGCCGCGCTGATCACCTGGGTGTTCGGCGGTCAGCTGGACCGTGTGCTGCCGGAACTCGGCGCCACGCGTTACCTGGTCTCCCTCTTCTTCGCGGTGGCCTTCTACGCCTCCGTACTCGTCCACGAGCTGGCCCACACCGTCGCCGCCCTGCGCTTCAAGCTGCCGGTGCGCCGGATTCAGCTGCAGTTCTTCGGCGGGGTCTCGGAGATCGAGAAGGAGGCCGAGACCCCGGGCCGGGAGTTCGTGCTGGCCTTCGTCGGCCCGCTGCTCTCGCTCATTCTGTCCGGCCTCTTCTATCTCGCCCTGCAGACCGTCGAACCGGGCACCGTCCCGGGCGTCCTGCTGGCCGGCCTGATGATCTCCAACCTCATCGTGGCCGCCTTCAACCTGCTGCCCGGACTGCCCCTCGACGGCGGCCGCATGCTCCGCGCCGTCGTCTGGAAGATCACCGGCAGGCCGATGAGCGGGACGGTCGCCGCCGCCTGGGTCGGCCGCGCCCTCGCCGTCTCCGTACTGATCGGGCTGCCCCTGCTCACCCAGTCCGGAGCACTCGGCGACACCCCGGACAACATCGGCGGCATGGACACCGTCACGGACGCCCTACTGGCCGCCATCCTCGCCGCGATCATCTGGACCGGCGCCGGCAACAGCCTCCGGATGGCCCGGCTGCGCGAACACCTGCCGGAGCTGCGCGCCCGCTCGCTCACCCGCCGCGCGGTCCCGGTCGAGACGAACACCCCGCTCTCGGAGGCCCTGCGCCGCGCCAACGACGCCGGCGCCCGGGCCCTGGTCGTGGTCGACGCCGACGGCGAACCGCTCTCCCTCGTCCGGGAGGCCGCCATTGTCGGCGTACCGGAGCACCGCCGCCCGTGGGTCGCGGTCAGCGGCCTCGCCCAGGACCTCACCGACGGCATGCGCGTCTCCGCCGAGCTCGCCGGCGAGGAGCTCCTGGACGTCCTGCGTGCGACCCCGGCCACCGAGTACCTGGTGGTGGAGGAGTCCGGCGAGATCTACGGAGTCCTGTCCGCGGCCGACGTGGAGCGCGCTTTCGTGAAGGCGATGGCCCGCCCCACCTAGTGGTCGGCGGCCCCTTCAGCTGCCGGTAGGCTGGTCACATGTCCGAACCGACCGGTGCCGCCCGCAGGCGCGGGCCCTTCAAGGTCGGGGACCAGGTTCAGCTGACCGACCCCAAGGGCCGCCACTACACGTTCACGCTCGAAGCGGGGAAGAACTTCCATACCCACAAGGGTTCCTTCCCGCACGACGAGCTGATCGGCGCTCCCGAGGGCAGCGTTGTCCGCACCACGGGGAACGTCGCCTATCTCGCGCTGCGCCCCCTGCTCCCCGACTACGTTCTGTCCATGCCCCGCGGCGCCGCCGTGGTCTACCCCAAGGACGCGGGGCAGATCCTGGCCTTCGCCGACATCTTCCCCGGCGCACGCGTCGTGGAGGCGGGCGTGGGCTCCGGCTCGCTCAGCAGCTTCCTGCTGCGCGCCATCGGCGACCAGGGAATGCTGCACTCCTACGAGCGCCGCGAGGACTTCGCCGAGATCGCCCAGCAGAACGTGGAGCGCTACTTCGGCGGCCCGCACCCCGCCTGGCAGCTCACCGTCGGCGATCTCCAGGACAACCTGAGCGACACCGACGTCGACCGCGTCATCCTCGACATGCTCGCCCCGTGGGAGTGCCTGGAGGCCGTCTCCAAGGCGCTCGTCCCGGGCGGCATCCTGTGCTGCTACGTCGCGACCACCACGCAGCTCGCACGGACCGTCGAGTCCATCCGCGAGATCGGCTGCTTCAACGAGCCGACCGCCTGGGAGTCGATGATCCGCAACTGGCACATCGAGGGCCTGGCCGTCCGTCCGGACCACCGGATGATCGGCCACACCGGCTTCCTGCTCACCGCCCGCCGCCTCGCGGACGGCGTCGAGCCGCCCATGCGCCGCCGCCGCCCCGCCAAGGGCGCGTACGGCGAGGACTACGCCGGCCCCAACGCCGACGGCGGCACGGCCCGCTGACGCATCCGTCGCGCACTTGTCGCTGACGTACCCAACGCACCACAAATGTGGCCGAGTTCCCGAAATCGCCCGGGAACTCGGCCACAGCCCTTTTCTGTTGACGCGCCGCCAGAAGTCCGGACCCCGCCGTTCCACCGCGGTGTGACGTGTGGCACCATGCGGGACACCCCCACCGGCACAGCCCTCACAGGAGACACTCCTAGTGCAGCAATCCGCCGTCCCGGAACTGGCACACACGCACACCAGCCCCATCCAGTGGGTCGCCACGGCCACCGCCATCGCCGGAGTCGTCGCGCTGTCCTCCGTCCTGCAGCCCGACCCGGCGCGGGCGGCCCAGCCCGGCCCCGAGGCGAAATCGGTGGCGGCCGTCGCGGCGCCCGACCCCGCCGGTGTCGACTTCCCGATCGAGTGCGGGCCCACCAAGGTCCTCGTACAGAAGAAGGCGTCCGGAGACCTCGACGGCGACGGCCGCCCGGAGACCGTGGCCGTCGTCCGCTGCGACGCGGGCTCGGGCACCCCGCCCAACGGCGTCTACGTCCTGACCCAGGCCGACGGCGCGAAGAAACCCCGCGTCGTCGCGACTCTGGTCGATCCCAAGGACCGCCTGAGCGTCACCGACTTCGCGCTGCGCGACGGAGTCGTCACCGCCACGCTGCTCGGCTACTCCTCGTCCGACGTGCCGAGTTGCTGCCCGGACGTGAAGGACCGCGCCAAGTGGCAGTGGAAGGGCGACGTGTTCGTCCGCTCGACACCCTCCGAAGCACGGAGTGTGTGAGCACACCTTCGGACGTCCGGACCATAGGAAAACCCTCCGCGCAGCGGAGGGTGTGAGGAAGCAGACAGTCGGTGACGCGGAGTACCTCGCGAGTCACTCCGCGTCAGGGCCGTAGATCTCGACCTTGTCCGAAACCCGACGTACGTGGATACAGTCGCCCGGGCATTCCTTCGCCGAGTCCGTCACATCGCGCAGAAGCGGCAGCGGTACGGGCGTTGTGGCGCCCGGGGCCTGCAAAAGCTCGTCGTCGGGGCTCTTCACATAGGCCAGACCGTCGATGTCCAGCTCAAAGACCTCAGGCGCATACTGAGCGCAGATCCCGTCGCCGGTACAGAGATCCTGATCGATCCAGACCTCGAGTGCCTCGCCGTCGACTGCGGCCTCCTGCTGCACGGTCATTTCTCCTGCCGTTTCCTGCGCCGAGCGATCCGAAGACTGGGGAATCGGGCCAGCTCTGGCGGGTGTTGAACACTTCGACCCTACCTCCGTCGGCTTCCCAATCATGTTCGGTGGGTATTCCCCTGGCGTGAGGGAGAGCGCAAGGGTGAAGATCGGACACACCTCGACAGTCTTTGTGATCTAGGGGTTTCAATCGACACCCACCCAGGTAGGGTCTGGAAGCGTCCAGCTCCCCTTGGAGGAGGTGAGGACCGTGGCAGCCCACGACGACGACATGAACCGCGGCATCCGCCCGGGACGAGGGTCCGATGACCCCGCCGGGCAGATTGCCTACCTTGAGCAGGAGATCGCCGTCCTGCGACGCAAGCTCGCCGACTCTCCGCGTCACACGAGGATTCTCGAAGAGCGGATCGTCGAGCTGCAGACCAACCTGGCCGGCGTATCCGCACAGAACGAGCGGCTCGCCAACACGCTCCGTGAGGCCCGCGACCAGATCGTGGCCCTCAAGGAAGAGGTCGACCGGCTCGCACAGCCGCCGGCAGGCTTCGGTGTCTTCCTCACAGTGAACGAGGACGGCACGGCGGACATCTTCACCGGGGGCCGCAAGCTCCGGGTGAACGTCAGCCCCAGCGTGGAGCTCGAGGAGCTCAGGCGTGGCCAGGAAGTGATGCTCAACGAAGCCCTCAATGTGGTCGAGGCCATGGAGTACGAGAGCGTCGGCGACATCGTCACCCTCAAGGAGATCCTCGAGGACGGCGAGCGCGCCCTCGTGGTGGGGCACACCGACGAGGAACGGGTGGTACGGCTCGCCGAGCCGCTGCTGGACGTCACCATCCGCCCCGGCGACGCCCTGCTTCTCGAACCCCGTTCCGGCTATGTCTATGAAGTTGTTCCGAAGAGCGAGGTCGAGGAGCTCGTCCTCGAAGAGGTCCCGGACATCGGCTACGAGCAGATCGGCGGCCTGGGAAACCAGATCGAGATGATCCGCGACGCGGTCGAGCTCCCTTACCTCTACCCCGACCTCTTCAAGGAGCACGAACTGCGCCCGCCCAAGGGTGTGCTGCTGTACGGGCCGCCCGGATGCGGAAAGACGCTCATCGCCAAGGCCGTCGCCAACTCGCTGGCCAAGAAGGTCGCCGAGGTCACCGGGCAGGCCACGGGCAAGAGCTTCTTCCTCAACATCAAGGGCCCCGAGCTCCTGAACAAGTACGTCGGCGAGACCGAGCGGCAGATCCGCCTGGTCTTCCAGCGTGCGCGTGAGAAGGCCAGCGAGGGCACCCCCGTCATCGTCTTCTTCGACGAGATGGAGTCCCTGTTCCGCACCCGTGGGTCGGGCGTCAGCTCGGACGTGGAGAACACCATCGTCCCCCAGCTGCTCGCCGAGATCGACGGCGTGGAGGGCCTGGAGAACGTGGTCGTGATCGGCGCCTCGAACCGTGAGGACATGATCGACCCCGCGATCCTGCGCCCCGGACGCCTCGATGTGAAGATCAAGATCGAGCGCCCGGACGCCGAGGCGGCCAAGGACATCTTCCAGAAGTACCTCACCGAGCGCCTCCCGCTGCACGCCGACGACCTCGGCGAGCACAGCGGCGACCGGTCGGCGACGGTCCACGGCATGATCCAGACCGCCGTGGAGCAGATGTACGCCGAGTCCGAGGAGAACCGCTTCCTCGAGGTCACGTACGCCAATGGCGACAAGGAAGTCCTGTACTTCAAGGACTTCAACTCCGGCGCCATGATCGAGAACATCGTCGGCCGCGCCAAGAAGATGGCCATCAAGGCCTTCCTCGAACAGAACCAGAAGGGCCTTCGGGTCTCCCACCTCCTCCAGGCCTGCGTGGACGAGTTCAAGGAGAACGAGGACCTGCCGAACACCACCAACCCGGACGACTGGGCCCGCATCTCCGGCAAGAAGGGCGAACGGATCGTGTACATCCGTACCCTGGTGACCGGAAAGCAGGGTGCGGACACCGGACGCTCCATCGACACGGTGGCGAACACCGGTCAGTACCTGTAAAAGACAGGGCGGCTGCGGGTGCCCTCACCGGGTGCCCGCAGCCGACTGTTTTCCGGGTCACGGCTGGAGCAGAGCAATGACGCAAATGATCTCCCCACCAGCGCAAAGGCGTTCTAGGCTCTTTCGTACCGCCGAGTCGCGCGTTGCGGGGACGGGCACCGCACACGCACCGGAGCACCAGCGGTACTTGAGCAGCGTCCCCGACCGAGGGCGCCGCCGGGCAAGGAGGGCCGCATGACCGTACGGCGAGTAATGGGCATCGAGACGGAGTACGGGATCTCCGTCCCCGGTCACCCCAACGCCAATGCCATGCTCACCTCGTCCCAGATCGTCAACGCGTACGCGGCGGCGATGCACCGGGCGCGCCGCGCCCGCTGGGACTTCGAGGAGGAGAACCCGCTGCGGGACGCGCGAGGCTTCGACCTCGCCCGCGAGGCCGCCGACGCCAGCCAGCTCACCGACGAGGACATCGGCCTCGCCAATGTCATCCTCACCAACGGCGCACGACTGTACGTCGACCACGCACACCCGGAGTACAGCGCCCCGGAGGTCACCAACCCGTGGGATGCCGTCCTGTGGGACAAGGCCGGCGAGCGCATCATGGCGGAGGCCGCGGAGCGCGCTGCCCAGCTCCCCGGCGCCCAGCCGATCCACCTCTACAAGAACAACACCGACAACAAGGGCGCCTCGTACGGCACACACGAGAACTACCTGATGAAGCGGGAAACCCCCTTCTCGGACATCGTGCGCCACCTCACTCCGTTCTTCGTCTCACGCCAGGTCGTCACCGGAGCGGGCCGCGTCGGTATCGGTCAGGACGGGCACGAGCACGGCTTCCAGCTCAGTCAGCGAGCTGACTACTTCGAGGTCGAGGTGGGTCTGGAGACCACCCTGAAGCGCCCGATCATCAACACGCGTGACGAGCCGCACGCGGACGCCGAGAAGTACCGCCGGCTGCACGTGATCATCGGCGACGCGAACCTCTCCGAGATCTCGACCTATCTGAAGCTGGGCACCACGGCGCTGGTCCTGTCCATGATCGAGGACGGCTTCATCGCTGTCGACCTGGCCGTCGACCAGCCCGTACGCACCCTGCACCAGGTCTCTCACGACCCCACACTGAAGCGGCTCGTCACGCTCCGTAGTGGACGCACCCTGACGGCCGTACAACTGCAGATGGAGTACTTCGAGCTCTCGCGCAAGTACGTGGAGGAACGGTTCGGGGCCGACGCCGACGAGCAGACCAAGGACGTCCTGCTGCGTTGGGAGGACACCCTGAACCGCCTGGAGAACGATCCGATGAGCCTCTCCGGAGAGCTGGACTGGGTCGCCAAGCGGGAGCTCATGGAGGGCTACCGGCGTCGTGACAGCCTCGACTGGGACGCCGCCCGGCTGCACCTGGTCGACCTCCAGTACGCCGACGTACGGGCCGAGAAGGGCCTCTACAACCGTCTGGCGGCGCGCGGCAAGATGAAGCGCCTCCTGTCCGAGGCGGACGTCGACCGCGCCCGCACCAAGCCGCCGGAGGACACCCGCGCGTACTTCCGCGGGCGCTGTCTGGAGCAGTACGCGGACGACGTGGCGGCGGCCTCCTGGGATTCGGTGATCTTCGATCTGCCCGGCCGGGACTCGCTCCAGCGCGTCCCAACCCTCGAGCCGCTTCGCGGAACGCGTAATCACGTCAAGGAGCTCCTCGACCGCTGCCGTACGGCCGAGGACCTGGTCAGGGTGTTGTCGGGCGGCTGAGCGGCCCGGGGAGCGCACGGGCCGGTCGGGGTGGAAACAGGCGACGTCCGGGAATCATCGAGGTGGCCCCCGGACGTTGTAGCAACTGCGGGGCCGATGTCGGACCCTGCTTGTAGGGTCTGATCAAGAACGTCGAACCGAGCGGGGTGAGGGTTATGGCGACCAAGGACACCGGCGGCGGACAGCAGAAGGCAACGCGTTCCACCGAGGAGGTCGAGGAGCAGACGCAGGACGCGCAGGCATCCGAGGACCTCAAGGAGCGCCAGGAGAAGCTGTCGGACGACGTCGACTCCGTGCTGGACGAGATCGACGACGTCCTCGAGGAGAACGCCGAGGACTTCGTGCGTTCCTTCGTCCAAAAGGGCGGCGAGTAACGCCAGTTGTCCGTCCCGGAGCCGACCCGATCCAGCTGGTCGGCGCCGGGACGGATGACCGGCGTTCGCGCGGGTATGGTCCGTGCACAGATTTGATGATCGGCTCGGCCGTCCACGGCGGGCCGCAGCCTACGTGGAAGGAATCGCGTGGAAGCCAACCCTCGTAGCACCGGGCGTCTGCCGGCTGCCTTCCTGACGCCCGGCTCGTCCTCGTTCATGGACTTCCTGGCCGAGCACCAGCCGGAAATGCTCCCGGGCAAGCGGCAGCTGCCGCCCGTCCAGGGCGTGATCGAGGCCCCGCACGGCACGACCATCGTCGCCGTCACGTTCCCCGGTGGCGTGGTACTCGCCGGCGACCGGCGGGCCACCATGGGGAATGTCATCGCGCAGCGCGACATCGAGAAGGTCTTCCCGGCCGACGAGTACTCGGCGGTGGGCATCGCGGGTACGGCGGGCCTGGCCGTCGAGATGGTGAAGCTGTTCCAGCTGGAGCTGGAGCACTTCGAGAAGGTGGAGGGCGACACGCTCTCCCTGGAGGGCAAGGCGAACCGCCTCTCCACGATGATCCGTTCCAACCTCGGCATGGCCATGCAGGGCCTCGCCGTGGTCCCGCTCTTCGCCGGGTTCGACGTGGACCGCGGCAAGGGCCGCATCTTCTCCTACGACGTCACCGGTGGCCGCTCCGAGGAGCACGGCTTCGCCGCCACGGGCTCCGGCTCGCTCTTCGCGCGCGGCGCGATGAAGAAGCTCTACAGCAATGACCTGACCGAACAGCAGGCCACGACCCTCGTCGTCCAGGCGCTGTACGACGCGGCCGACGACGACTCGGCGACCGGTGGCCCCGATGTCGCCCGCCGGATCTACCCGATCGTCACCGTGATCACCGAAGAGGGATTCCGTCGTCTCACCGACGAGGAGTCCTCCGAGATCGCCCGCTCGATCCTGGAGCGGCGCCTTGAGCAGCCCGACGGCCCGCGGGCCGCGCTGCTCTGAGTCCGGCTCTTTACCAAGGTGATCCAGTGACTTCGACAGAAAGGGACGGATAACCGGTGTCGACGCCGTTCTATGTCTCACCCCAGCAGGCCATGGCCGATCGGGCCGAGTACGCCCGCAAGGGCATCGCCCGCGGCCGCAGCCTGGTCGTGCTGCAGTATGCCGACGGCATCGTGTTCGTCGGCGAGAACCCGTCCCGTGCGCTGCACAAGTTCAGCGAGATCTATGACCGGATCGGCTTTGCGGCCGCCGGTAAATACAACGAGTACGAAAACCTGCGGATCGGTGGTGTGCGTTACGCCGATCTCCGTGGTTACACCTATGACCGTGATGACGTGACCGCTCGGGGTCTGGCCAATGTGTACGCCCAGACTCTGGGCACGATTTTCTCCTCGGCGGCCGAGAAGCCGTACGAGGTGGAACTGGTTGTCGCCGAGGTGGGGGAGACCCCCGAGGGTGACCAGATCTACCGGCTGCCGCATGACGGGTCGATCGTGGATGAGCACGGTTCGGTTGCGGTCGGTGGCAATGCCGAGCAGATCAGCAGCTATCTGGATCAGCGGCACCAGGACGGGATGTCGCTCGCGGAGGCGCTGAAGCTGGCCGTGCAGTCGCTGTCGCGGGAGCCGAACGGCGGCGAGCGGGAGATTCCCGCAGAGCGCCTGGAGGTTGCGGTGCTGGACCGGACGCGGCCGCAGCAGCGGAAGTTCAAGCGGATTGTGGGGCGTCAGCTGGACCGCCTGCTGGAGGCGGGTGGCGCGGAAACCGCCACGGAGGCCGAGGACTCCGACGACGAGGAGTGACCTCGGCGTTGTGCTTGCCCATCGCGCGCCCCGGCCTTGGATCGGCCGGGGCGCGCGTGACGTTTCGGTGCGGCTCTGCGAGGCGGGGGCGCCTGCCGGTCGGTGAGTGGGTGCGTGTGTCGCCGTGGTCGGCCGGGGCCGCGCCGGTACATCGGCCCGCATCCGAACGGATCGGCAGGCCGGAAGGCCGGGGCTGAGCTCGGGGCCTACGGTCGGCGCCGGAACCGCTCGGCGCCAGCCAGCCCGTCCGGCGGTTGGTAGGGCGGAGGCCGTTCAGGCCGATGCGGGGGTCTCGGGGCGGCAGCCCCCAGGTAGTGGCGGGAGGGGGCGAAAACCCTTCCGGGCCGGCATCGGCGCCAGGTGCGGATGCGGTGGGCCGGCTAGTCGCGGCGCCGAGGGGGGCGGGGTGGGGCTGTGGAGCCTCGTACGACCAGTTCGACCGGGATGTCGCCCTGTGGGGGCGTGCGGGCGTCCAGGACGGCCAGGAGGGCTTGCATGCCGCGTTCGCCGAAGAGCTCGGCGTCGAGGCGGACGGTGGTCAGTTCGGGGTCGATTGCTCGGGCCAGGGCCAGGTCGTCCAGGCCGGTGATGGAGATGTCGTCGGGGATGTGCAGGCCCAGGCGGCGGGCCGCCTTGTAGGCGCCGGCGGCGAGCTTGTCGTCGTCGCAGACCACGGCGGTGGGGCGGGGCCCGGGGGCGGACAGGGCGGCCGCCGCGGCGGCGAGGGCGTCGTCGATGGAGATGGGGGCGCGGGTGGTGCGGAGGTCTGTGCCCGGGACCTGGGCGATGCGGGTGGCGAGTTCGCGGGCCCGTACCTCGAAGGTCCAGGAGGCGATGTCGGCCGCCAGATGCAGGAAGCGCCGGTGCCCCAGAGCGAGGAGGTGTTCGGCGACCTGCCGGACGCCGTCCCTGATGTCGAGATTGACCGTCGCCGCGCCCAGGCTGCCCTCCGGGTCGCTGTCGAGCATGACCAGCGGGAGCTGGTCGCCGCGGATCGCCGTGAGGGCGTCGGCCGCCATGGAGGAAGCGATCACGCCGTCGAGGGCGGCTGCCGCCGAGCCGAATGGGTTGCGGGCGGGGCCGATGCCCTCGGGGGACGGGTACAGGACCACGCCGAAGCCGTGCTCGGCGGCGACGCGGGCCGCGCCGGTGTAGACACCCGCGAAGAACTCCGTGGTGAGCGCGGGGACCACCAGCAGGACCGTACGGGTGCGGCCCAGGCGGAGGTTGCGGGCGGCCAGGTTCGGGCGGTAGCCGAGTTCCTGGGCGGCCTCCCGGACGCGCTCCGCCGTGGCCTCGGAGACCCGGCCGCGCCACTTCTCGCCGAGCACCAGTGAGACGGCGGCCTGGGACACTCCGGCGGCCTGGGCGACGTCCCGGCTCGTAGGGCGCGTGCTACCTCGTGCCACCGTCGACCTGCTCCCTCGTCTGGACTCCCGGACAGCGCACATGGTACGTATGACACGGGTAGTTATACGTAAAACTTGAGTTCACTGGATCGACTGGGGCGCTTCGTCGGCCGGGGTGCTTCGGAGAGAAGGCGGACATGGCTGAGGGATACCTGGAGATCCTCAGGACGAGGCATGCCGCACGGCTGCTCGTCGGCACGCTCACAGGGCGGCTGCCCAACGCCACCGCCGCCATCGCCGTCGTGCTCTTCATCCGCGCGGAGGGCGGCACGTACAGCCTGGCCGGCGCGCTGGCCGCCGTCTACGGGGTGGCCAACGCCGTGGGTCAGCCGCTGCTCGGGCGGCTCGTGGACCTCTACGGGCAGCCGCGCGTCCAACTGCCGGCCGCGCTCGTCTCGGCCCTCGGGATGAGCCTCTTCGCCTTCGCGGGCACGGACCCGCTGCCGCCGGCGTACGTGTCGATGGCCGTGGCCGGGCTCTTCACCCCGCCCCTGGAGGGCGGCCTGCGTGCGCTGTGGCCCTCCGTGCTCCGCAATGAGGACCAGGTGCACACCGCGTACGCCATGGACGCGGTGGCACAGGAAGTCATGTTCACGGTCGGGCCGCTGCTCGTGACGCTGTGCGTGTCGCTCTGGTCCGCGCAGGCCGCGCTGCTCGTCCTGAACGTCATCGGTGTCCTCGGCGCCCTCTCCGTGGTCCTTTCGCCGCCCTCGCGCGCGTGGCGCTCGGCCCCGCGCGAGGCCCACTGGCTCGGCGCGCTGCGCTCGGCCGGGCTGCTGGCCCTGCTCGGGGCGTTCCTGTTCGTGGGGATCGCGCTGGGCTCCATCACGGTCGCCGCGGTGTCGTACGCCGACGGTCACGGCGGGGACGCGGTGTACGGCTGGCTGATGGCGGGCATCGGTCTCGGCGCGCTCGTCGGAGGCACCGTGTACGGCATGCGGCAGTGGGGCGGCACGCCCGAGCGGCGACTGCGGATGCTCGTCGCGCTTCTGGCGGTCTGTTACGTGCCGCTCACGCTGGTGCCCGGCCCGGTGGCCATGACGGCACTCACCACGCTCGCAGGAGTCTTCCTGGCCCCGTGCATCGCCTGTGCCTTCGTCCTCGTCGACCGGCACGCGCCGCGCGGCACCGTCACCGAGGCGTTCTCCTGGCTTGTGACGACGTTCACCGTGGGAGCGTCCGTCGGAACCGGCCTCGCGGGCCCCGTAGTCGAGTGGGGCGGGGCTGTCTGGGGCTTCGCCGTGCCGGGGGCCGCGGGCGCCGCCGCGCTGGTGGTTCTGCTGGCCACGGGGCGGGTCCTCGCAGCTACCGGGAAGGGTGCGGTGGTTGCGGTCTCATCGGAAAATGATCCAAACCG
Organism: Streptomyces sp. NPDC050564; assembly: GCF_044457265.1. NCBI lineage: Bacteria > Bacillati > Actinomycetota > Actinomycetes > Kitasatosporales > Streptomycetaceae > Streptomyces > Streptomyces sp. NPDC050564. Next base: position 347,747 of record NZ_JBITGS010000003.1, on the reverse strand, counting down.
TGCCGTCGAACCCCGTTTCAGCTCAGGGGATCGGGCGTAATGTTCAGTCATGGACCGCCGCATTTTCGGGCTGGAGAACGAGTACGGCGTCACGTGTACGTTCAGGGGACAGCGTCGCCTGTCTCCCGACGAGGTGGCGCGGTACCTCTTCCGCCGTGTCGTGTCATGGGGCCGCAGCAGCAATGTCTTTCTGCGAAACGGTGCCCGCCTCTATCTCGACGTGGGATCACATCCGGAATACGCGACACCCGAATGTGACAACGTGACGGAACTCGTCACCCACGACAAGGCCGGCGAGCGCATTCTCGAAGGACTCCTGGTGGACGCCGAACGACGCCTGCACGAGGAAGGAATCGCGGGCGACGTCTACCTGTTCAAGAACAACACCGACTCGGCGGGCAACTCCTACGGGTGCCACGAGAACTATCTGGTGGCCCGGCACGGGGAGTTCTCCCGACTCGCGGACATCCTCATTCCATTCCTCGTCACCAGGCAGCTCCTGTGCGGTGCCGGCAAGGTGCTGCAGACTCCGCGCGGCGCCGTGTACTGCGTCAGCCAGCGCGCCGAGCACATCTGGGAGGGCGTCAGCTCCGCGACGACCCGCTCCCGGCCCATCATCAACACACGGGACGAGCCGCATGCCGACGCCGAGCGCTATCGCCGGCTGCACGTCATCGTCGGCGACTCGAACATGTCCGAGACGACCATGCTCCTCAAGGTCGGCGCCACCGATCTCGTACTGCGCATGATCGAGGCGGGCACGGTCATGCGCGACCTCACCCTGGAGAACCCGATCCGGGCGATCCGCGAGGTCAGCCACGACATCACGGGCCGCCGCAAGGTGCGCCTGGCCAGCGGCCGTGAGGCCTCCGCCCTCGAAGTGCAGCGCGAGTACTACGAGAAGGCCGTGGACTTCTGCGAGCGCCGCGGCATCCGCACCGGCACCGTCGAGCAGGTCCTCGAGCTGTGGGGCCGCACGCTCGACGCGATCGAGGCCGAGGACCTCGACCGGATCGGCACCGAGATCGACTGGGTGATGAAGTACAAGCTCATCGAGCGGTACCGCGCCAAGCACAACATGACGATGTCGCACCCGCGGGTCGCGCAGATAGACCTCGCCTACCACGACATCCACCGTCGCCGTGGCCTGTACTACCTGTTGGAGAGGAAGGGGCAGGCCGCCCGGATCTGCAACGACCTGAAGATCTTCGAGGGCAAGTCCGTGCCGCCCCAGACCACCCGGGCGCGGCTGCGCGGTGACTTCATCCGGCGCGCGCAGGAACAGCGCCGTGACTTCACCGTCGACTGGGTCCATCTGAAGCTGAACGACCAGGCGCAGCGCACCGTGTTGTGCAAGGACCCGTTCCGTTCCGTCGACGACCGGGTGGAGAAGCTGATCGCCGGAATGTGAGCCGGCTCCGGCCCGCTCGCGTGCCGAACCGGATCCGGATGCCCGATGCCCGGAGGTGACCACCTCCGGGCATCGGGCATCTTTGGTGCTACGGCGCCGGTTGTTGCCCACGGTGTGTGCGTGGCCGTGAGAGAGATGTCACGATTCCCCGCGTAGGGCGGTCTGGGTGGAATCATCCCTTCCTGTGGGTGTTCAGGGCTGTCCGTCATAGCAAATCGCCACGAAGTGGTCGCCGTTCACGGTGGGCCCTCTATCACGCGAGATCGAACAGCCCTGTGCGACGCGCCGGAATCCAGGTCGGTCGGGCTCACCTCTGACGTGCCGTCCGGGCGAGATATCCCTGGTCCGTCTCCTTTGTCTGCTGTTAGCTTCGGCCCATCGGCATGACCATGACCAAATCGCCGATATCGCTGCGGATTCCCCTGTCCGGGGGACATTCCGCGTTCGCAGCAACCACACATACGGGGGCTCATTTTGCGCTCTGTCAAGACAAACGGACGCGCGGCGCTCGTTCTCGCCACAGCGGGAACCGTGATCGCGACCGCACTGGTCGGAGTGTCCGCTTCACCCGCAGCGGCGTACTGCCGCAGTGGCATGACGAAGTGGAACAGCACCTCCAGCGCGAAGACCATCGGCGCCAACACCACGTTCCCCAGCGGGCTGCGGAACGGCCTCAACGGCGGCCTGAAGCAGTGGAACCGCAGCAGCTCCGCGCTGCGGTACAACTCGCCCGTGTACACCGGCGGCTGGCAGATCTACGCCTTCCGCGCCTCCTACAGCTACACCAGCCTCATGGGCAACGCGCCGGGGTACGCCGCCACTCAGGTGTCGGGACGCACGCACAACGGCGGAACGCTGCACCTGTCCAACCGCTTCACCTGGGTGAACGCCAGTCAGAACATCGGCCAGGGCAAGGCGGACGTCCAGACGGTCGTCGTGCACGAAGTCGGTCACTTCACCGGCCTCGCCCACCCGTGGCCCGGCCCCTGCACGGACGGGTCGGCGTACACGGCCGCGGAGAAGGGGTCGGTCATGACGACCATCAACACGGGGACCCGGCGCGCTCTGAACAGCGACGACATAGCCGGCGTCCGGGCCATCTACTGACGGGGGAAGCAGAAATGAGTGCAGTTCGCACAGTGAGGCCGCGCGCCCTGGTGCGTGCCTCGGCCGCTCTCGCCCTGCTCGCCCTCGGCGCCTCGGCGTGCGCCGGGTCCACCGGCGGGGGGCACGAGGGCACGGCGAAGAAGTCCGGCACCAAGGCCGTGCGCGTCATCGAGGGGCACCCGTACGCCGTCGACAGCAGCCCCGCGGCCGCGATCGCGTTCCCGATGAACGAGAACGTCTTCGAGGGCACGGTCGTGGACCGGCGTCCCGATGTGCACGCCACGGACGTGCTCGACGACGGAACGAAGTTCGAGGTCGTGTACACGCCCGTCGTCGTCAGGGTCGACACGGTCCACAAGGGCGCGCTGAAGAAGGGCGCCGAGGTCGTCGTACGGTCCATGGGCGGCACCGCCGACGGAGTCCGGTACGCGATCGAGGAAGCCCCGGCCAAGAAGACGTTCACGAAGGGCACTTCGCTGGTCGTCTTCGGCAGCGAGTACACGGCCGTGGACTCGGAGAGCGGACCGGCCATCACGCCCAACTTCCTCTACCGGGAAACCGGTGACACGGTCGTGGACGCCACTTACGCGCGCGGTGCGTACGACGGAGGGCCCGCCGACCGGATGAACCGGACGGAGTTCCTTCGAAAGCTCCGCCCGCTGTCCGTGAAGACGGCCTCCTGACGGACCGTCCGCGGGTCGCTCAGGGCTGACAGTCGCCCGGACCGGTCACCGGTCCGGGCGACGGCGTGTCTCGCGTCAGACCGTACGGGGTGCAAGTAGGTCGTAGAGTGGCGGCCATTGCCCCCCACCCCCGACTCCCAGTTGGACTGATGAACTACAACGTGAAACGACGTGCCGTCGCGCTGCTGGCCGTTCCCGCCCTGTTGTTCACCGCCGCGTGCGGATCGGACAACAAGAGTGACAGCGAGGCGTCAGCGGGCGTCGCTCAGGTCAAGGGGGAGTTCGGGGCCAAGCCCGAGATCTCCGTGCCCAAGAGCGGGAAGCCGTCCGACAAGACCGTGGTCAAGACGGTCTCGACGGGCAGCGGCGCCGTGATCAAGGCCTCCGACTTCGTCCGGCTCGACTGGACCGTCGAGAAGTGGGGGAGCAGTCAGGCGCTGGGTGGCACCTGGGCCTCGGCGACCACCGGCTCCAGTACCCCGCGGCAGCAGTCCGTCGACCAGATCGGCAAGCAGAGCCAGCAGCTGCCCGCCAAGGTCCTGGACGCCGTGAAGGGGCAGAAGACGGGCAGCCGGATCCTGGTGCAGGGCACCGCCGGCGACCTGATCGGCGCGGGGCTGAACACCTCCTCCGGCATCACCGCCAAGGATGTGCTGATCTGGGTGGTCGACGCGGTCGGCTCCGCCGGTGTCGACGCCAAGGCCTATGTCAAGGGGACGCAGGCGGCACCCGAGCCGGGCATGCCCACGGTGTCGGCCCCCGCGCCGAAGGCGGCGACCATCACCATCCCCAAGGACACCAAGGCGCCCAAGGACCTCAAGGAGCAGGTGCTGATCAAGGGCACCGGCAAGAAGGTGGAGGCCGGCCAGGGCCTCATCGCCCAGTACACAGGGGTGAAGTGGGAGGACGGCAAGAAGTTCGACTCCTCCTGGGACCACGGTGGCGCCACCGCCTTCCAGATCGGCACCGGCTCCGTGGTGGCCGGCTGGGACAAGGGCCTCGTCGGCAAGAACGTGGGCGACCGCGTCCTGCTGGTGATCCCGCCCTCCCTCGGCTACGGCGCCAGCCCCAGCAGCGAGCTGGCCAAGAACACTCTCGTCTTCGTGGTCGATATCCTCGGCACGGTCTGACCACAGAGTCTGTGAGACTGTCCGGGACGCAGGCCGTGCAACAAGGAGTAATGAAGTGAGCATCGAGAAGCCCGAGATCGACTTCCCGGGCGGCGAGCCCCCGGCGGACCTCGAGATCAAGGACATCTGGGAGGGCGACGGCCCGGTCGCCAAGGCCGGCGACTTCGTCAAGGTCCACTACGTGGGCGTGGCCTTCTCCACCGGCGAGGAGTTCGACGCCTCCTGGAACCGCGGCACCCCGCTCGAGTTCCAGCTCGGCGTCGGCCAGGTCATCAGCGGCTGGGACCAGGGCGTGCAGGGCATGAAGGTCGGCGGCCGCCGCCAGCTGATCATCCCGGCGCACCTCGCGTACGGCGACCGCGGCGCCGGCGGCCGTATCGCCCCCGGCGAGACGCTGATCTTCGTCTGCGACCTGGTTTCGGTCTGATCCTCGCCGCGATCAGGTTCCGGTCCGATCATCACGAGGGCCGGACTTCGGTCCGATCCTCACACGCCGTGTGATCAGGGTCTGACCGGACTCGATCACCTGGGGCCCATGCCTGTCCGGGCATGGGCCCTCGGCTTTTGCCGCGACACTCCGGAGCGGTACGGTCATCGGTCGGAAGCACCATAGGGAAGGGCATCGATGGCCATTGCCAAGGCCGAGCGGCTGATGAACCTGGCGCTGTGTCTGCTCGGGACACGGCGGCCGCTCAGCAAGCGCGAGTTGCGCGAGTCCATCGAGGCCTATCTGGAAGCGGGCTCGGACGACTCCTTCAACAGGATGTTCGAGCGTGACAAGGACGATCTGCGCGAACTCGGCCTGGTCATCGAGACGGTGGAGAACCTCGACGGCGAGGTCGGCTATCTCGCCCGCCGCGACAGCAACCGGCTGCCACCCATCACGCTCGACGCCGAGGAGGCCGCCGCCCTCGGTCTCGCCGCCAAGGTCTGGCAGCAGGCTCGCCTCGCCGGCGCGGCGAGCGGTGCCCTGCAGAAGCTGCGGGCGGCGGGCCTGCCCGAGGACGTGGACCCGTACGAGGCCCATGGCGCCCTGGAGCCGCACATCCCCGTCCACGAGGCGGCCTTCGAGCCGCTGATGCTCGCCTGCCGCGACCGCCGCCCCGTCGTCTTCGACTACCGCAAGGCCACCGCCGCGCACCCCGAGACCCGGCACATCGAGCCGTGGGCCCTGGAGTGCTGGCGCGGCCACTGGTATCTGGCGGGCTGGGACCGCGACCGCGGCGCCGAGCGTGTCTTCAGGCTCTCCCGGATCACCGGCAAGGTCCGCGCCCGCGCGGGGCGCTACACGGCCGAGGTGCCCGACGTCGTCACCGTGCGCGAGACCGTCGCCGGCTGGGCCGGGGAGATCGCCGACCGCTCCGCGCTGATCCGGCTGCGCTCCGGCTCGGGCTACCCCCTGCGGGCCAAGGCCGTCTCCGTACGGGAACTGGGCGACGGCTGGGACGAGTTGGAGATTCCGTACGGGCACGGCCTGGACGCCTGGCTCGTCGAGTTCGGGCCCGACGTGGTGGTCCTGGAGCCCGCGGAGCTGCGGGCCGACGTCGTGGACCGGCTGCGCGCCGTGGCCAAGGGCTGAGGGGGAACGTAAGAAAGTGGTAGGAAAACCGGCCAGGCCCACGAACGCGATCGACCAGACCCGGCGGATGCTCTCCCTGGTGACCTATCTCCGTGAGCGCCCCGGCGCGCGCGTCGGCGACGTCGCCCGGGCCTTCGGGATCACCGAGGACGAGCTGATCTCCGATCTCGACGTGCTGCCGCTGTGCGGCACCAGCTTCCGCGGCGGTGATCTGCTCGATATCGACACCGACGGCGACCGGATCTGGTGGCACAACCCGGACGATGTCGCGGAGCCCCTGCGCATCGCCGCCGACGAGGCGACCGCGCTGCTGGTGGCAGCCCGTGCCGTGTCCACGCTGCCCGGCCTTCGCGAGGGCGACCGGCAGGCGCTGCTGCGCGCCACCGCCAAGGTGGAGGCCGCCTCGGGCGAGGCGGCGGGAGCCAGCTCCCGGCTCTCGGTGACCTTCGAGTCCGAGGGCGGGGTCTTCGCGGACGTCGACCGGGCGATCTCCGAGCGGCGCCGACTGTGGATCCGTTACTACTCGCCCTCGCGGGACGAGCTGACCGAGCGCGAGATCGACCCGATCCGCCTGGTCAGCGTCGGGCACACGTACGTGGAGGCCTGGTGCCGCCGCTCCGAGGCGCGCCGCACCTTCCGGCTGGACCGGGTCGCCGAGATCCGCATCCTGGACGAGCCGTCCGCGCCGCCCGAGGTCGAGCTGCGGGACCTCTCCGAGGGGCTGGTGCAGCCCGCCGCCGAGGATCCCGAGGTCGTCGTCGAGGTCGGGCCGGGCGGCCGCTGGGTCGCCGAGTACTACCCGCACGACAGCGCGGATGAGCTGCCGGACGGCGGCCTGCGTATCACTCTGCGGACCCCCGATCCCGCCTCGCTGCGACGGCTGGCGCTGCGCCTCGGCGGTGACGGCCGGATCGTGTCGCCGCAGGACCTCGCGGACAGCGCGCGGCAGGCGGCTCGCGAGGCGCTCGCCGCCTACGACGGGCTCGACGGGCTGCACGGGGATCAGGACGGGCCGTACGACAGGCAGGAGCAGGGCCTTTGAGCACGTCGTCGATGTCTGGGATGTCCGGTGCGCCGGAGCGGACCGGCACGTCCGGGAGGGCCGGAGCGCCGTCGGGTGCCCCGGAGATGTCGGTCGTGACGGCCTTCGCCGGGATGAGAAGGGTGGTCGATGTGATGTTCAAGGCCGCCTGCCCCGACTGCCGGGCCGGGTTCGAGCTCACGGCGAGCGCCCTGCGGCTGGCGATCGGCGGCAGCAGCCGCACCACCTTCTACTCCTTCACCTGCCCCGAGTGCGGCTCCGCCGTCCGCAAGCCCGCGGGTGAGCGCATTGTCGAACTGCTCACCGGCGGCGGGGTGCGGACCCTGCGCCTGCACTCCACCCTCTAGGGTCGACGTCATGTTCTGGCCGATGTTTGCGATCGCTGTGGGATTCGTGGGAATCGCCGTACTCGGCGTGCTCGCCGTCCGTGTCTTTCTGGAGGCGGAGCGTCTGGGCCGACAGGTTTCCGACTCCGCGCGCCGCATCAGCAGGGCCGCGGAGGATCTGGAGCGGGCAACCGTGAGTACGGCGAGCTCTGTGGATGCCCTGTGAGTCGTGAGCGCGTTGCGCTTTGAGTGGCTTTCGCCCTGTCACCTTTCCGGCAACGGCAGGTACGCTGCTGGTCGCGGCCCGGAGAACGAGGCGCGAGTCGCGAACTGGGAGTACGCACAGGGATTGCCCCGCGTTTACCCCTGAGCGTTACGATCGCTGTCAACACGACGATCGGACAGATGTCCGGCCGATCGGACAGCACCCCGACCATGCAGCCTCGGTGAGAAGGTAAAGACTTATGTTCGGAAGGCTCGGAGCTCCCGAGATCATTCTCATCCTCGTCGTCATCATCCTGCTGTTCGGCGCGAAGAAGCTTCCGGACATGGCTCGCTCCCTCGGCAAGTCCGCGCGCATCCTCAAGAGCGAGGCCAAGGCGATGAAGGACGAGGGCAGCACGCCCACCCCGGCCGGCCCGCCGAACACCGACGAGCAGCCCCCCGCGCAGCGCACCATCCAGGCCGCCCCCGGCGACGTGACCAGCTCGCGCCCGGTCAGCGAGCCGACGGACACGACCAAGCGCTGACGCAGGGCCGGTGACCTCCGGCCCGCCGCACGAGATGGGAACGTGGGTTGCTCAAGTCTGCCCGCAACAAGGAGAAGGATCCCGAGGGGCGGATGCCCCTCGCGGAGCACCTTCGTGAGCTTCGGAACCGGCTCGCGAAGGCGATGCTGGCCATCGTCATCGTCACGATCGTGGCCGCCTTCTACTACAACGACATCATCAACTTCTTCACCAAGCCGGTCCTGGACTCGGTCGGGTGTCCGAAGACCTTCGCCGAGCTCGCGAAGATGCCCAAGGGCAAGCAGTGCGCGCAGATCACCATCAACGGTCTGCTCGCTCCGTTCACCCTGGCCCTGAAGGTGTCGTTGATGGCCGGCGTCGCCCTCGCCTCGCCGGTGTGGCTCTACCAGCTCTGGGCGTTCGTCGCGCCGGGCCTGCACAAGAGTGAGAAGAAGTACGCGTACGCGTTCGTCGGCACCGGTGTTCCGCTCTTCCTCGGCGGCGCCTTCTTCGCCTACAGGGTGCTGCCCACCACCGCGAAGGTCCTGATCGACTTCACGCCGAACGGCGTCAACAACCTGCTGCCGCTGGACGATCTGCTAGACCTCGTCACGCGCATGGTGATCGTCTTCGGTCTCTCCTTCGAGCTGCCGCTGCTGCTGGTCATGCTCAACCTCACGGGCATCCTCACCGGTAAGCGGATGCTCGGCTGGTGGCGCGGCATGATCATGGGCATCACGGTCTTCGCGGCCCTGGCCACGCCCAGCACCGACCCGCTGACCATGCTGGCGCTCGCCGGACCCATCTGGATCCTGTACTTCGGTGCCGTCGCCTTCTCGCTTCTCAACGACCGCCGCAAGCAGCGCCGCGAGGCCGAGGGCCCGGCCGACGACGAGGCCTCCGACCTCGACCTCACACCCGAGGACGTCGGCGAGGTCGAGACCGTGTCGGCCAGCCGGGCACTGCCGGAGCAGGCGAGTTCGGACCGGGTCAACGGTTATGACGACGTGACCTGACAAAGCGCTCGGACCTCGTAGGGTCAGGGCCGTGACCAGCGAGATCACCCTCTTCGTCAATCCCACCGCGGGACGCGGCCGGGGCGCCCAGGCGGCGCTGCCGGCCGCTTCGGCTTTGCGGGCGGCGGGATTCTCCGTCCGCACGATCCTCGGCGAGAACGCGGACGACGCCCTCACGCGCGCGCGTGCCGCTGTCGAGGGCGGCACCGGTGCCCTCATAGCCGTCGGCGGTGACGGCATGGCGAACCTGGCCCTGCAGGCCGTCGCCGGGACCCGCACCCCGCTCGGCCTCGTCGCCGTCGGCACCGGGAACGACTTCGCGCGGGCGCTGGGTCTGCCCGTACGCGACCCCGCGGCCGCGGGGCGCGGGATCGCCGAGGCCCTCAAGGCGGCGCGGCTGCGCGACGTCGACCTGGGGCGGGTGGGCGACACCTGGTTCGGCACCGTCCTCGCCTCCGGCTTCGACTCCCGGGTCAACGACCGCGGAAATCGCATGCGATGGCCCACAGGGCGCTTCAAGTACGACCTCGCCATGCTCGCCGAACTGGCCGCCTTCAAGCCCTTCCCGTACCGGATCACGCTCGACGGCGGCGAGGTCCAGGAGATCGAGGCGACGCTCGTGGCCGTCGGCAACGGATCGTCGTACGGCGGCGGCATGAGGATCTGCGCGGACGCGGACCTCGGTGACGGGCTGTTCGACATCACGGTCGTCGGAGACTGCAGCCGTATGACGCTGCTCACAGTGTTCCCGAGGGTCTACAAGGGCACCCACCTCGACCACCCCAAGGTCACCGTGTACCGGGCCGCCAAGGTCGAACTCGTCGCGGAGGGCATCACCGGGTACGCGGACGGTGAACCGCTCGGCCCGCTGCCGCTCACCGCGCGCTGCATACCGGCGGCGGTGCGGGTGGCGGTTCCCTGAGCTGCGAGGACTGCGGGTCTCACAGCATCGGATCCGAATATTGATCGTCCTGTTGTCAGTGCCTCCCGGTAGTCTCGAAAGCACGATGACAGAGGACCTCTCACCGGCCGAGCGGTACGCGGCAGCACGACAGCGCGCTGTCGAGCAGGCCACCGCGCTCGCCTCCTTCCGCGAGATGTACGACTTCGGCCTCGACCCCTACCAGATCGAGGCCTGCCAAGCCCTTGAGGGGGGCAAGGGCGTCCTGGTGGCCGCGCCCACCGGTTCGGGCAAGACGGTCGTCGGCGAGTTCGCCGTCCACCTGGCCCTCCAGCAGGGCAAGAAGTGCTTCTACACGACGCCGATCAAGGCGCTCTCGAACCAGAAGTACGCCGATCTGTGCCGCCGTTACGGCGCGGAGAAGGTCGGCCTGCTCACCGGCGACAACAGCGTCAACTCCGAAGCCCCGGTGGTCGTGATGACCACCGAGGTGCTGCGCAACATGCTGTACGCGGGCTCGCAGACCCTCCTCGGTCTCGGCTATGTGGTCATGGACGAGGTGCACTACCTCTCCGACCGATTCCGCGGCGCCGTCTGGGAGGAAGTGATCATCCACCTCCCCGAGTCGGTGACCCTGGTGTCGCTCTCGGCGACCGTGTCGAACGCGGAGGAGTTCGGTGACTGGCTGGACACCGTGCGCGGCGACACCCAGGTGATCGTCTCCGAGCACCGGCCCGTGCCGCTGTTCCAGCACGTACTGGCCGGGCGCCGGATGTACGACCTCTTCGAGGAGGGCGAGGGCCAGAAGAAGGCCGTCAACCCCGATCTCACGCGCATGGCGCGGATGGAGGCCAGCCGGCCGTCGTACCAGGACCGCAGACGGGGCCGCGCCATGCGCGAGGCCGACCGTGAGCGGGAGCGCAGACAGCGCTCCCGCATGTGGACGCCGGGCCGCCCCGAGGTCATCGAGCGGCTCGACGCCGAAGGGCTGTTGCCCGCCATCACGTTCATCTTCAGCCGCGCGGCCTGCGAGGCCGCGGTCCAGCAGTGCCTGTACGCGGGCCTCAGGCTGAACGACGACGAGGCGCGGGCCAGGGTGCGCGAACTCGTGGAGGAGCGTACGGCCTCCATCCCGACCGAGGATCTGCACGTCCTGGGCTACTACGAGTGGCTGGAGGGCCTGGAGCGCGGCATCGCGGCCCACCACGCGGGCATGCTGCCGACGTTCAAGGAGGTCGTCGAGGAACTCTTCGTACGCGGCCTGGTCAAGGCCGTCTTCGCGACGGAGACCCTTGCGCTGGGCATCAACATGCCCGCCCGCTCGGTGGTGTTGGAGAAGCTCGTCAAGTGGAACGGCGAGCAGCACGCCGACATCACCCCCGGCGAGTACACCCAGCTGACCGGCCGCGCCGGGCGCCGCGGCATCGATGTCGAGGGCCACGCGGTCGTGCTGTGGCAGCGCGGCTTCAGCCCCGAACATCTTGCGGGACTCGCGGGCACGCGCACGTATCCGCTCCGCTCGAGCTTCAAGCCGTCGTACAACATGGCGGTGAACCTGGTCGAGCAGTTCGGGCGGCACCGCTCGCGCGAGCTCCTCGAGACGTCCTTCGCGCAGTTCCAGGCCGACAAGTCGGTCGTCGGGATCTCCCGGCAGGTGCAGCGCAACGAGGAGGGTCTGGACGGCTACAAGGAGTCCATGACCTGTCACTTGGGCGATTTCGACGCGTACATGCGGCTGCGCCGCGAGCTCAAGGACCGCGAGACCGAGCTGGCGAGGCAGGGTGCCTCGCAGCGTCGTGTGGAAGCGGCCGTCGCCCTGGAGAAGCTCAAGCCCGGTGACGTGATCCACGTTCCGACCGGAAAGTACGCGGGACTCGCGCTGGTGCTGGACCCCGGGCTGCCCGCGGGCCGGTCGAACGGCCACCGCGGCTTCGAGCAGCACGACGGCCCGCGCCCGCTGGTACTCACCGCCGAGCGCCAGGTGAAGCGGCTGGCCTCGATGGACTTCCCGGTCCCGGTCGAAGCGCTGGACCGGATGCGGATCCCCAAGTCCTTCAACCCGCGCTCGCCGCAGTCGCGTCGCGACCTGGCGTCCGCGTTGCGCACCAAGGCCGGGCACCTCGTCCCCGACCGGCACCGCAAGAAGCGGTCCGAGGCGGCCGACGACCGCGAGATCGCCCGGCTGCGCACGGCGATTCGGGCCCACCCCTGCCACGGGTGCAACGACCGTGAGGACCACGCTCGTTGGGCCGAGCGCTACCACCGGCTGCTGCGCGACACCACGCAGCTGGAGCGCCGCATCGAGGGCCGGACGAACACCATCGCCCGCACCTTCGACCGCATCGTCGCCCTCCTCACCGAGCTGGACTACCTGCGCAGCGACGAGGTCACCGAACACGGCAAGCGGCTCGCCCGGCTCTACGGCGAACTCGACCTGCTCGCCAGCGAATGCCTGCGCGCCGGGGTCTGGGAAGGGCTCAACCCCGCCGAACTGGCCGCCTGCGTCTCGGCGTTGGTGTTCGAGTCCCGGGTCGCCGACGACGCCATGGCACCGAAGGTGCCGTCCGGCAAGGCCAAGGACGCGCTCGGCGAGATGGTCCGCATCTGGGGCCGCCTCGACGCGCTGGAGGAGGACTTCCGGATCACCCAGACCGAGGGCGTCGGCCAGCGCGAACCGGACCTCGGCTTCGCCTGGGCCGCGTATGAGTGGGCTTCCGGCAAGGGGCTCGACGAGGTGCTGCGCGAGGCGGAGATGCCCGCCGGTGACTTCGTGCGCTGGTGCAAGCAGGTCATCGACGTACTGGGCCAGATCGCGGCCGCCGCACCCGTCTCCGGCGGCGGGAGTTCGACGGTCGCGAAGAACGCGCGCAAGGCGGTCGACGGGCTGCTGCGCGGGGTCGTGGCCTACTCCTCGGTGGGCTGAGCCGACCGGTTCCGTGGCGCGCCGCCTTCTTGATGTCAGGGAGGCGGCGCGCTCTTTCGTTCCGGGGCTTGTACGGGCCGGGCGCGCGCATGCGTACGAGGGCCGAGCGGGGCTGTGGAACAGGTCCGAGGCCGGCTGCCGTACGGCTGCGGACAGGTTGCCGGGACGAGGGCTCCGATGGTCGCGGGAAGCGGGAAGCGGGGAGCGGGGAGCGCGGAGCGCGGAGTGGGAGGGAGCGGGGAGCGGGAAGGGGCGGGAGCGGGAGCGGGAGGGGGCGACAGCGGGCAGCGGGGGCGGGAGCAGCTAGAGCCCCGGTTGCGCGGGCCGCGCCCGGAGGTAACGGCGCCAGCCGCCGTACTCCGTGATGTCCTCGGCCCCTTCGAGCGCGCCGGGCTCGCACAGAAATCCGGTTACGTGCGTGCCGTCGGCCAGCTCGACCCGGCCCAGAGCCATCGGCCGGGGCAGGTCGGCGAGCAGGCGCCCGAGGCCTTCGGCGGGCAGCCGCCACACCTCTGCCTCGATGGCGTTCCCGCCGGTGCCCACGTGGACCAGGCCGGGCTTGGGAGGCGTGGTGGACAAGGCGTGCAGACGGTAGGCGGGTGCCGTCGTGGTCGTCCGTTCCCACTCCGCTCCCAGGGAGAGGAGCTGGGGGTTGAGCGGCTGGCCCGACAGGTGTGCGCCGACGACGGCGATCCGCAGCCGCGGCTGGAGCAGCCGGGCGATCCGGGCCAGGCGCTCGTCCGTGAACGCAGGACCGATCAGCATCACGCCGAAGGGCAGCCCGTCCACGGTGCCGCCGGGAACGGCGACCGAGGCCAGGTCGAAGAGATTCGTGGAGTTGGTGAAACGGCCCAGGCGGGCGTTGGCGCCCAGCGGATCGGCGGCCACCTCGGCGAGCGTGGGGTGGCCCGGCGTGGTCGGCAGCAACAGTGCGTCCGCGTCGCCGAGTCCAGCGAGCGCCCGGGCGCGGAGCTCGGCCAGCCGGTCCTGATCCGCGTACAGCTGGTGGGCCGGGATGTCCCGGGCGCGGGTGATGATTCCGGCGACGGTCGGGTCGAGCCCAGCACCCCCTTCACTGATCAACTTGTCGATAAAGCTCCCCACGGCGGTATAGCGCTCGGCGACGAACGCGCCCTCGTAGAGCATCGCGGCGGCCTCGGTGAACGGCGTGAGGTCGAGGGCGCGCACCTCCGCACCCGCCGCCGTCAGCTGGGCCACCGCCGCCTCGTACGCCTTTGCCCAGCCCTCGTCCAGCTCGCCGAGCTGTGCCGTCGGCGCCACGGCGACGCGCCAAGGGCCGGGGGCCCGCTGGGGGAGCGGCGGGAGGTCGCGGCCGGACGGGGACGTCATGTACGCGAGCGCCTGCTCGGCCTCCGGGAGCGTACCGGCGAACACGGTCACGCAGTCCAGTGAGGCGCAGGCCGGGACGACGCCGGTCATCGGGACCAGGCCGCGGGTCGGCTTCAGGCCGACGATGCCGTTGAAGGCGGCGGGGACGCGGCCCGAGCCGGCGGTGTCCGTACCGAGGGCGAAGTCGACGATGCCGAGGGCCGTGGCTACGGCCGATCCTGAGCTGGAGCCGCCGCTGACCCTGCTCGGGTCGAGGGGGTTGCGTACGGCGCCGTAGGGGGAACGGGTGCCGACCAGGCCCGTCGCGAACTGGTCCAGGTTCGTGGTGCCCAGCACGATCGCGCCTGCGGCGCGGAGGCGGGCGACCACGGGGGCGTCGCCCTGCGGGGTGTACGCGTAGGCCGGGCAGCCGGCGGTGGTGGGGAGGCCCGCCACGTCGATGTTGCCCTTCGCGGCGAAGAGCTTGCCGGCCAGGGGGAGGGGCTCGCCCGCGTTGACGCGGGCGTCGATGGCCCGGGCTTCCCGATCGACCTCCGCCCGGGGGCGTAGGTCGATCCAGATCTCGGGGTGGTCGACGGCCTCGATGCGGGCGTACGCCATTTCGACTCGGGTCACGGTGGACATGGGTGCTCCTTGCTGCTCGGGGGCGGGCCGGTGGGTGGTCTGTGCCCACCCGTTCCGCCCTTGCGAAACGCCTGGTCACAGACCACCGGGCGGGTTTTCAAGGCACTGCTGGTCCCGTCGGCGCGAGGACCATCAGGGCCGTGCCCGCTTCCACCTGGTCGCCCGGCCTGGCGAGGATCTCCTTCACGATGCCGTTCATCGGGGCGGGCACCCTCGACTCCATCTTCATCGCCTCCAGGGCGAGGAGGGGCTGGCCGGCCGTCACCGCGTCGCCCGTTCGCACGTTCAGCTGCCATACCGACGCCGCGAATTCGGCCTCGATCAGGCGGCCGCCCTCGGGCACCGAGACCTCCACGGGGGGCGCGGCCGGCGCGGTCGCCGCCGCTGCCCGTGCGAACTCTCCCGCCGCCTCCCAGGCATCCCGTTCCGTCGAGAAGGCGGCGCCCTGCCGGGACCGGAACTCCGCGATGGAGTCGGCGTTCTCGGCGAGGAAGGCCTCGTACGCGGCGAGTGAGAACTCGCCCTCCTCGATCCGGGGGACGAAGCGGCCCGAGGTGATGTCGGCCCGCAGCTGCAGCAGTTCCTCGGCCGACACCGGGTACCACTTGATGCGGTCGAAGAAGCGCAGCAGCCACGGCGAGCCCGGCTCGAACGCGCCGCGCTGCTGCCAGCCCGACCAGACCTGGGTCGTGCGGCCGACGAACTGGTAGCCGCCGGGGCCCTCCATGCCGTAGACGCAGAGGTAGGCGCCGCCGATGCCGACCGAGTTCTCGGCCGTCCAGGTGCGCGCCGGGTTGTACTTGGTGGTGACCAGGCGATGGCGCGGATCCAGCGGTGTCGCCACCGGGGCGCCCAGGTACACGTCGCCCAGGCCCAGGACGAGGTACTCCGCGTCGAAGACCGTCCGGTACACGTCCTCCACCGCGTCCAGGCCGTTCACACGGCGGATGAACTCGATGTTCCACGGGCACCAGGGGGCGTCGTCGCGGACGCCCGCCATGTAGCGGGCGATCGCCTCGCGGGTGGCCGGATCGTCCCAGGAGAGCGGGAGGTGGACCGTGCGGGAGGGGACCACCAGCTGGTCGGAGTCAGGGAGCGCCGCGGCGACGGCCCTGACGGTGGTGAGGAGCGCGCGCTGCGGAAGCCTGCGCGGGTCCGTCTGGATCTGCAGGGAGCGAATGCCGGGTGTCAGGTCCGTGACGCCGTCGAGATCCGCCTCGGCGACCGCCTCCATCAGCGCGTGGACGCGCATCCGCAGGGCCAGGTCCAGCTGCATGGGGCCGAATTCGACCAGCAGGTTGTCGTCGCCGCTGCGGCGGAAGGTCACGTCACCGTCCCGGGCCAGCACCCCGCCGTCCACGATCGCGGGCCGCGCCGAGCCGTCCTCGGCGAGCGGCGCGAAGCGCACGGTGTCACCGGGACGGAACTGCCCGAGCTTCCAGCGCTCCGTACTGACGACCGTCGCCGGGCAGACGAAGCCGCCGAGCGAGGGACCGTCCGGGCCGAGCAGCACCGGCATGTCGCCGGTGTAGTCGACCGCGCCCACCGAGTAGGGCGTGTCGTGGATGTTGGACGGGTGCAGACCCGCCTCGCCGCCGTCCGTACGCGCCCAGCGGGGCTTCGGCCCGACCAGCCGTACCCCCGTGCGCGCCGAGTTGAAGTGGACCTTCCAGCCGGCGGCGTAGAAGTCGTGGATGTCGTCCTCGGTGAAGAACTCCGGTGCCGCGTGCGGGCCTTCGAGGGCGCCGACCCGCCAATCGGACGTGAACACGGGCCGATCGCCCACGGGCACGGGCGCCCCGTGGTCCGTCACCGACCCGCCGTGCAGCACGTCCCCGGTCCGCAGTGACCGCCCCCCGTGGCCGCCGAAACGGCCCAGCGTGAACGTGGCCGCGCTGCCGAGGAACGCCGGCACGTCCAGGCCGCCGCCCGCGACCAGCACATAGGTGCGCAGCCCGTGCTCGGTGGGGGCGCCCACCTCCAGTACGGCTCCCGCGGGCACCGCCACCGGTTCCCACTGGGCGACCGGCGCGCCGTCCACCGTGACCGGCGCGGGAGCACCGCTGACGCACACGGTCGTGGCGTGGGTGAATCGCAGCGTCGGTCCCTGCAAGGTGCACTCGAGCCCCGGCGCGCCCTCGTGGTTGCCGAGCGCCCGGTTGCCGAGCCGGAAGGACAGGTCGTCCATCGGGCCGCACGGCGGCACGCCCACCTGCCAGTAGCCGGTGCGGCCGGGCCAGTCCTGCACGGTGGTGAGGGTCCCGCCGGCCACGACCTCGATGCGCGCCGTCGGGTCGGTGATGCCGGCCAGCGTCGCCGTCGAGTGCGTCGCCGCCCGGAAGGACTCCTCCGCGAGCGCCGCCCGCACCAGCCCCAGGTTCGTCTCGATGCCGTCGACCCGGGTCCTGGCCAGCGCCTCGTCGAGGCGTTCCAGGGCGTGCGCCCGGTCCGGGCCGTACGCGATGACCTTCGCGAGCATCGGGTCGTACGACGTGGTCACCTCGGTGCCCGTCTCGACCCAGCCGTCCACGCGGACACCGCCGGGGAACTCGACCCGTGTCAACAGGCCCGCGCTCGGCCGGTGTTCGCGCGAGGGGTCCTCGGCGTACAAGCGGGCCTCGACGGCGTGACCGCGGGGCGCCCCCGGGTCCCGTACGACATCCGATTCCCCGCGCGCCAGCCGCAGCATCCAGGCGACGAGGTCGACGCCGTAGATCTCCTCGGTGACCGGATGCTCCACCTGGAGGCGGGTGTTGACCTCCAGGAAGTAGGCCTCCTCGTGGGCGGCGTCGTAGACGAACTCGACGGTTCCGGCCGAGCGGTAGTCCACGGAGGCGCACAAGTCGCCTGCCGACGCGGTGAGTTGGTCGCGGACGCGCGGGGGCAGCCCCGGGGCCGGAGCCTCCTCCAGCACCTTCTGGTTGCGGCGCTGGAGCGAGCAGTCGCGGTCGCCGAAGGTGACGACACGGCCCCGGCCGTCGCCGAAGACCTGCACCTCGACATGGCGGGCGTGCTCGACCAGGCGCTCCAGGAAGACCCCCGCCGAGGAGAAGGAGGCCGCGGCGACGCGCTGCACCCGCTCCCAGGCCTCGGTCAACTCATCGGCGGAGCGACATGCCGACATACCGATGCCGCCGCCACCGCCGGTGGCCTTGAGCATGACCGGATAGCCGATGCGGTCGGCGGCCTCCAGGGCTTCCGGAAGGCCGGGCAGGAGCCCCGTACCCGGCGCCAGCGGTACTCCCGCCGCCTCGGCCGCCGCCCGCGCCGTGTGCTTCGCGCCGAACAGCTCCAGCTGCTCCGGCGTCGGCCCCACGAACACGATCCCGGCGTCCTCGCAGCGCCGCGCGAACGCCGCGTCCTCGGACAGGAAGCCGTACCCGGGGTGGATCGCCCCGGCACCGGTGTCCTTGGCCGCCTTCAGGATCAGGTCGGCGTCGAGGTACGACTCCTTCGCGGGCGCGGGTCCCAGCCGTACGGCCTCGTCGGCGAGCCGGACGTGGGGTGCGGAGCGGTCGGCGTCGGAGTACACGGCGACCGTGCGCACGCCGAGTTCGCGTGCCGTCCGGATGATCCGCACCGCGATCTCGCCCCGGTTGGCGACGAGCAGCGTGTCGAAGGTCATTCCGGCGCCCCGATGGTCATCTCCACGGCGGTCGGCTCGAAGCCGTTGCACGGGTTGTTGATCTGCGGGCAGTTGGAGACCAGCACGATCACGTCGCGCTCGGCGCGCAGGGTGAGCCTGCGCCCCGGGGCCGAGATGCCGTCGACGATGCCGAGGGTGCCGTCCTTCTCGACCGGGACGTTCATGTACCAGTTGATGTTCGAGACGAGATCGCGCTTGCCCAGGCCGTATTTGGCGCCCTCCGCGAGGAAGTTGTCGACGCAGGCGTGCTGGGACCAGGTGTGGTGCCCGTACCGCAGCGTGTTCGACTCCTTGGAGCAGGCGCCGCCGACCGTGTCGTGCCGGCCGACCTCGTCCGCCAGGAGGGTCATCAGCGGGGTGTGCTCGTTGGACATGAGCACACTGCCGGTGGTCAGGAAGAGGTTGCCCTGCGCGTGGATCGTGTCGGGCGCGCTGTAGCGGACGGCGGTGTCGTGGGCGTCGTACACGAGGAAGTCGACGGCCTGGTTGCCGTGCAGATCGGTGACGGTGAGCGTCTCGCCGGTGCGGACGACGGCCGACCAGGCGGCCCGGGCCGGAATGACGGTGCGGGTCATGCGATCCCCCTCGCGGCAAGGAATTCGGCGGTGTTCAGGAACGCGCGGCGGCCCTCGGGCGTCGCCTCCCACAGCGGGTCGCCCGGCTTGGTCGCCTCCGAGCGCCAGGCCAGCACCTCCAGCGGGGTGCTCACGTACTCCGACCGGGGATCGGCAGGGTGCGGCACGTTCGCGATCAGCACGGTCACGTCCTGCTCGGCGCGCAGGGTCACGCTGCCGCCGGGCCCGGCCGAGCCGGCGAAGTCCAGCGAGCCGTCGTCGCGGACCTCCACGCCCTGGAAGAAGGAGAGCGAGGGCGGCAGATCACGCGGTTCCAGACCGTTCTTGGCGGCGGCCAGCTTGAAGAGCTCGCGGCCGGCCGGGGAGGGGGACTGCGGCGTCCCGTCCCCGTACCGCTCGGTGTTCCGTACGAGCGTGGAGGTGCCGCACAGCGCGTCGTGCCGCCCGGAGGTGTCGGCGATCACCGAGGCCAGCACCCGGCCCTGGTCGGACAGGAGCAGCTGCCCCTCGCCCAGGTAGGCGTTCCACTGGACCTTGACCGTGTCCGCCACGTTGAGGCGCTCCCAGGGGCGGTCGGCGACGTACAGCAGGAGGTGCGCGCACGCGTCGCCGCGCAGGTCGGTCAGCCGCAGCTCGGTGCCGCGGGCCAGCACCTTGTGTGTGTAGTTGCCGCCCGCCACCGTCTCCGCCCACACCAGGTGGCCCGCCTCGCAAGGCGGTGCCGGCCAGGCGTTCGCCGGGACGACGGGCATGGCCTCGGCGCGGGTGCCTTCCTGGGATCGGGCATGGTCGCGGGCTCCGTAAGTGGTGGCTGTCGCCATCGCGGGACCTCCGGCTGTTGACGGCTCGGGTCATTTCTGTCGCCCGACAGAAATTAGGAGCCCAGGGGGTCGGAGCCGTTGCCCGTGCATTGCCGTGCGGTTACCGATCCCTCACCGGGGGCGCCGGAGCGCGCCCCAAAGGGGCGCGGGGCTGTGACACCATGCGGCTCCGCCGCGCGGGCACGACCAGCCACGGCGGACCCGCAGCTGGTGCCGCGGCAGGCAACGTTTGCCCGTCAAGGAGCGGCGTCCGGTGCGTGCTCTCGGTGTGCCGGCCGGAAGTCCTCGTACTGGACGTACTTGGGCTTTCGGCCGGTGCGGCGAGAGGGCGTGCCGGGCGTCGCGACGGGGCGAACGTTGCCTGCTGGGGCACTAGGATCGAACGCATGGGAACCGGTGGCGGACGGCGCGTCGGCCGGCCGCGCGCAGCGCAGCGGCCGGACAGCGGGCTGACCCCGCGCGCCGAACTGCTCGATGCCGCCGCCGAGTTGTTCACCACGCACGGCTACGCCGCGACGACCACCCGTGCTGTCGCCGAGCGGGCCGGCATGCGCCAGGCATCCATGTACCACTACGTCTCCGGCAAGGAAGAGCTGCTCGCCGAGCTCCTGGAGTCCACGGTCACGCCGTCGCTGTCCTTCGCCCGCGAGCTCCTCGCGGACGACGCGACCCCGGCGGAGCGCCGACTGTGGGAGCTGTGCCGTACGGATGTGGAGCTGCTCTGTGGCGGCCCGCACAACCTCGGCGGGCTCTATCTGCTGCCCGAGGTGCGCACCGAACGCTTCGCGGGCTTCCATGCCGTACGGGCCGAACTCAAGGACGCCTACCGGCAGTTGCTCGCGGCGACGACGGCGGGGGGTGCGCTCGCCAAGAGTGAGCTGGATCTGCGTACAGATCTGCTGTTCGGGCTGATCGAGGGAGTCATCCTCGTGCACCGCTCCGATCCGGACCGGCCGGTGTCGGCGTTCGCCGAGGCCACGGCGGACGCGGCGCTGCGGATCGCCGGGATCTGAGCCGGACTCCGAGCGAAGTCCGAGCCGGAGTCCGAGCCGGAATTCGATCGCAGTCCGAGTCCGAGTTCGATCGCAGTCCGAGCCGGAGTCCGACTGCAATTCGAGTGGAGTCCGGCCCGAGTTTCCGGAGTTTTCACCCCCCTGAGGGGTGACTTTCGTATGCCCGTACGCCATCACGCACCGTGTGCGGGTGAAGCCTCAGCGTGCAAATGGGGCCGAGGGTACTCCTGCCTCCAAGGCGATTTCAGGTGCTTGCTGAATATGACACAGCGATGATCCGGTCGGACTAAGCTCGCCCGCAGCGCACCGAGTTGAGGTGTATTCGTGCGCTTGTTCCCAAAAGTTCCGAAGATTCAGTTTGACCATGCCGTTTCCCCCACAATCTCCCCCTACCCCCCAGCCGATTTGTCTCAGAGGGCATACATGGTGAGTGTTCAATCGCCTCCCGGCGGCCGTGAACTTCCCTACGCGCGCGTGCTGTTGCTGCCGGCCATACTGATGGCCGCGGCGACCGGAGCCGCCGTCGCCGTCGTGACCGACCCGGCCCGGGCCGCCGTCGGCTGGTGCGGCGGCATCGCGACGCTCCTGGTCGTCGCGATCGGCGCCGAAGCCGTACGCCGCGGCCGCATCGCCCGCGACCTGCGCACCGAACTCGCGCGACGCACCGCTTCCTTGGAACAGCGCATCACCGCCCACGACCAGGACATCGTGTACCTGCACGAGGACGTCCTGCCCGCCGCGCTCGACCAGCTGCGCGGCGGCGATTCGCCCGCAGAGGTGATCCGCACCCTTGGCCGTGACAACCCGGGCCACGGCGGAATCCCCGAGTCGCAGCGCGATCTGCTGAAGACGCTGCTCAAGATCATCGACACCGAGGAGTCGATGCGCGACGCGGCGCAGCGCTCCTTCGTCAACATCGCCCGGCGCGTCCAGGCCATCGTGCACCAGCAGAACAACGAACTGCGCGAGATGGAGGAGGACCACGGGCGCAACCCCGAGGTCTTCGACGACCTGCTGCGCATCGACCACGGCACCGCGCTGATCGGCCGGCTCGCCGACTCCATCGCGGTCCTCGGCGGCGGCCGTCCCGGACGCCAATGGCCACAGCCCGTACCGCTGTTCAGCGTGTTGCGCGGCGCGATGTCCCGGATCCTCGAGTACCGCCGCATCGAACTGCACAACATCGTCGACGTCGCCGTCAAGGGCGTATCCGTCGAACCGCTCATCCACGCCCTGGCCGAGCTCCTCGACAACGCCACGCGCTACTCGCCGCCGCACACCAAGGTGCACGTCACCGCCATCGAGGTGCAGACCGGCGTCGCCATCGAGATCGAGGACGGCGGCGTCAGCCTCAGCGACGAGGCACGCGGAAAGATCGAGGAGCTGCTCCGACTGGCCGCGGCCGGCGTCGACCCGAACGTCATGGGCCAGGCCCCGCGGCTCGGCATGGCGGTCGTCGGCCGACTCGCGCAGATGTACAACATGCAGATCTCGCTGCGGCAGTCCGCGTACGGCGGCGTCCGCGCCGTCCTCATCGCGCCCCGCGACATGCTCACCACCGACCCGGCTCCCGGTCTCGCGCACGGCGTCGGCGCGGCCTCCGTCACGGGTGTCGACACCGGCGGCGTCGAGGGTCCCGCGCGCA
This sequence comes from Streptomyces sp. NPDC050564, assembly GCF_044457265.1. NCBI lineage: Bacteria > Bacillati > Actinomycetota > Actinomycetes > Kitasatosporales > Streptomycetaceae > Streptomyces > Streptomyces sp. NPDC050564. The sequence goes on along the minus strand of NZ_JBITGS010000003.1, from coordinate 325,227 downwards.
AGCCCAAGAAGCGCCGCCCGACCACCGGTCCCCGGATCCCGGCCCCGATGGGCGAGGCCATGGAGGACGACGTCCCCACCGTCACCGAATGGACGGCCAACGGGCTGCCGCAGCGTCGCAGCCGGGTCAAGGTCCCGCTCAGCCAGCGGTACGCCGAGGCCGCCCGGGCCGAGGCGGAGGCTGCCGAGGCCAAGGCCGCTGCGGCCTCCGCATGGTCACCCGAGCCCGTCCCGGAGGAGAAGGAACCCGAACCGGGGCTGTGGGTCGAGGCGTTCATGAACGGACTCAAGGGTGACCCGGACCCGACCGCATTCACCAGGAACAACGAGCCGGCCCCTGCCGAGGCCGACGACGAGGGGGACCTCAAGTGATCCAGCAGCGAGCCAACTTCGACTGGATGCTCAAGGAGCTCGCCGACGGCGTACCGGGCATCCAGCAGATCGTGGTGCTCTCCGCCGACGGCCTGCGCATCGCCCGCTACGGCGGGGATCCGGACGCCGCCGACCGGGTCGCCGCGGCCTGCGCGGGCCTGCAGAGCCTGGCCGGAGCCGTCGCGAGCGAGATCCCCCGCAGTGACGGCCGGATGCGGATGGTCATCATCGAGATCAACGGCGGGTACTTCTATCTGATGTCCGCGGGACCCAACGCCTATCTCGCGGTGCTCGCCAACCAGACCGCGGAACCGGGGCTGATGAGCAACCGCATGCGTGACCTCGTCGTTCGGATCGGCGCCCATCTGACGAGTCCGCCGCGGCGCAACGGGCAGACCGTATGACTCCTCCGCAACGCCGGCGGCGCTACCCCAAGGAAGAAGAACCTCCGGAGCCCCCTCAAGCGGGTTCCGCTCCGGAGGGCCAGGACAACCCGAAGGACCCCGGGCGCCTGTATGTCCTCACGGGCGGAGGAGAGGGCGGTGATCGGGCCGACATCGACCTGGTCACGTTAATCGTGGCGCGCGCCGACGCGCCGCCGCCCGCCGCCCAGCCGGAGCAGACGGCGCTGCTGCGGCTCTGCAAGGCCCCTCTGTCCGTGGCCGAGCTCTCGGCCTATCTCAACCTGCCGTTCAGCGTGGTGACCGTCCTGCTCACCGAGCTGCTGGCGGCCGAACTGGTACAGGCGCGCGCCCCGATCGTCCGCTCGGCGCTCCCCGACCGTTCCCTCCTCGAAGCGGTGATGCATGGACTTCAAAAGCTCTGACACCATCACGGGCCCTCGCGCCGAGGACCATCTGCCGCACACCACACAGGCGGCGGTGAAGATCGTGATCGTGGGCGGCTTCGGGGTCGGCAAGACGACCATGGTGGGATCCGTCAGCGAGATCAGGCCGCTGACCACCGAAGAGACCATGACGCAGGCCGGCATCGGAGTCGACGACAACTACGGTTCCGAGACCAAGACGGCCACCACCGTCGCCATGGACTTCGGCCGCATCTCCCTCACCGAACAGCTGGTGCTCTATCTGTTCGGTACGCCCGGGCAGGAGCGCTTCTGGTTCCTGTGGAACGGCCTCTTCGAGGGCGCGCTCGGCGCGGTCGTGCTGATCGACACCCGCCGCCTGGAGGTCAGCTTCGACGTGATCGGCCGCCTGGAGGAGCGCGGTGTGCCGTTCGTCGTTGCCATAAACGACTTCCCGGACGCGCCCCGTTATCCGATCGAGGACCTGCGGACCGCGCTCGACCTGTCCGCGGAGATCCCCATCGTGAAGTGCGACGCGCGCCGCAGGGCCTCCAGCCGGGACGTCCTGATGACGCTGATGCGCTTCCTGCACCAGCTGGCCATGTCCCAGGCGCGTGCCTGAGCCCGCGACCCACAGCAGCACATACGTCAACTCCCCATAAACCGGATCCATTTCAGTTTCGGAGCGATCACCGTGACGCCTGAATCCCACTCCCCGACCGGTACGGACGACCCCACGCTCGGTCCGCCGCCCGGCTGCCCCGCCCACGGCCTCGGTCCTGGCGGGCTGCACCGCCTGTACGGACCCGAGGCGGAGGACCTGGGAGCCCTGTACGAGAAACTCCGTGCCGAACACGGCGCCGTCGCCCCCCTGCTGCTCCATGACGACGTGCCGATCTGGGTGGTGCTCGGCCACGGCGAGAACCTGCACATGGTGAGCACCCCCTCGCACTTCGCGCGCGACAGCCGCCTGTGGACCGCGGTCCAGGACGGCACGGTGGCGCCGGACAACCCGCTGATGCCCCTCATCGCCTGGCAGCCCATCTGCTCGCACGCAGAGGGCGACGAACATCTGCGGCTGCGCGGGGCGGTCACCGGCGCCATGACGACCATCGACTTCCGCAGCCTGCGGCGCCACATCAACCGTTCGACGCAGCGCCTGGTCAATCAGATCTGCGAGATCGGCAAGGCCGACCTGGTCGGCCAGTTCGCCGAGCATCTGCCCATGGCCGTGCTCTGCGAGATCCTCGGCATGCCCGAGGACTACAACGACCGCATGGTGCACGCCACCCGCGACCTGCTCAAGGGCACCGAGACCGCGATCGCCAGCAACGAGTACGTCATGAGTGTGCTGATGCAGCTCACCACCCGGCGCCGCGCCATGCCCGAGGACGACTTCACCAGCCACCTCATCAACCACCCGGCCGGGCTCACCGACGACGAGGTCGCCCAGCATCTTCGGCTCGTCCTGCTCGCCGCGTACGAGGCCACGGCCAACCTCATCGCCAACGTGCTGCGCATGGTGCTCACCGACCCGCGCTTCCGCGCCCAGCTGAACGGCGGCCAGATGACGGTGCCCGAGGCGGTCGAGCAGTCCCTGTGGGACGAGCCGCCGTTCAGTGCCGTCCTCGGCTACTTCGCCAAGCAGGAAACGGAGTTGGGCGGCCGGCGTATCCGCAAGGGCGACGGACTGCTCTTCGCGATCGCGCCGGGCAACGTCGACCCACGGGTCCGCCCCGACCTCGCCGCCAACATGCAGGGCAACCGCTCCCACCTCGCGTTCGGCGGCGGCCCGCACGAGTGTCCCGGTCAGGACATCGGCCGTGCCATCGCCGATGTCGGCGTCGACGCACTTCTGTTGCGTCTGCCGGATGTCGAACTCGACTGCGAGGAGAGCGAGTTGCGCTGGCGCGCGTCGTTGTCGTCGCGCCACCTGGTGGAGCTGCCCGTGCGGTTCGTGCCGAAGCCGCCGCAGGACGTGATGCAGCGTCCCGCCGTCAACGCGGTGCCGCGCCAGCGGCCGAACTGGCAGGTCACCACGGATAGGGCCGAGCCGGTCGCGCCCGCACCGGAGCCAGTGGCTGCCCAGCCCGCGCCGACACCGGAGCCTGCCCGGCGTCTCGGCGCCTGGCAGCGCTTCCTGCGCTGGTGGCGCGGTTACTGACCGGCTGCGCGGCGAGGGCCGGGGCCGCTCCGGGGAGCTGCCCCGGCCCTGGCGGTCGTGCGACGCGTACGCGTCACGGGGTGCCTGTGCGTCGGAGCGTGCCTGCATGTCAGCGGGTGCCTGTGTGTCAGACAGTGCCTTGGCGTCGCGGGAGGCCCACGTATCGGGCGGTGCCTCCGCGTCGCGGGACGCCCGCATGTCGGGCGGTGGCCTCCCGCGTAGGGGCACGCCCACCTGTCCGCGTGGGGTCACGCCCACCTGTCAGGCGATGGCTATGCGTCGCGGGACGCCCACGCGTCGTACGAGGCCCAGGCCGCCAACTCCCGCTCGCTGACGAACCGGTGCGCGTGCCCCGTGACCGGATCGGTGAACTCCAGCACCCGCGCCAGCAGTTGCAGCGGGCGCCGGAAGTCACCGGCCGGCACGGGGCCGGTCACCACCGGGTAGAGCGGATCGCCGAGGATGGGCACGCCCAACGTGTTCATGTGGACCCGGAGTTGATGGGTCTGCCCGGTGCTGGGCGTCAGCCGGTAACGCCCCACTCCGTCGCGGTGGTCGCGCAGCTCGACCCGGCTGACCGCGTTGGGCTCGCCCGCCACCTCCCTGGCGGCCAGCACCCCGCGCTCCTTCACGATCCGGCTGCGGACCGTACGCGGCAGGTCCAGCTCCGCGTCGTACGCGGCCACGGCCTCGTACTCCTTGCCGACGAGCTTGTCGCGGAACAGCGACTGGTACGCGCCGCGTTCCTCGGGCCGTACGGTGAACAGCACCAGTCCGGCGGTGAGCCGGTCCAGGCGGTGCGCGGCGCCCAGCGTCGGGAGGTCCAGCTCCCGCCGCAGCCGGGCGAGAGCGGTCTGGGCGACATGGCTGCCGCGCGGGGTGGTGGCGAGGAAGTGCGGCTTGTCGGCCACCACGATGTGCTCGTCGCGGTACACGACGTCGAGCGCGAACGGCACCCGCTCCTCGTCCGGCAGCTCCCGGTGGAACCACACGAACATCCCCGGCACATACGCCGCGTCGGCGCTCAGCGGCCGCCCGTCCTCCCCGATGATCAGCCTCTCGCCGATCATCCGGTCGATCACCCCGGCCCCCGCCGCGAGCCGCTCCACCAGATGCTCGCGCACGGTGGCCCAGCCCCCGCCCTGCGGCAGCTTGATCCGCACGGGGTCGACCCCGTCGCGCTGCGGCAGGGGGGAGGGCGGGATCCGGGGCTTGCGTCTCACCTGGTCAAGCGTACGAGGCCCGCTGGCGGTCAGGCGTACGCAGGTGCCTCTGCCACCGTTGCCCGCGCCCGGTACGCCCGGTACGCCGCGCCCGCGACCAGCGTCACGCCCAGGAAGAGCAGGGTGAACCACTGGAAGTACCAGTGCCCGCCCGCCGGGTCGTACACCGCGGCACGGGGCCAGGCGAGGTTGACGGTCATGAAGAGGCCGTAGAGGAGGGCGATCGCGTTGACGGGGGCACCCCAGCGGCCGAGGGAGAAGAGGGGGCGGCCCTCCTCGTCGACGCCGTCGGAGCCGGGGAACTCACCGCGCAGGCGGCGCACCAGCAGTGGTCCGGTCACCATCGCGTACGCCAGATACAGCATCACGATGCAGGTGGTGCCGATCGCCAGGAACGCGTCCGGGGAGGCGAAGTCGAGGAGCAGCAGGGCGGCGGCGAGGATGCCCACGACCAGAGCGGGGGCGCTCGGCATGCCGGTGCGCGGGTTGACCTTGGCGAGGCGGCGGGAGAAGGGGAGCTGGTTGTCTCGGGCCATCGAGAAGAGCATGCGGCAGGCGGCCGTCTGGATCGCCAGCGTCGCCACCGCGATGGCCACCACCACGTCGGCGAGCAGCGCACGGCCGATTCCGTCGCCGAGGCTGCTGGTCAGGACGTAGCTCAGGCCGTCGACACCCAGGTGTCCGTCCGTGAGGCTGGGGGCCGCCAGGAGTCCGCCGAGGACGATCAGCCCGCCGAGCAGGCCGGCCGCGCCGAGCGCGGTGAGGATCGTACGGGGCGCGGTACGGCGGGGGTTGTGGGTCTCCTCGCTCATCTCGCCCGCGCTGTCGAAGCCGATCATCACGTACGCGGCCATGAACGACCCCACCATCAGCGCCCCGAAGAGGCCGGTGCTGCCCTCGCCGGTGTGGAAGGTGATGCCGGGGGAACGCTCGGAGTGCGTGAGCAGAAGCACGATGATCAGGACCGCGCCGATGATCTCGGCGGTCACGCCGACTCGGTTGATCACGGACATCACACGGTTGTCGACGACGTTGACCAGTGTGGTCAGGACCAGCAGGATCACGCCGAGCACGGCGGCGTTGGCCGCTCCGTCCGCACTCGTGGGCGCCGGGTCGCTGCCCACCAGCTGGAAGCCGGACCAGATCGCCGGCAGCACCATCTGCAGCGCCAGCGCCGCCGCCGCGACCACCACGATCTGCCCGATCACCATGATCCACCCGGCGAACCAGCCGAACGAGAGGTTCGACAGGCGGGACGACCACTGGTAGATCGCGCCCGAGAGCGGATAGCGCGCGGCCAGCTCCGCGAAGCACGCGGCGACCAGCAACTGGCCCACCAGCACGGCCGGCCAGGTCCAGAAGAAGACCGGACCGCCGAACGCGTACCCGAAGGCGAAGAACTGGAAGACGGTCGTCAGGACGGAGATGAAGGAGAACCCGGCGGCGAACGAGGCGTACCGGCCGAGGCTGCGATGCAGCTCCTGGCGGTAGCCGAACTCGGCCAGGGAGCGGTCGCCGGAGGACTCCGGCGGGTCGGGGCGTACGTCGGAGGGGGCGGTAGTGGTCACGGCGGCACCTGCCTTCGGCGCGGAAGGGTGGGCGGGATCTGCGGGGGATCCGAGCGGGATTCCTGTCGGGTGACAGAAATTAGGGAGACCCTGTTTCGCTCGCGTGACGCGGCCATGTCGACGGCGGGCCTAAGTCCTCACGCCCTTGCCATCCGAACGCAGACGCGATACATCGTGTGTATTGACTCTCCCTCCGGATACGCGATATGTTCGGCCACGGATATTCGGGGGCGAGGTGAGGTCATCGTGGCGACGAAACGCCGGAAGCTGAGCAATCCGCTGGCGCTCGCGGTCATGGTGCTGCTCGCCGAGCGGTCGATGCACCCGTACGAGATCGCCCAGACCCTGCGTCGTCGGGGCAAGGACGCCAGCCTGAAGATCAACTACGGCTCGCTCTACACCGTCGTCCAGAACCTGGAGAAGCACGGCTTCGTCGAGGTCGCCGAGGTGCAGCGGCAGGGCAACCGCCCCGAGCGCACCCTCTACGGCATCACGGAGGCCGGACGTGAAGAGGCCACGGAGTGGCTGTCGGACCTGCTCGCCGTCCCGGCGCAGGAGTATCCGATCTTCGAGGCCGCGCTCTCACTGATGGGCGTGCTCCACCCCGACGAGGTGGCCCGCCTGCTGGAGGAGCGCCTCAACATGCTGGAGGTGCGGGCCGCGAGCCTGCGCGGCGGCATGGAGAAGCTCTACGAGACGCTGCCCCGGCTCTTCCTGATCGAGTCCGAGTTCAAGCTGCACATGATCGACGCGGAGGCCTCGTGGGTGCGCGGCTTCCTGACGGAGGTCACGGCGGGCACGTTTCCCGGAGTCGAGGAGTGGCGGACCTTCAACGAGACGGGGGAGGTCCCCGAGGAATACCGGAATCTGGAGGACGGCGACGTCGAGAGACCGTAGCCGAACAGAGAAAGACCCCGGCAGAGCTGTTGCAGCAGCCCCGCCAGGGTCTCGAACCCCGAACTGAATCCGCCGTGAGGCAGTTCCAGGCGATCGAGGTGCGGCACACCCAGGATAGCCCGGCGCTCTTCACGCGGATCGGCTCGGCCCTGCCCGAGATCACCGCTCACACAGGAGAGCAGTCGTCATGAGTACCCGTGCGCCCGCGGTCGAGGCGCGTCAGCTGATCAAGACCTACCCCGGTGACGTCACCGCGCTCAGCGGCATGGACGTCACCGTCGAGCCAGGCACCGTCTTCGGACTGCTCGGTCCGAACGGCGCAGGCAAGTCCACCACCGTCAAGATCCTCACCACCCTGGCCCGTCCCGATTCGGGTACCGCCAACGTCGCGGGGCATGACGTGCTGCGCCACCCGGACCGGGTGCGCCGCGCGATCGGGGTGGTCGCCCAGAGCTCGGGCGCCGACCCGGTGGCGACCGGTCGGGAGAACCTCCAACTCCAGGGCAGGCTCTACGGATTGAGGAGTGCCGGGCTGAGCCGCCGGGTGGACGAACTCCTCGACCGCTTCAAGCTCGCCGACGCCGCGAAGCGCCAGGTCAAGGGCTACTCCGGAGGGATGCGGCGGCGTCTGGACGTGGCGCTCGGCCTGGTCCACCGTCCCGAGGTGCTCTTTCTCGACGAGCCGACCACCGGTCTCGATCCCGAGGCGCGCACCGCGATGTGGGACGAGATCGCCCGCCTCGCCGGCGACGAGGGCCTGACGATCCTGCTCACCACGCACTACCTCGAGGAGGCCGACCGGCTCGCCGAGCGCATCGCGATCGTCGACCGGGGCCGCGTCGTGGTCGAGGGCACGCCGGATGCCCTCAAGGGTGAACTCCGCGGCGACGCCGTTCACTTGGACCTGCGCGACGCGGTCGGCGAAGCCGGTCGTACGCTGCTCAACGGCGCCCTCACGCGGCTGCCCGGCGTGCACGAGGCACTGTTCGACGGCCGCCGCATCAGTGTCCGCGCCGACGACGGGGCCGCCGCTGTGCCCGCCCTGCTCGGGGCGCTCGAGCGCGCCGGGGTCGGCGTCGCCGCCGCCACCGTGGCCCGCCCCTCGCTCGACGACGTCTATCTGCGCTATGCGGGCCGCCGTTACTCCGAGGCCGAAGCGGAAGGCGCCGACAGCCTTGTCCTCTCCGGAGGTGCCCGATGAGTACCGCCGTCTCCCAGACCTGGTACATGACCCAGCGTCAACTCATGGTGTTCGTACGGCAGCCCGCGTATCTGCTGATCACCCTGATCCAGCCGGTGGTCTGGCTGTTCCTGTTCGGCAACCTGTTCAAGAAGGTCGTCGAGCTCGGCGGCTTCGGCACCACCTCGTATCTCGACTACCTCGTGCCGGGCGTCGTCGTGATGAGCGCGCTCAGCTCCAACATGTGGGCGGGCATGACCACGCTCGACGAGATCCAGCGGGGCACGCTCAACCGGTTCCTGACCACGCCCGTCAGCCGGGCGGCTCTGATGAACGGAAATGTCGTCAACAACGGCCTGGTCACCGCGTTGCAGTCGGTCATCATCGTGCTGCTCGGACTGCTCGGCGGCGCCGACTACCCGGGCGGGATCGGCGGCGTCGCGATCCTGATCATCGCCTCGGTGCTGCTCGGCACGATCTTCGGGGCACTCTCCAACGCACTGGGCATGCTGGTCCGGGAGCGGGAGTCCATCATCGGCATCAACACCTTCCTGCTGCTGCCGCTGACGTTCCTGTCCTCGGCCTTCATGGCCCCGTCCCAGATGCCCGGCTGGATGCGGCACATCGCCGACTTCAACCCGCTCAACTGGGCGATGGTGGCGGGCCGTTCGGCGCTGTCCGCCCACCCCGACTGGGGTGACGTCTTCAGCAGGGGCGGTGCGCTGCTCGCTCTCGCGGTGGCGGCGGTGTGGCTGTCGATCCGCACGTTCCGGTCGTACCAGCGGTCGGTGTAAGGCGGTTGACCGGGGGCGGCCACGGAGCAGCTGACCAGGGGGCTGCCGTGAGGCGGTCGACCAGGATGCGGCCATCGGGCGGTTGACCAGGGGGCGGCCACCGAGCAGGTGGCCGCTCCCTGTTGCTCAGGTCTCCAAGCGCCTACGCGGACGCTTCCTGCTCCGCCTCCACCTGCGCGTTCCACTCCCGCTTCGTCGCCTGCCAGCCGTCCTCGTTGTGCCCAAGGCGCCAGTAGCCGGAGATCGACAGGTCCTCGCGCGGGATCTCACACTCGACCCGCAGCAGTTGGCGCAGCTCCTTCACGAAGCCGGCCTCGCCGTGCACGAACGCGTGCACCCGGCCCTCGGGGAACGCGAGGGCGCGTACGGCCTCGACCAGGGCCTCGCCCAGGGGCCGGTCCCCGCGGTGCAGCCAGACCACGTCCACGTCGGAGTCGATCTTCTGCTCCTCCTCGGGGCCGGAGATCTCGACGAAGGCATGGGCCACCGCGCCGTCGGGCAGCGCCTCCAGAGCGGCCGCGATCGCGGGCAACGCGCTCTCGTCACCGGCCAGCAGATGCCAGTCGGCGCTCGCGTCGGGCGCATAGGCACCACCGGGGCCCATGAACCGTACGATCTCGCCCGGCTGGACCCGGGCGGCCCACGGACCGGCCAGACCCTCGTCGCCGTGAATCACGAAGTCCAGAGTCAACTCGCGCACCTCGGGGTCCCAGGCGCGCACGGTGTACGTCCGTGTCACGGGCCACTGGTCGCGCGGGAACTCCTCGCGAATGCGCTGCATGTCGAAGGGCTCGGGGTAAGTGACCCCCTCGGCGCCGAACAACAGCTTCACATAATGGTCGGTGCTGCCGCCCGCGGTGAATTCGGCCAGGCCGTCGCCGCCCAGCACCACCCGCTGCATGTGCGGAGTCAGTCGCTCGGTCCGCACCACCTGCGCGGAGTGGGGCTTCCGGGGCTTGCGTGCCGGGCGCTCTGCCATGACAACCTCCAGGTTTACATGCTTAGGCTTACCTAAGTTAGCACCCTTCCCTCTGCGCGACCTATGCGTGCAGCGGTACTACCTATGCCTGAAGAGTTCACCTATGCCTGCAGGGTGGAGAGCAACCGCTGCAGCGAGCCGCCCAACCCCCAGCGTACGGCGAGTTCGTCCAACGCGGCCGGATCGTGCGGCGCGTGCGGCAGCGCGGTGTCCACGTCCGGCAGGGGGACGTCACCGGCGACCTTGACGACCTTGGGCGCGACCGCGACGTACGGCCGCGCCTCGTCGAGGCGCTTGCGCTGCGAGGGAGTCAGCTTGGCCTTCGGGTCGTCGACCGCGGCCATGATCCCGGCCAGGTCGCCGAATTCGGCGAGCAGCTTGGCGGCCGTCTTCTCGCCGATGCCGGGTACGCCGGGCAGGCCGTCGCTCGGGTCGCCGCGCAGCAGCGCCAGATCCGCGTAACCCGGGCCGTCCACGCCGTACTTCTCGCGCAGCCAGGCCTCGTCGGTGAGCTGGAGCGTGCCGACGCCCTTGAGGGGATACAGGACGCGCACCCCACGCTTGTCGTCCACGAGTTGGTAGAGGTCGCGGTCGCCGGTGACGATGTCGACCGGGCCCGGGGCCCGCCCGGTGAACGTGCCGATCACATCGTCCGCCTCGTACCCCTCGACCCCCACGCGCGCGATGCCGAGGGCGTCCAGGACGTCCTCGATGATCGGCACCTGCGGCGACAGCGTGTCCGGCACCTCCTCCTCGTCCGGACCCACCTCGTGCTCCTCGGCCACCCGGTGTGCCTTGTAGGAGGGGATCAGGTCGACCCGCCACTGCGGGCGCCAGTCCGCGTCCATGCAGGCCACCAGGTCGTCGGGGCGGTGGTCCTTGACCAGGCGGTCGATGAATTCCAGCAGCCCGCGCACGGCGTTCACAGCTGTGCCGTCCGGGGCCTTCACGGATTCCGGCACGCCGAAATAGGCGCGGAAATACAGCGAGGCGGAGTCGAGGAGCATCAGGCGTCGGGTCACGAATCGCATCATGCCGTACGCCACTGACAGTGACGTCTCTTACGCCACCGACGACGACATGCGCCACGGACAGTGACCTGGACCACTCCTGTGTTTGCTCCGCGTAAGCGGGGGCAGGCGCGGCACCGGGGCGAATCCTGTTGTTCATTCAACCGTTCGCCTCGGTCCAAGCGTCCAACGAGAGGCACACGTGTCAGCCAGGCTAGAGGCCGAGCATCTGTACAAGGTGTTTGGGAGACGACCCGAACAGGCGGTGGAACGGCTCCGGCAAGGAGCCGACCGTGAGGAACTGCGCGCCGACGGCACCACCGCCGCGGTGATCGACGCCTCCTTCACGGTGGAGCCGGGCCAGATCTTCGTCGTCATGGGCCTGTCCGGATCCGGCAAGTCCACGCTGCTGCGGATGCTCAACGGACTTCTGGAGCCGACCGCCGGACAGGTGCGCTTCGACGGCCAGGACCTGACCGCGCTCAGCGCCCCCGAACTGCGCGAGGTCCGCTCGAAGAAGATCAGCATGGTCTTCCAGCACTTCGCGCTCTTCCCGCACCGCAGCGTCCTGGAGAACGCCGCGTACGGCCTGGAGGTCCAGGGCGTGCCGAGCGCCGAGCGCAGGGAACGCGCCACCAAGGCCCTCGAACTGGCCGGGCTCGCGGGCTGGGAGAAGTCCTGGCCCGACGAACTGTCCGGCGGAATGCAGCAGCGCGTGGGCCTGGCCCGAGCGCTCGCCACCGACGCCGATCTGCTGCTGATGGACGAGTCCTTCAGCGCGCTCGACCCGCTGATCCGCCGGGACATGCAGGACCAGCTGATCGAGCTTCAGAAGAAGCTCAAGAAGACCATCGTCTTCATCACGCACGACCTCAACGAGGCGATGCGGCTGGGCGATCGCATCGCCGTCATGCGCGACGGCCGCATCGTGCAGATCGGCAGCGCCGAGGACATCCTGGTCCGCCCGGCCAACGACTACGTCGCCTCCTTCACCCAGGACGTCGACCGCTCCCGCGTACTGACCGCCGGGGCCGTCATGGACACGGACGTACGCGGCGACGAGGCGGACTGCTCCTGCGAGACCGCCACCCCCGGCACCTCCTTCGTGGACCTGTGCGCCCTCAGCGCCCGCCTGTCGCACCCGGTCGCGGTGCTCGACAAGACCCACAAACTCGTCGGAGTCGTCCCGCGGCAGCGGCTCGTCGGCTTCCTCGGCGACGAGCAGGGCGCGCCCGAAGGCTGTGCCAGCCCGCGCGACCAGCGCGACAAGGCGGTGAAGGCCGGTGCCTAGGATCCCCTTCGGCGACTGGGTCAACGACACGGTCGACTGGCTGCTGAACCATATGGCGTGGCTCTTCGACTTCTTCAAGACCGTCTTCCAGGGCACCTACGACGGCATCGACGCCGTCCTCCAGGCCCCTGAACCGCTCCTCCTCGCGGGCATCTTCGCGGTCATCGCGTTCTGGCTGCGCGGCACCTCCGCCGGCGTCCTCGCCTTCGTGGGCTTCGCCTTCATCGACTCCCTCGAACTGTGGGAGGACGCGATGGTGACCCTCTCGCTCGTCCTGGTGGCGACGATCATCGCGCTCGTCGTCTCCGTGCCCGTGGGCATCTGGGCGGCGCGTTCCGACCGGGTCAGCGGCATCGTCCGCCCCGTGCTCGACTTCATGCAGACGCTGCCCGCGATGATCTACCTCATCCCGGCGATCCTGTTCTTCGGCACCGGCGCCCCCGCGGGCATCGTCGCCACCCTGATCTTCGCGCTGGCCCCCGGCGTCCGCATGACCGAACTCGGCATCCGCCAGGTCGACAAGGAACTCGTCGAGGCCGCCGACGCGTTCGGCACCACACCCCGCAACACCCTGCTGCGCATCCAGCTCCCGCTGGCCCTGCCCACCGTCATGGCCGGTGTCAACCAGGTCATCATGCTGGGCCTGTCCATGGCGGCCATCGCGGGCATGGTCGGCACCGGAGGCCTCGGCGGCGACGTCAACGAGGCCATCGGCCAGCTGAACGTCGGCCTCGGCTCCGAGGCGGGCGTCGCCATCGTCATCCTGGCCATCTACCTGGACCGCATGACCAGCGCCCTGGGCACCCAGGTCTCCCCGCTGGGCCGCCGCGCCGCCGCCAAGCTGCGCGCCGCGCAGGGCCTGAAGATCTGGTCCTACCGCCCCCGGCCCGTCGTGGCCATGGTCGGTGTGGTCGTGCTCGCCCTGGTCGCCGGCGGGATGGGTATCTTCGGCTCCGCCGACGGAGAGTCCACCGCGGCCGACGGCGAGAACGTCGGCCAGGGCAAGAAGGTCACCATCGGCTACATCCCGTGGGACGAAGGCGTCGCCTCCACCTTCCTGTGGAAGGAGATTCTGGAGCAGCGCGGCTTCCAGGTCGACACCAAGCAGTTCGACGCGGGTCCGCTGTACACCTCCCTCGCCCAGGGCGACATCGACTTCGAGACGGACTCCTGGCTGCCGACCACGCACGAGCAGTACTGGAAGAAGTACGGCAAGCAGCTCGAAGACCTGGGCTCCTGGTACGGCCCGACCTCGCTGGAGCTGAGCGTGCCCGCGTACATGAAGGGCATCGACTCCCTGGAGGACCTCAAGGGCAAGGCCGGCGACTTCGGCGGCAAGATCACCGGCATCGAGTCCAGCGCCGGAATGATGAGCCTGCTCAAGAACAAGGTCGTCAAGGAGTACGGCCTCGACAAGGAGTACAAGGTCGTCGACAGCTCCACGCCCGCCATGCTGGCCGAGCTGAAGCGCGCGTACGCCCAGCAGGAGCCGATCGTCGTCACCCTGTGGTCGCCGCACTGGGCGTACAGCGACTACAAGCTGAAGAAGCTCAAGGACCCGAAGGGCGCCTGGGGCAAGGGCGACGGAGTGCACACGCTCTCCCGCAAGGGCTTCGCCCAGGACAATCCGGTCGTCGGGAAGTGGCTCAAGGACTTCAGGATGACCGAGAAGCAACTCACCGGCCTGGAAGCCGAGATCAACAAGGCCGGCAAGGGCAAGCAGCAGGACGCCGTGCGCGCCTGGCTGAAGAAGAACCCCGGCGTCGTCGACAAGCTGGCCCCGGTCAAGGGCTCCGCGGCCGCCGCCCCGGCCGAGGCGAAGCGCGCGCTGGACGTCGCCTGGTTCCCCTGGGACGAGGACGTCGCCGTCACCTACCTGTGGAAGAACGTCCTGGCCCGGCGCGGCTACACGCTGAACCTGAAGCAGATGGACGTCGGCCCCGTCTACACGGGTCTGGCCTCCGGTGACCTCGACCTCAACTTCGACGCGTGGCTGCCCTACGCCCAGGCGAACTACTGGGACCAGCACAAGAACGACCTGAGAGATCTCGGCACTTGGTACCAGCCGACCTCCCTGGAGATCGCCGTCCCCTCGTATGTGAAGGACGTCAAGTCCCTCGCCGACCTCAAGGGCAAGTCCGGCACCTTCGGCGGGAAGATCATCGGCATCGAGCCGGGCACCGGCGAGATGAACCTCCTCAAGACGAAGGTGCTTCCGGGGTACGGGCTGGACAAGGAGTACAAGGTCGTCGACGGCTCCACGCCGGCGATGCTGGCCGAGCTGAAGCGCGCCTACGCCAAGAAGCAGCCGGTCGCCGTCGTCCTGTGGTCCCCGCACTGGGCCTACAGCGAGTACAAGCTCACCAAGCTCGCGGACGACAAGAAGCTGTTCGGCGAGGGCAACACGATCCGGACCATCTCCAGCAAGAAGTTCCCCGAGCAGTATCCGCAGCTCACCAAGTGGGTCAAGAACTTCAGGATGAGCGAGGCCGAACTCGGCAGCCTGGAGAGCGAGATCAAGCAGCGCGGGCAGGGGCACGAGGAGGACGCCGTCGCCGCGTGGCTGAAGGAGCACCCGGACATGGTGGAGCGGATGACTCCGCAGTAGGACCACGCGTGCGTGGGCGGTCCGTCTCGAAACCGACCGCCCACGCAGGCGCGCGAAGCGCACCGCGCAGCGAAATCCGCCGTTCCTGTGCGGTGAAGCAGAACCCGCAGGCGCGCCCCGGGCCATCCGATGCTTCCCAGCCGGGCCGCACTCGCGCCCGACGGGGCCGGTGGCTGCGCACTGGCGTACGAGCAGGATCCGGACAACCACATCGCCGTACGCGGCTACGTCGTCTCGGCGCCCTCCGGTCCGGCGACGCCACCCGCGCGTACACGCCCCGCGCACCCTCCCGCGCTGCGCCAAGGGGCACCCCGGACCTCACCTCCGTGCACGACGGCACGGTCGAACTCACCGGCCGCTACCGGGCCGAGCGCGACACGGACGGCCAACTCCACGCCACGCTGGGATACTTCACGACCCGGCACGCCGGGCCCGACCGGCTGACGTCGTGCACCCGCGGGGGGCAGCCGGGCCTTCGCCCGCCCGCCGACAATGCTGCTCTTTGATCCGGGCGGGCGCCCGGCCCCGCTGGTCAGCCCTTTCGTGCCGCGCGACGGGGCGGCGCCCGGGGAATCGGGGCAGCTCGTGCAGTGGCGAGAACTGTGACCCTCGCGCTCCTTCGACGTGTCAGCGATGTGACGGGTGCATGAAACGGTTTGCCGAACATGCGTAGGGTGCAAACAACTCATCAGAAGTAGTGGACCCAAGAAACCGAAGATTCAGCGGACCGACGACGCAAGGGAGGGAGCCGGAGCGATGGGCGACCACAAAGAACAGCCCCTTCGGGTGGGCGCGGCCGTCCGGCGGCGGCGCCGGGCACTGGAGCTCACCCTCGCCGTCGTGGCCGAGCGCAGCGGCCTGTCGGTCCCCTTTCTCAGCCAGGTCGAGAACGAGCGGGCCCGGCCCAGCAGGAGTTCCCTGGAAAGAGTCGCCGACGCACTCGGCACCACCGCGGTCGAGCTGCTCGCCGCCGCCGACCCGGCGTGCAGCGTCGACGTGGTGCGTGCGGACGGCGCGGATTTCACCCCCGAGGCCCGGGTGCGCCCCCTGGTGCGCGGTCACCACCAGTTGCACGCCACCGAGTTCACCGGCGACCACGACGAGGGGCGCGAACTCCAGCACCGCAACGACAAGTTGATGTACGTGGCCGACGGCGCCGTCGAGGTCGAGGCGGAGGGTCGCGCTCATCGCCTCGGACGCGGCGACACGCTGTATCTGACGGGCGGTGTGCGCCATCGGTGGCGGGCCACCGTGCCGGACACCCGGGTGATCGTCGTCGAGGTCGCCGACCACATCGACGCGGTGGAGGACCGGCACGGCAGGCGCTGACCACGCTCGCAGGGCCGGAACGTATGAGAGCCGGTACACCCTTGGGCGGTACCGAGCGTTCCGTTGAGGCCCAGTACACCTTCGGGTGGCGCTGACCCTTCCGTGACGGATGCTCGCCGAGCCGCACTGCGATACTGACGCCATGTCCGGCACCCCCGGTTACGCCTACGACGACACCTCCGAGCGCGTCGGCGGGCGCTTCGAGGCCCTGGAGAGCTGCTGTCACACGACTTGGGGTGTACAGCCATGACGCGTTCCCTGCCTCGCGTCGTGTCGCTCGTGCCCTCGCTCACGGAGGCGGTGGCCGTCTCCGTGCCCGGTGCCCTGGTCGGCGCGACGGACTGGTGCAGCCACCCCGCGGATCTTGAGGTCGTACGGATCGGGGGCACCAAGAATCCCCGGGTCGACAGCATCGTGCGGCTCGCCCCCGACCTGGTCGTCGCCAACGAGGAGGAGAACCGCGAGCCCGATCTGACGGCCTTGCGGCAGGCGGGCATCGACGTACTGGTCACCGAGGTGCGGGATGTGCCGGGTGCCTTCCGTGAACTGGAGCGGGTGCTGGCCGTGTGCGGGGCGGCGAACCGGCCGCGCTGGCTGGAGGAGGCGGAGACGGCGTGGGCCGACCTGCCGGCTCCCGACCGCCGTACGACCGCGATCGTGCCGATCTGGCGGCGGCCCTGGATGGTCCTCGGCCGGGACACCTTCGCCGGGGACGTGCTGGCCCGGCTGGGCGTGGACAACGTGTACGCGCGCCACGAGGACCGCTACCCGCGCATCCCGCTTCCCGAGCTCAGGGCGGCGGACCCGGATCTGGTGGTCCTGCCCGACGAGCCGTACCGCTTCACCGCCGACGACGGTCCCGAGGCCTTCGGGGGCGTGCCTTGCGCATTGGTCGACGGTCGCCAACTGACGTGGTACGGACCCTCGTTGGCGCAGGCGCCCCGTCTGCTCAGCGAGGCGCTGCGAGCAGCTCGCCGCTGACCAGACCGCGAGTCGTGCAGACGGCGGCCACGGACCAGGCGGCCACGAGCAGGACGTACAGGGCGACCGCGAGCACCTCGAAGGCGACCAGTCCCGTGTGCCGGGCCAGCACCTCGGCGCCGGTCACGCAGGTCCCCACCGGGAAGGTGAACGCCCACCAGGTCATCGCGAAGCCCATGCTGCGGCGGCGGGCCCGCAGCACCATCGCGACGGCCAGTCCCAGCCACAGCAGCGCGAAGCCCATCACGGGGACGCCGTAGAGGACGGCGAGGGTGCTGAAGCCCTGCTCGAACGGGGCGGGCACCACGCCGGGCGCGAAGTCCGCGAACTTGCCGACGGCGGTGGTCGACTGGCCGAGCGGGCCGAGCACGAGGAACAGGGCCGGGGTGAGCGCGAGCGGCAGCGGACCGGTGGTGATGAGTCGCGCGAAGATCAACGGCATCATCACGAGGACGGCGAGCAGGCTCAGCCCGAACATGGCGACACAGGCGAAGAGCAGGGTCTCGCGCGGCTGCCCGGTCGGGAGATGGGAGACGAGCAGGGGGCCGAGAGCCGCGGAGACCATGGGGGCGACGAGGGGGAGCAGCCATACGGGGCTGGCCTGGCCGGGCTCGATGCGGTGGCGGACGACCATGAGGTACGGAACGGCCACGGCGGCGACGAGTCCGGTCGCGGTGCCGATGCCGAACAGGACGAAGTCCAGGGCCACCGCCGTTCGTGTCCCGATCCAGTCTTGGCCGACGACCAGGGCGCCGCCCCCGACGGCCAGCAGAGCCATCGAGAGGCAGCCGTAGAAGGGGGCCATCCCCGGATCGAGGAGGTGCGCGCGGGCCTGGTCGCGGTGGTACGCCCAGTGCAGGGTACGGGCGGTGAGCAGGACCAGGAGCATCGTGAGCGAGAGCGCCCATACGGCCGTGCAGGCGGTCCGCAGACCCGGCACGTGCCCGGGCAGCCCCGCCCCCGCCGTCGCCACGATCGCGGTGCCCATCACTGAGGCGTACCAGTTCGGCCCGAGGTGCCGGACGGCGGCGGCGCGGGGGGTTCCCGTCGTGCGGGAGGTACCCGCCTTCTGGAGGGTGAGGGGCTGGGTTGCGGTGACCATGTGTCCACGGTCGCGCGGTGATGCGCCGCCCACCAGGGAGCCTGATTCTATGAGGGCATAAGCTGGCTTTATGAGCAAGACGGAAGAGGCGGCAGAGGCGGCGACCGGGAAAGGGCCGGCCGGAGCAGGAGCGGTCGGAACAGGGCCGGCCGGGGGCAGGGGCGAGGAGCCGGCCTCGATCGGGATCGGGATCGCGCACCGTGTGCCGGATCTGGGCGCGCTGGAGCTGTTGCTGGCCGTGGCACGCCTCGGGAGTCTGGGGCGGGCAGCACGCGAGCTCGGCATCACCCAGCCGGCGGCCAGTAGCCGTATCCGCTCCATGGAGCGGCAGCTCGGGGTGGCGCTCGTCGACCGCTCACCGCGCGGGTCCCGGCTCACCGACGCGGGAGCGCTGGTCACGGACTGGGCGCGGCGGGTGGTGGAGGCGGCCGAGGCGTTCGACGCGGGAGCACAGGCGTTGCGGGACCGTCGGGACTCGCGGCTCCGGGTGGCCGCGAGCATGACGATCGCCGAGTATCTGCTCCCGGGCTGGCTGATCGCGCTGCGCGCGCAGCGGCCCGACACGGCGGTGTCGCTGCTCGCCGGGAACTCCGCCGCCGTCGCGGAACGTCTTCTCGCCGGCGAGGCGGACCTCGGCTTCGTCGAGGGCCTTTCGGTTCCGACTGGCCTGGACTCGGCGACCATCGCTCACGACCGGCTGATCGTCGTGACGTCGCCCGGGCACCCATGGGCGCGTCGCCGCTCGCCCCTGTCCGCCGCGGAACTCGCGGCTACGCCGCTCATCCTTCGCGAGGAGGGGTCGGGCACGCGCCAAGTCCTCGACACGGCGCTCGGCGGTCTCGCCCGCCCGCTCATCGAGCTCTCCTCGACCACGGCGGTCAAGGCCTCCGCGGTCAGTGGTGCCGGACCCGCCGTCCTCAGCGAGCTGGCCCTCGGTGAGGAGCTCTCGGCCCATCGCCTGGTGACCATCCCGCTGGCCGACGTCCAACTCGACCGCGCCCTCCGCGCGGTCTGGCCGACGGGTCATCGCCCCACGGGCCCGGCCCGCGACCTGCTGTCGCTGACGCGTGGGGTGTAGCACCGGGGCGGGAGCGCTACGCCCCTAAGCGCAGTTCCCCGCGCCCCTTGTCAGGGGCGCGGGGAACTGCGCGATCTTCCAGGGGGGTCTGGGGGTGCAGCCCCCGGTACGGGAATGGGTAGGGGTGGCGGGGGCGAATAACCCTCCACCCCCCTCCCGCACCGGACTGCTCACGAAGCGGCGCGAACCAGTGCGCGCATGACCCGCAGATCCTCGCCCATCTCCGGATGCCACTGAACCCCCAACGCCCAGGCGGAGCCGGGAAGTTCGATCGCCTCCACGGTCCCGTCCCCGGCGTGCGCCGAGGCGACCAGCCCCTCGCCGAGGCGGTCCACGGCCTGGTGGTGGTACGTGGGCACGGCGCACGACTCCGGCACGATGCCCGCGTAGAGACTGCCCGCTACGGGCGACACCTCGTGGTGCCCGAAGACCCCGACGTCCTTGACATGCCCGTCGATGTGCTGAACGAGCGTGCCGCCCAGGGCGACGTTCAGAAGCTGCATACCCCGGCAGATGCCGAGCAGCGGCGTGCCGGAGGCCAACGCGGCCTGGATCAGGGCGAGTTCCCAGGCGTCGCGCTCGGGCGCGGGCGCCCCCGTGCGCGGGGAGCGCTCGGCGTCGTAGCGAGCGGGGTCGACGTCAGGGCCGCCCGCGACGACCACCCCGTCGAGGCGGGCGACGGTCGCGGCCGCCCGCGCCGGATCGTCCGGCGGCAACATTGCGGCGAGCCCGCCCGCGCGTTGCACGAGCTTTGGGTAACCGGCCGGAAGCAGCGCCGCCTCCAGCTCCCACACACCCCAACGCGCCCCGGACTCCAGATACGTACTCACGCCGATCAGCGGCCTGCCCACGCTGCCCACGCTGCTCTCCCTCGGATCAAACAGGTCTACCGGGTCTAATGGAATGCGCTCATACCTTTGCGGCGTGGACGCGGAAAGAGCAACCCCCGGCCCGCGTCACATCCGGCTCACGTCAGGAACCCCCGCAGCAGCGCCGCAGTCCCCGCGCAGTGCTCCCGCATCATCTCCCGCGCACCGTCCGCGTCCCCGTCGAGCACCGCCTCGACCAGCGCGGTGTGCTGGCTCTGGGAATGCTCCAGGTTCCGGACCAAAAGGGGGATGCAGTCCAGGAGGTCGTTGACGGAAGCGCGGACGGCGGCGTACTGGGCCGCCAACGACGGGGAGCCGCACAGTTCCGCGAGGGTGAGGTGGAGCATCGTGTCCAGGCGCCGGTAGTCGGCCAGCGGCGCGTCATGCGTGCAGGCGAGCGCCTCGCGCAGGCGGCCGGCCCGGTCGTCGTCGAGCCCGTGCGTGGCGCACAGCTCTGCCGCGCCCACCTCCAGCACCTCACGGAAGCGCAGGACGTCCTCGATGTCGACCTCGGCGATCCGCCGCCTCAGCTCCTGCTCGCCGGGTGCGTCGCTCCTCGGCAGCACGAACGTTCCGCCGTAGCGGCCGCGCCGGGACTCGACCAGGCCCTGATCCTGAAGCACCTTCAGCACTTCGCGCAGCGTCACCCGACTGATCCCCAGCCGCTCCGCCAACTCTCGCTCGGCGGGCAGCCGTTCGCCGCCGGGGACCAGGCCGAGCCGGACGACCTGGAGGATCTGCTCCAGCGCCTCCTCGAAACCGTTGCCCGCCCGCACCGGCCGCAGTACCGGCGTCAGCCGGTCGTCCACCCCGCGGTCGGGTTCCGTCTGCGTCATCCGGTCGTGCCCCCTTCCCAAGCAATGGTTCTCGGCAATACCTTATGGCTCTCGGCTGACCCAAGGAGGCTTTTCCGGTGGCAGACCGCACACCCCCGCTCGGCGTCGAGGAGCTGCACGCCCTCGTCGCGGGCGGTGAGATCGACACCGTCGTCCTGGCCTTCCCCGATATGCAGGGGCGACTCCAGGGCAAGCGGTTCGCCGCGCGCTTCTTCCTCGACGAGGTCCTGGAGCACGGCACGGAGGGCTGCAACTACCTCCTGGCCGTCGACACCGAGATGAACACGGTCGACGGGTACGACATGTCCTCCTGGGACCGGGGATACGGCGACTTCGCCATGCATCCCGATCTCAGCACCCTGCGGCGCGTCCCCTGGAACGAGGGCACCGCCCTGCTCATCGCCGACCTCGCCTGGAACGACGGCTCCCCGGTCGTGGCCGCGCCCCGCCAGGTCCTGCGCCGCCAGCTCGACCGCCTTGCGGCGCTCGGCTACACCGCTCAGGTCGGTACCGAGCTCGAGTTCATCGTCTTCAAGGACACCTACGAGCAGGCCTGGGACGCGCGGTACCGGGGCCTGACGCCCGCCAATCAGTACAACATCGACTACTCGGTCCTCGGCACCGGACGCATCGAGCCGCTCCTGCGCCGCATCCGCAACGAAATGCAGGCCGCCGGGCTGACCGTCGAGTCCGCCAAGGGCGAGTGCAACCCCGGCCAGCACGAGATCGCGTTCAAGTACGACGAGGCGCTGGTCACCTGTGACCAGCACGCCATCTACAAGACCGGCGCCAAGGAGATCGCCTCCCAGGAGGGCGTCTCGCTCACCTTCATGGCGAAGTACAACGAGCGCGAGGGCAACTCCTGTCACATCCACCTCTCACTCGCGGACGCCGACGGCACGAATGTCATGGCGGGCTCCTCCCACGACGAGGGCGGCATGTCGGAGGTCATGCGCCACTTCCTCGCCGGGCAGCTCGCCGCGCTCCGCGACTTCTCGCTCCTCTACGCGCCCAACATCAACTCGTACAAGCGCTTCCAGCCCGGCTCCTTCGCGCCGACCGCCGTCGCCTGGGGATACGACAACCGCACCTGCGCCCTCCGCGTCGTCGGCCACGGCCGCTCGATGCGCTTCGAGAACCGGCTCCCCGGCGGCGACGTCAACCCGCACCTGGCCGTCGCCGGACTCGTCGCGGCCGGCCTGTACGGCATCGAGCAGAAGCTGGAGCTGCCGGAGCCGTGCGCGGGTAACGCTTACGCCTCCGAGTACGAGCACGTGCCCACCACGCTGCGCGAGGCCGCCGAGCTCTGGGAGAACAGCCCCATCGCCAAGGCCGCCTTCGGTGACGAGGTGGTCGCGCACTACCGCAACATGGCGCGCGTCGAGCTCGAAGCCTTCGACGCCGCGGTGACCGACTGGGAGCTGCGCCGCTCCTTCGAACGCATGTGAGGCCCTTCTTGTCCGAGCAGTCCGAGCAGTACGCCGCACCGTACGAGCTCCAGGTACTCAATCCCGCGACGGAAGAGGTCATCGCCACCGTCCCGGGAGCCACCCCGCAGGACGTCGACACCGCCGTCGTACGGGCTGCGAAGGCGCAGGCCGGGTGGGCCGCCCTGGCGCCGGGCGAGCGCGCCCGGCTGCTGCGCCGCTTCGCCGTCGTCGTGGACGAACACCTCGAAGAGCTGGCCCGGCTGGAGGTCCGCGAGGCGGGCCACACACTCGGCAACGCACGATGGGAGGCGGGCAACGTCCGTGATCTGCTCGACTACGCCGCCGGGGGAGTGGAGCGGCTGACCGGCCGCCAGATCCCGGTGCCGGGCGGTCTGGACGTCACGATCCTCGAACCGCTCGGCGTCGTGGGGATCATCGCGCCCTGGAACTTCCCGATGCCGATCGCGGCGTGGGGCACGGCACCGGCACTCGCGGCCGGCAACTCGGTGATCCTCAAGCCTGCCGAGACCACACCCCTGACGGCACTGCGCCTGGCCGAACTCGCCCTGGAGGCCGGCCTTCCCGAGCACCTGTTCCAGGTGCTGCCGGGCGCGGGACCCGTCGCGGGCAACGCCCTCGTCGAGCACCCGGGAGTGGCCAAGATCGTCTTCACCGGGTCCACGACCGTGGGCAAACAGGTGATGACGAAGGGGTCGGCCCTCCTCAAGCGGGTCACCCTCGAACTCGGCGGCAAGAGCCCCAACATCGTCTTCGCCGACGCCGACATCGAGGCCGCAGCGGCCGCCGCCCCCATGTCCTTCCTCGACAACTCAGGCCAGGACTGCTGCGCCCGCACCCGTATCCTCGTCCAGCGCTCCGCCTACGACCGCTTCCTCGAGCTTCTCACCCCGGCCGTCGAGTCCGTCCTCGTCGGCGACCCGGCCGACGAGCAGACGCAGATGGGCCCGCTGATCTCCCGGGCGCAGCTGGAGCGCGTACGGTCCTACGTCGCCGCCGACGCGCCCGGCATCCGAGGCAAGGCCCCCGAGGGCCCCGGCTTCTGGTTCCCGCCGACCGTCCTCACCGGCGTCGAGCCGCACGCGCGCGTGGCCGTGGAGGAGGTCTTCGGCCCCGTCGCCGTCGTCCTCCCCTTCGAGGACGAGGCGGACGCGATCCGGCTCGCCAACGACACGTCGTACGGCCTCTCCGGCTCCATCTGGACCCGCGACGTCGGCCGGGCACTGCGGGTGTCGGGTGCCGTCCGCGCCGGGAACCTGTCCGTCAACTCCCACTCCAGCGTCCGCTACTGGACCCCCTTCGGGGGCTTCAAGCAGTCGGGGATCGGCCGCGAACTCGGCCCGGACGCCCTCACCGCCTTCACCGAAACCAAGAACGTCTTCATCAGCACGGAGGGCCCCGCACAGTGACCGAAGAAAGTATCTGCCGCCGTCTCGTCGGCCGCACCGCCGTGATCACCGGCGCCGGCAGCGGCATCGGCCTCGCCACCGCGCGCCGACTCGCCTCCGAGGGCGCCCGCGTCGTCTGCGGCGACGTGGACGAGCAGCGCGGCAAGGCAGCCGCCGAGGAGGTCGGTGGAACCTTCGTGAAGGTCGATGTCACCGACCCCGAGCAGGTCGAGGCGCTCTTCAGGACGGCGTACGACACCTACGGCTCCGTCGACATCGCCTTCAACAACGCGGGCATCTCGCCGCCCGACGACGACTCCATCCTGGAGACGGGCCTGGAGGCCTGGAAGCGCGTCCAGGAGGTCAACCTGACCTCCGTCTACCTGTGCTGCAAGGCCGCGATCCCCTACATGCAACGCCAGGGCAAGGGCTCCATCATCAACACGGCGTCGTTCGTGGCCCGGATGGGCGCGGCGACCTCTCAGATCTCGTACACGGCCTCCAAGGGCGGTGTGCTGGCCATGTCCCGCGAACTGGGTGTGCAGTTCGCCAGGGAGGGCATCCGGGTCAACGCCCTGTGTCCCGGGCCGGTCAACACTCCGCTTCTCCAGGAGCTGTTCGCCAAGGATCCGGAGCGGGCCGCGCGACGGCTCGTGCACATCCCCGTCGGGCGGTTCGCCGAGGCCGACGAGATCGCCGCGGCGGTCGCCTTCCTCGCCAGCGACGACTCCTCCTTCGTGAACGCCACCGACTTCCTGGTGGACGGCGGAATCTCGGGCGCGTACGTCACGCCTCTGTAGGTCGCCCGGGTATACCGTCCACATTTCATGCGATACCGTCACGTTTTCGCGTGGATCCTGGTCGCGGCCGCCGCCCTGGCGGCCGCGCCACCCGCTGACTCGTCCCTCCGCACGAACTGCCCACGGCTGTCCGGGAGTTGGTACGGCGACAATCGCGCCCGGCTCCAGCAGGCGATCGACGAGTGGGGCACCTGCACCGGACACACCGGTGGTCTCCCCCAAGCTCTCGGTCCGGCTCGAGCAGGGAGGACCCCCGTGGTCGCCGCCTTCGACTGGGACAACACGGTCACCAAGAACGACGTCACCGACGCCACCCTCGCCTGGGCCCTGCGGCACGACAAGATCCTGCGCCCGGCGAGCTGGAAGGCTACCGGCAAGTGGCTCACCGACGCGGCGGACACCGCGCTCACCGCCGCCTGTGGCACGGACGTACCCGTGGGCGCGCCGCTGCCCACCGCCACGAACACCCGCTGCACGGACGAGATCTTCGAGATCCGCGCGGAAGGCAGGACGATGAGCGGCGCCGCCGCCTTCGCCGGAGACTGGAACCACCGGCGCACCGTCCCGCAGTACGCCTGGGTGCCCCAGCTGTTCGCCGGACACACGATTCCCGAGCTGACCTCGTACGCCCGCCGGGCCCGTGCGGAGGCCCTCGCGGCGCCCGTCGGCGCGACACGGACCCTCGGCACCCACACCCTCCCGGCGTACGTCCGCTACTACGACCAGCAGCGCGATCTGATCCGTACGCTCCAAAGGGCCGGATTCGACGTCTACATCGTCTCGGCGGGCTCCGAACCCGTCACCGAGGTCTGGTCGCGCGGCGTCGGCATCGACGCACGGCACACCGTCGCGATCCGCTCGGTCCTCGACCGGCACGGGCGCATCACCACCTGGAACCAGGGCTGCGGCGACGTACCGGTGAACCGCGGCGAGGCCATCCCGTACATCGACGGGAAGCGCTGCTGGATCAACCAGGAGATCTACGGTGTGCGCGGCGCCGCGGCCTGGCAGCGGCAGGACCGGCGCCACCGCCCCGCGATCGCGGCCGGCGATGCCGACACCGACGTCACCTTCGTCGGCGACGCCACCGGCGCGCACCTCGTCCTCAACCGCAACAAGAGCGAACTCATGTGCCGGGCCTACGACGACGCCGACGGCCGCTGGGTGATCAACCCGATGTTCATCGACCCGCTGCCGCGCAGGAGGGATCCCTACCCGTGCTCGACGAGCGCCTACAACGCGCCCGATGGCAGCAAGGGGCCCCTGCGCGAGGCGGACGGCTCGATCGTGCCCGACCAGGAGGACGCCGTCCACTGAGCACCTCAGCACCAAGTACCGAGCACCGTGTACCGAGCTTCGGGGCTCGCCCTAGAGTGCCGGGATGAGCATGACGCCACCGCCCGGCTGGTACCGCGACCCCTCGTACCCCCTCACCGAGCGTTGGTGGGACGGGACCGCCTGGACCGACCACCGGCGCCAGCCCGAGGTGCCCCAACCGCCGTTGGCGCAGCCGGAGTCGCCGGGAAAGGGCGGTTCCGGCCGTGCCAAGGCCGTCGCGCTCACCGTGGCCGCGGTCGTCCTCCTCGCCTCGATCGTCACGGGCGCCGTCCTGCTCGGCCGCGACGGCGGCAACGGCGACGCGGCGGCGCAGACCACCCCGAGCGGCGCGTCTCCTGCCCCGCCGGAGACCGGCACCCCGTCGCCCTCGGTGTCCACGTCCGCCCCCTCGACGAACGACCCGTCCGTCGTCGTGGACGAGCTCAACGGCATCACCCTGCCCCTGCTCGACGGTTGGGCCAGACCGCAGTACGTCGCCGAGGACGACGTCGTGATGACGACTCCGGGTACGTACGACTGCCCGGGCGACCCCGGCCTCTGCCGCCACGGCCGGGTCATCTCGCGCACGGTCACGGCGAACGACGAGAAGTCCCCCCGGGTCCTCGCCCAGCAGGACATAGAGGATGCCGCGAACAGCGCCTACGACCGTGACCTCGTCGACAGCCGCCCCTACAAGGGCATCAAGTCCCACCGGATGGTGAAGGCGGGCTCGGTCGCCGTGGCCGGGCGCGCCGGGTACTTCGTGCGCTGGAAGGTCAGGACGGGGGTGGGGCCCGGGGGTTACGTCGAGTCGCTGGCCTTCCCGTCCAGTGTGGGCTCGGAGTCGCTCGTCATCGTCCGCTTCGCCTTCGACGCGGGCGCCGACGGGCCACCGCTGTCCGACATGGACGAGATCACCAAGGGGATCCGGCCGCTGGGCGACGCGGACACGGGCGGGGGTGTGGGCAGCAGCATCGGCCCGTCGCAGTGAGGCCGCCGGACCGGCTCCCTAGGCCCGACCGGCCCTAGGGTCGGTCGTTTGGATCGGGCCGGGCTCGCGGGGCTTTGCACGCACATCTGCGGCGTTGTCGTCACTCGCCGATTCCCCCACGCTCGGCTTCGCTCGCGCGGGGGGACCCCCATCGCGTCGACTCCCTCCTCCGCCTTGCCGCTGCACGCGCCAAGGCCCGCTCCCTGATCCGGCCTGATCCAAATGACCGGCCCTAGAGGAAGGTGTGTCCTTCCCCGCGATACGTCGGGACCGCGGCCGTCACCTCATCGCCCTGCACCAGATGGAGCGTGTCGAACCGCTCGCACAGCTCGCCGGCCTTGGCGTGCCGGAACCACACCTTGTCACCGATGAGCAGATCGTCCGCGGCGGAGCCGAGCAGCGGTGTCTGCACCTCGCCGGGGCCCTCCTGGGGGTCGTACTTCAGCCCCTCGGGAAGGTAGGGGACGGGCAGCCGGTCGTGGCCGGGAGCGCCCGAGGCCGGGTAGCCGCCGCCGAGGACCGTGACGACCCCGACGCCCGGCCGGCGCACGACGGGCTGGGCGAACAGCGCGGCCGGACGCCCGGTGAACGAGGTGTAGTTGTCGAAGAGCCGCGGCACGTAGAGCCCCGAGCCTGCCGCGATCTCGGTGACCGCGTCCTCGGCGGCGGTGTGCTGGACGCTGCCGGTGCCGCCGCCGTTGACGAATTCCAGCTCCGGCTCCACGGCCCGAACCGCGCGGACGACCTCGGCGCGCCGCTGGGCGAGCTCCTTGCGAGCGGTGGACTGCATCAGCCGGACGGCACGCGAGCGCAGCGGCCGCCCCTCGACCGCGTCGCCGACGCCCGCGACATGGCCCTCGTAAGCCATGATCCCGACGAGCTTGAACCCCGGCCGCCGGGAGACGGCGCGGGCCATCTCGGCGACCTGGGCCGGCGAGTGCAGCGGCGAGCGCAGGGCCCCGACCCGGACCCGGCCACCGAGCAGCTTGAGGGAGGTGTCCAACTCCAGGCAGACGCGCACGACTTCGGTGCCGCCCTGCCGGGCCTCGTCGATGAGACGGAGCTGGGCCGGGTCGTCGACCATGACGGTCACCGCGCCGGCGAACTTGGGGTCACCGGTCAGCTCGGCGAACGCCTTGCGGTCCGCCGACGGATAGGCGAGCAGCACGTCGTCGAAGCCGAACCTGGCCAGCCACAGGGACTCGGCCAGAGTGAAGGACATGATGCCCGCGAAGCCGTCCCGGTCCAGGACGCGTTCGAGCAGGGCGCGGCAGCGCAGGGACTTGCTGGCGACGCGGATCGGCTTGCCGGCGGCCCGGCGGACCAGATCGTCCGCGTTCGCGTCGAAGGCCTCCAGGTCCACGATCGCGACGGGGGCGTCGAGGTGTGCGGTGGCCCGGTCGTAGCGGGCCCTGTCTGCGGCGCGGGCAGTCATGACCGAAGCCTGCCAGACTCGATTACCGCAGGGTAGGGGGACGTTCCGGGCAGATGCCCCGGGGCCCCGGACTGGTTCCCTCGGGGCCGGGGTCAACCCGTAGAGTGACGCGCACGCAGGGAGGAACGACCTTGCCCCGGCGGGCCCTGCCCGGGGTGACGGTCCACCGGTGCGGGTATGCGTGCCCGTGGCGGGGTTCCCTTCCACGCATGTGAAACGGCCCCGCCGAGCTCCGAGGCGGTCCGTCGGCCCGGGTACGAGGAAACGGGGGGTGCATGAGCACGGAAGCGCGCCGCGCCTCCCTTCCCCCACGCCCGACGACGCCCCCCGCCTCGCCGCCGCCGGACACCACGCCACCGGACACCACGCCACCGCCGAGCGCGGCGGCTCCGGCGCGCACGTCTGTTTCGTCGGGCACGTCGCCGCTGCCCGACGCGTCGACTGCGTCCGGTGCCTCCTCCCCGTCCGGCCCGCAGGCTTCGCCCGGCCGGTCCGGTGCCACCGGCCCGTCGGCTTGGCCCGCCCCGTCGAGCGCGCCCCGTCAGGACCAGCCTGCGGCGCCGGAACAGCCGTCGACGCTCGGCGAAGTCGCCTCGCGGGCCGAGGCCGCACGGCGCGAGGCGGCGACTCCGGGGGAAACCCCGTCGCGCGGCGAGGCCGTCTCGTGGGCAGAGCCCCTGGCGCCGCCCCGCCCCACCGCCCCGCCCCCGGGCTGTGCCCCGCCGCGCCCCTCGCGGGATCCGCTGCAGGGCGGCAGCGCGCCACTACCGCCCCGTCCGACGGCTTCGCCTTCCGGCGAGGCCTCGTCGTCCCGCGCTCGGGATCTGGTGTCGGGTGATGTTCCGTCGGTTCCGCCGCGCCCCGCGACGGCGCCGACGTCGGCGAGCGACGCAGCGCCGTCCTCGTTCCGCCCCGCCGCCGCGCGGACCGGCGATGCCTCGTCGTCCCGGCCGGTGGACGCGTCGCGGCGCGTGGTCCCGCGGTCGGGCGATGCCCCGTCGCTTCCGCCCCGCCCGGCGGAGCCGCCTTCGGCGGGGGAGGACTTCGGTGCGCCCTCGGCGGACGGTGACGATCCTCGGGCGGCCGGTGTCGGCGCGATGTCCCGTGCGGGGCGAGTGCCCTCGCCGTCGAGGTCTTTCGACTTCTTCGACTCTTCGGCCGATATGTCGGATACGTCCGATACATCGACGTCGGCGACGCAGCTCACGCGTGCCCCGCGGTCCTCCGCGCCGGAGGAGGCCCGGCGGTTCCCCGAACTGCGTCCCGAGCCGCGGTCGAGTGCGACGCCTCCGCCCCCGCCCGCGGCCTCCGCGCGGTTCCCGGACGCACCCCCGGCATCCACTCACCAACGTGCCGCCGTGCCCCAGGAGAGGCCCACGGAGACGACCCGGCGGCTGCGGCCCATCCGGGCCGAGGAGCCGGCCGAATCCGCGGTCGCCCCGGCCCCGGTTCCCGCACCCCCGTCGAACACCCCGAGCGTGGAGCGCCCTTTCGTGTCGTTCGCGCAGCCGGAGACGTACGACGACGACACCGCACGGCTGCGCCCGCTCGGCGGCCGTACCCGGCCCCGTGTCGTGGCAGCCGCGGCCTGCGTCGTGCTCGGACTCGGCCTCATCGGCGGTGCGGCGACGGGGAGTTGGCTGACCGGGGACGGCGCGGACGAGGCCGGCTCGCGGAACGCCTTCGCGGCGGCCGGTGAGCTCTGGCACAGCGTGCCCGTGGACCAGCTCTTCCCGCCCACCGTGCAGGGCGTGGGCGCGGGCCCCGGTGGCGCCGACCGCACCTGGACCCGTATCGCCGTGGCCCCCGACAGCGGCTGCAAGGACGCCTTCGACCCGCTCCTGCGCAAGGCACTGGCCCCGGTCGGCTGCCTGCGCCTGTTGCGCGCCACGTACGCGGACGCGACCCGCAGCCATGTCACCACCGTCGGTCTGCTGTTCACCAAGGCGGACGCGGCGGCCATGACCTCGCTGAAGGCCCGCTTCCAGAAGGAGGGCCTGGACCGGCGCACCGACCTGATGCCCCGCCCGTACGCCGCGAAGGGCACCGACGCCGAGGACTTCGGCGACGCCCAGCGTGCCTCCTGGACGGTGTCGGTCCTCACCGACGCCCCTGTCATCGTCTACGCGGTCTCCGGGTTCGCCGACGGCCGCAACGTCACCGCCCCGCAGCCCGCCGCCGACGCCATGAAGCCCGGAGCGACCACGGCGCCGGCCCAGGCGGGCCTCGGGCACGAGGCACAGGGCCTCGCCGACCGCGTGGAGCGGAGCCTCCGCAAGACCGTCACCTCGGCCACGGAGAAGCCGTCATGACCCGCAAGGCCGGACCGACCCGCAGGGCCGGGCTCCTCGGCGTCCTGCTGGCCGCCTCGCTCGCCCTGGTGCCGCCGACCGCGGCCCACGCCGACGGCATACGCGCCCAACAGTGGGCCCTCGACGCGATGCACACCCAGGAGGCCTGGCGCACGACGAAGGGCAAGGGCATCACCGTCGCGGTCCTCGACACCGGCGTCGACGCCCAGCACCCCGACCTCGCGGGCAACGTCCTCACCGGCAAGGACATGGTCGGCTTCGGCGCGAGCCGCGGCGACCGGGCCTGGGCCCGGCACGGCACCGCCATGGCGGGCATCATCGCGGGTCACGGCCACGGCGCGGGGGACGCCGACGGCGTCATGGGCATCGCCCCCGAGGCCAAGATCCTCCCCGTCCGCGTCATCCTCGAAGACGGCGACTCCGCCCGTACGAAGGCCCGCAGCACCCGTGGCAACGCCCTCGCCGAGGGCATTCGCTGGGCCACCGACCACGGCGCCGACGTCATCAACCTCTCCCTCGGCGACGACTCCAAGTCCGCCCACCCCGAACCCGCCGAGGATGAGGCCGTCCAGTACGCCCTGAAGAGGGGCGTGGCCGTCGTAGCCTCGGCCGGCAACGGCGGTGAGAAGGGCGACCACGTCTCGTACCCCGCCGCCTACCCGGGCGTGATCACGGCGACCGCCGTCGACCGGTACGGCACCCGCGCCTCGTTCTCCACCCGTCGCTGGTACGCCACGGTCAGTGCCCCCGGAGTCGACGTCGTCATCGCCGACCCGGACGACCGGTACTACGAGGGCTGGGGCACCAGCGCGGCCTCCGCGTTCGTCTCCGGCGCGGTCGCACTCATCAAGGCGGCTCACCCGGGCCTGTCACCGGCCCAGATCAAGCAGCTCCTGGAGGACACGGCCCGCAACGCCCCCTCCGGCGGCCACGACGACTCCCGCGGCTTCGGCTTCATCGACCCCGCCGCCGCGATCAAGGCGGCCGGCCGACTCAAGCCGGAAGGGCTCCACTCGGCGGCGTACGGCCAGAAGTACTTCGGTTCGGGGCCCGACAGCCCCGCGGACGACGAGGACTCCTCCGGCTGGGTGGGTCCCCTCGCGGGCGGCCTCGGCGCGGTCCTGCTGGCGGCGGCGGTGCTGCTGTGGCGCGGCCGCAGGGGCCCGCGCCGGTACGGCTTGTAGCGACGCCTTCGAGACAGACGGACGCCACCTAGGCGCACGCCCCGGCTGTCGGCGGCGCAGGCCTCAGTCGTCGTCCGTGTCCTGGAAGGCGGAGACTGCCGCCTGCGCCGCCGCCTCCACCAGTGAAATCCCCTTCGCCTTCGTCGAGTTGCCGTTCGACAGCGTCGCCACCAGATAGACGTGTCCGTCGAGCGTGACCCGCCCGATGCTGTTGATGTCCCACAGGCCGGTCGTGCTGCGCGCCAACCACCCGTTCTTCAGGGCCCACTTGGAGCCGTCGGCCGCGGCCGACACCCCCCAGTGCTGATCGGTGGCGATGTCACCCATGAGCTCCTGAAGATACGTCCGCGAGCTTTCGCCGAGTTCCGAGTCGTCCCCGAACACCTGCCGCAGCAAAGTCAGTTGATCGGCCGCGGTGGTCTGCGTCAGACCCCACAGCATGCCGTCCCCGCCTTCCGTACCGGTCAGCCCGAAGCGCTGGTTGGCGGCGGCGAGGCCGTCCGCCTGCCCGATCGTGCGCCACAGGGCGGACGCGGAGGTGTTGTCGCTGTTCTCGATCATCGAGGTGGCGTACGTCTTCTCCTGGGCCGTCAGATGCCGGTCCGCGTCCTGGGCCTGGAGCAGCAGCGTGGCCAGGATGTCGACCTTGACGATGCTCGCGGTGTCGAAGGTGCCGTCGCCGTACGCGGCGCTCTCACCGGAGTCGAGGTCGAGAACCGCGACCGACACCTCCGCGCCGTCCTCCACGGTCACTGCCTTCATCGCCCTGGTGAGCAGCGCGTCCCGGTCCACCGCGGGGTCCGCGACCGGTTCCACCGAGGCCTCCTCGCTGACGGTCGGCGATGTCGAGGACGATGTCGAGGCCGGGGACGACGATACGAGGCCCGAGCCGTCGGGCGCCTGTGCCTTCACATACACCGTTCCGGCCGCCGTACCGCCCACCAGGACGGCGGAGGCCACCAAGGTATAGAGGATTGGCTTGCGTCGGGAGGGTCGGGCGCGGCGCCCGCGGGCTCTGTGACGATCCATCCCGCGATGCTGGGTGCCGGGGCTGTGCCCGCGGTTAGACGAATGTTAGATGTGTGTCAGGGAAGGCTGAGAAACCCATGAGTCCTGTCAACGCGGGGTTTCCGGGGCCGCACAAGCGCAACAGCATCCCCCCGATAGGGTCGGGGACCGTGGCGAACAAGAACATTCCCGACTCCGGCTTCTCCGACGACGACGGCTCCGCCGACCCCGGACTGACGGCGGCGCTCGCGGCCTGGGCCGAGGACCGCACCGCCGTGCGGCCGGTCCTGGAGGCGCTCAAGGGCGCCCGGCTGCTCGTGCCGGTCGTGGCCGTCCTCGGCGAGGTGGAGGAGGACGAGAACGGCCTCCGCCATGAGAAGACCAGCGACATGGCCGTGCCCACCCTGAAGGCCGGCAGCCGCACGGCGCTGCCCGCCTTCACCTCCACCGAGTCGCTGGCCCGCTGGGACCCCGAGGCCCGCCCCGTCGCCGTACCCCTGCACCAGGCCCTGCAGGCGGCAGCGCACGAGAAGGCCGACACGATCGTGCTGGACATGGCGGGACCCGTGCCCTACGAGCTGACCGGCCCGGCCCTGCTGGCGCTCGCCGAGGGGCGTACCTCCGCCGACCCGCTGGCGGACCCGGCCGTCGTCGAAGCGGTACGGGCCGCGGTCGCCGCCGAGCCCCTGGTGCTCCGCGCTCACCTCGGCCCCGGGCCGGCCGACGGCACCCTCGCCCTCGTACTGGACCCGTCCGCCGCCCCGGCCGACACCGCCCGCGCGGTCGCCGAGCGGCTCGCGGCCGACGAAACGCTGAGGGCCCGCCTGGTGCGCGGCCTCGACCTGGCACTGCTGCCGGCCGGGGCGACGCCGCCGGGCGAGCCCTTGTACGTGCGCTCCTGAAGACCTGAGGCCTGTCGTTTGGATCAGGCCCTAGCCGTAGACCGGACCCGTGTACTTCTCACCCGGGCCCTGGCCGGGCTCGTCCGGGACGATCGACGCCTCGCGGAAGGCGAGCTGCAGCGACTTCAGGCCGTCGCGCAGCGGTGCCGCGTGGAAGGAGCTGATCTCGGTCGCGCTCGCGTCGAGCAGCCCGGCCAGCGCGGACACCAGCTTGCGCGCCTCGTCGAGGTCCTTGTGCTCGTCTCCCTCCTCGGTCAGACCGAGCTTCACTGCGGCGGCGCTCATCAGGTTGACGGCGACCGTCACGATCACCTCGACCGCGGGGACCTCGGCGATGTCGCGGGTCATGGCGTCGTAGTCGGGTGTCTGGGGAGGGGTGTCACTCATGCCTCACACGATAGGCCCCGGCGCGCCCGCCTCCGTGCGGGGGAGGCCCGTGCACTGTCCGGTGCACACCGGTTCGCGCCTCCCCGGGGGAGCTGCTAACCTTGTGTAACGACCGGCTGGATGCGCACAGACATATGTCAGCGTGCCCGGCCCACAAGTGGAGGCTCCGATCTCCCACCTGACCGTCCTCCGGGACGGCGGGTCTCCGGTCAGGCGGCCACCACCGTTCCGTACGGACGGTGGAGTCGCCCGAGAGCGCGCCCCGCGGTTCACCGCGGCGGTGCTCCGGTAGTCATTGGAGCCCCGCCTGTGAATCGTCCGGGGCATTTTTCATGCCCCGCGGTGGTTGGTCCACATGTCATCAGAGACATACGCGGCTGTCCGCCAGACCGCCGTGTGGTGCTACCGAGGAGGATCCATCAGCGCCGAGCCCCGCATCAACGACCGGATTCGCGTTCCCGAGGTGCGACTTGTCGGTCCCAGCGGCGAGCAGGTCGGGATTGTTCCGCTTGCCAAGGCCCTGGAGCTTGCGCAGGAGTACGACCTCGACCTGGTCGAGGTGGCCGCGAACGCGCGCCCGCCGGTCTGCAAGCTCATGGACTACGGGAAGTTCAAGTACGAGTCGGCCATGAAGGCCCGTGAGGCGCGCAAGAACCAGGCGCACACGGTCATCAAGGAAATGAAGCTCCGGCCGAAGATCGACCCGCACGACTATGACACCAAGAAGGGTCACGTCGTCCGGTTCCTCAAGCAGGGCGACAAGGTCAAGATCACGATCATGTTCCGTGGTCGCGAGCAGTCCCGGCCGGAACTCGGCTACCGACTGCTGCAGCGTCTCGCGTCGGACGTCGAGGACCTCGGTTTCGTTGAGTCGAACCCGAAGCAGGACGGCCGAAACATGATCATGGTTCTCGGTCCGCACAAGAAGAAGACCGAGGCGATGGCCGAGGCCCGTGAGGCCCAGGCGGCTCGCAAGGCGGAAGCGAAGGCCAACCCGGGCCGCTCGCAGAACGCCGCCGAGACGGCTGACGCCGAGACGACCGACGCCGAGACCGCCGAGGCCCCGGCCGAGGCTTCCGCCGAGGCCTGATCCCAGGGCGAAGGCCCCGGGGAGCCACGGACGAGAGTCCGTGGAGTCCTGGGACACCCGTCCAGGGATGACAATCGATACATACATGACGTTCCACCGTGCCCGGTTTAACGACCGGGCATCGGAACGCCACTGACGAGGAGAGAACGGCGCTATGCCGAAGAACAAGTCGCACAGCGGTGCCAGCAAGCGCTTCAAGGTCACCGGCTCCGGCAAGGTGCTCCGTGAGCGCGCCGGCAAGCGCCACCTGCTCGAGCACAAGTCGTCGCGCCTGACGCGCCGCCTCACCGGCAACGCCGAGATGGCCCCGGGCGACGCCAAGAAGATCAAGAAGCTTCTCGGCAAGTGACGTACCGGCGCCTAGCCGCCGTACGTCTGGACCGGGACCCAATCGATTTCGGGCCGTGTGACGACCACCACGGCCCCGCTACAAGGAGTTAACAAGTGGCACGCGTCAAGCGGGCAGTCAACGCCCACAAGAAGCGCCGGGCGATCCTCGAGGCGGCCTCCGGCTACCGCGGTCAGCGTTCGCGTCTGTACCGCAAGGCCAAGGAGCAGGTCACCCACTCGCTGGTCTACAACTACAACGACCGCAAGAAGCGCAAGGGCGACTTCCGTCAGCTGTGGATCCAGCGCATCAACGCCGCTGCCCGCGCCAACGGCATCACGTACAACCGCTTCATCCAGGGTCTGAAGGCCGCGAACATCGAGGTCGACCGCAAGATCCTCGCCGAGCTGGCCGTCAACGACGCCGGCGCGTTCGCCGCGCTCGTCGAGGTCGCGCAGAAGGCGCTGCCGTCGGACGTCAACGCGCCGAAGGCCGCGTGACGCTCGCGCTGGCTTGAGCCGGACGTAGCTGTGGACCCGCTTGCCTTGCGGCTTGCGGGTCCATGTGCGTTTTCGCTGCGCCCGCGCTGCCCTGCCCTGCGCTGTGCGAGGGCCGGTTCTCCCGGCCGGACGTTCGGTTTCGGCCTCGCGGGCCGTGCGCGGCTCGCGTCGCGGTGGCGGCTGATTCGGCTCCGCGGGCCGTCCACGGCCGGGCCGTGGACCGTACGCTGCGCAGCTCCGCCCGGTTCGGCACCGCCCGGAGTCCGCCGGCGCGGCCGAGTGCCGTCACGGCGGGAAGAGGCGGCTGCCGCCCTGGGCGAAGAGCCTCGCCCACAGGGCGCTCGCTGTCGGCGGCAAGGGGCTCACCCGCCACTGCGGGAACGACCCCCACCGCAGACGGGAAGCCTCAGCCGCTGTCGTGGCGGGAGACGCTCGCCCGCGCAGCGGTGCGGGCCCTGGGCGAAGCAGCCGCGGGAATTTCCACGCACTCCCGGGCCAAGGCGGGGGAATCCCGGCTCGCCGCCGCGATTGAAGGCTCCGGTCGCCTCCGAGGGTGAGGCTCCGGTCGTTACCGAGGCCGAAGGCTCCGGTCGCCGCCGCGGCTGAAGGTCCCCGTCGCTCCCGAGGTTGAAGGCTCCGGCTTGCCGGGATACTCGCCCGCAGCCGCAGCCGCAGCCGCAGCCGCAGCCGCAGCCGCAGCCGCAGCCGCAGCCGCAGCCGCAGCCGCACACGACAGCCCGCTGTTGTGCTCGGCGGCAGATGCAAGACCCTCCGTCCACGAGATCCCCGCCGTCGGTTCAGCCCGGTACGGCGGGCGTTGAACCACTCTCCGTAACCCACCGAAGGTGAACCCATGGCTGCCGCCCCCGAGTTGATCTCCCCGCGCTCGCCTCGTGTCTCTGCCGCGCGGCGGCTGGAGAAGCGGAACTTCCGGGGGAAGGAGCGGCTGTTTCTCGCGGAGGGGCCGCAGGCCGTACGAGAGGCGGCGGCACACCGGGCCGACGGTGCCGCCACGCTGGTCGAGCTCTTCGCGACCGTCGAGGCGGCGGAGCGGTACGCCGACATCGTCGGGGAGGCCCGGGACGCCGGCGCGCGTGTGCATCTCGCGGACGAGGCGGTGATCGCCGACATCTCGACGACCGTCACCCCGCAGGGGCTGGTCGGGGTCTGCCGTTTCCTGGACACGCCGTTCGAGGAGATCCTCCGGACCGAGCCCAAGCTCGTCGCCGTACTCGCGCACGTCCGGGATCCCGGGAACGCCGGGACGGTACTGAGGTGCGCGGACGCCGCCGGCGCCGAGGCCGTCGTCCTCACCGACGCGTCCGTCGACCTCTACAACCCCAAGGCCGTCCGGGCCTCGGTCGGCTCGCTGTTCCATCTGCCCGTCGCCGTCGGCGTGCCCGTCGAGCGGGCCGTGCAGGGGCTCAAGGACGCGGGGGTGCGGATCGTCGCCGCCGACGGCGCCGGTGACGACGATCTCGACGACGAGCTCGACAAGGGGACCATGGGCGGGCCCACCGCCTGGGTGTTCGGGAACGAGGCATGGGGGCTTCCGGAGGAGACCCGCGCGCTGGCCGATGCCGTCGTGCGCGTTCCGATTCACGGAAAGGCCGAGAGCCTGAACCTCGCCACGGCCGCCGCCGTATGTCTCTATGCATCCGCCCGTGCACAGCGCGCCTCCGGAGGGTGCCGTTCCGTCACCGACAGCTAGTAGGGTGACGGGCTCGGGGGCCCACTGCCAGACGAGAGGTGGGGTACGGGGATGAGTGTCGGCACGAGCGGTGCCCAGAAGGCGCCGCGAGCACGGGACGTGCGCGGCACACCCGCGTCCCGGCGCGGTGAGCTCGCCGCCGAGCTCGAAGCCGGTGCAGCGGTCGACCCCGGCGCCGAGCTCGGAGCCGAGCTGGGCATCGACCCCGACGACCTGCCCGACGGACTCGTCGTCGCCGACGAGCAGGGCCGGGTGATCTGCTTCAACGCCGCCGCGGCGCGGATCACCGCGGTTCCTTCCTCCGAGGCCCTCGGCCGCCGACTCGAGTCGGCCCTGCCTCTGGAGGACCTGGAGGGCCGCCGCTGGTGGCAGCTCACCGACCCGTACGGCGGTCTCGCGATCCGCAACGGTCAGCCCGAGCGCAATCTGCTGCTGCCCGGCGGCCGTGAGGTGCTCGTCTCGGCTCGCTATGTGCGGACGAACCCCACCGGCCCCATCCACCGCGTCGTCGTCTCCCTGCGCGACACCGAGGCCCGCCGCCGCACCGAGCGCAGCCATGCCGAGCTGATCGCCATCGTCGCCCATGAACTGCGCTCCCCGCTCACCTCCGTCAAGGGCTTCACCGCGACGCTGCTGGCCAAGTGGGAGCGTTTCACCGACGACCAGAAAAAGCTCATGCTGGAGACCGTCGACGCCGACGCCAACCGCGTCACGCGGCTCATCGCCGAACTGCTCGACATCTCCCGCATCGACTCCGGGCGCCTCGAGGTGCGCCGCCAGCCCGTCGACATCGGCGCCGCCGTCGGCCGCCACATCCAGGCGTACGTCACCGCGGGCCAGCCCGCCGACCGCTTCCTGCTCCGCCTCGAACAGCCCCTGCCCGCTCTCTGGGCGGATCCCGACAAGATCGACCAGGTGCTCAGCAACCTGCTCGAAAATGCGGTGCGCCACGGCGAGGGAACCGTCACGATCGACGTAGCGCCCTCGGCGTCCCCGCGTGAGCGGGAGGACGGCGAGTACGCGGCCACGTCGGTCACCGTGAGCGACGAGGGCACCGGCATCCCGGAGGAGTCCATGAACCGCGTCTTCACCCGCTTCTGGCGGGGCAGTAAGCGCGGCGGCACCGGGCTCGGGCTCTACATCGTCAAGGGCATCGTCGAGGCCCACGGCGGCACCATCACGGTCGGCGGCGCCCCCGGCGGCGGCGCCGAGTTCCGATTTACGTTGCCCGTGGGCACGCCGGCGTATCTGCTGTAACGCCGAAGAGGCCCCACGGGCGCACGCGCACCGGAGCCACCCCTTGGACTGCGAGTCCGAGGCAGGCTCCCACCCCGTTAGACTCGGCCTTTGGCACCTTTGCGTCCTCTCATCTGTGGACGATTCGTCTCCGAGTCGTGGACGGGGACCATCCGCCAGCCAACCGGAAGCACGGGAAGAGATGTCGGCACCGAATAAGTCGTACGACCCTGTAGAGGTCGAGGCCTTGAAACCGGAAGAGATCGAGCGCATGCGGGACGAGGCGCTCGCCGCCTTCGCGGCCGCCGGTGACCTCGACGCGCTCCAGGAGGCCAAGGTCGCCCACACCGGCGGCACCTCGCCACTGGCCCTCGCCAACCGCGAGATCGGCGCCCTGCCCCCGCACGCCAAGGCCGCGGCCGGCAAGCTGGTCGGGCAGGCCCGTGGCGCCGTGAACAAGGCCCTCGCCGCCCGCCAGACCGAGCTGGAGGCCGAGCGCGACGCCCGGGTGCTGGTCGAGGAGGCGGTGGACGTCACGCTGCCCCACGACCGCGTACCGGCCGGCGCTCGCCACCCGCTGGCCACCATGATGGAGCGGGTCGCCGACGTCTTCGTGTCCATGGGATACGAGGTCGCCGAGGGCCCCGAGGTCGAGGCGGAGTGGTTCAACTTCGACGCGCTGAACTTCGGCCCGGACCACCCGGCCCGGCAGATGCAGGACACGTTCTTCGTCGAGGGCCCGACGGGCGACCACGGCGAGTCCGGTGTCGTGCTGCGCACCCACACCTCGCCGGTACAGGCCCGCGCCATGCTCGACCGCGAGCCGCCCGTCTACATCGTGTGCCCGGGCCGCGTGTACCGCACGGACGAGCTGGACGCCACGCACACCCCGGTCTTCCACCAGATCGAGCTCCTCGCCATCGACGAGGGTCTGACGATGGCCGACCTCAAGGGCACCCTGGACCACATGGTCCAGTCGCTCTTCGGCTCGGACATGAAGACCCGGCTGCGCCCGAACTACTTCCCCTTCACCGAGCCGTCCGCCGAGATGGACATGCTCTGCTACGTCTGCAAGGGCGAGTCCGTCGGCAACCCCGACCGCCCCTGCCGGACCTGCTCCAGCGAGGGCTGGATCGAGCTGGGCGGCTGCGGCATGGTCAACCCGCGGGTCCTTGTCGCCTGCGGCGTCGACCCGGAGAAGTACAGCGGATTCGCCTTCGGGTTCGGCATCGAGCGGATGCTGATGTTCCGCCACAACGTCGAAGACATGCGAGACATGGTCGAGGGTGACGTCCGGTTCACCCGGCCGTTCGGGATGGAGATCTGATGCGGGTCCCGCTTTCTTGGCTGCGGGAGTACGTCGACCTGCCGGCGACGGAGACCGGGCGCGACGTCCAGGCCAACCTCATTTCGGCCGGTCTCGAGGTCGAGACCGTCGAGCAGATCGGCGCCGACCTCAAGGGCCCCCTGGTCGTCGGCCAGGTGCTGACCATCGAGGAGCTGGAGGGCTTCAAGAAGCCCATCCGCTTCTGCACCGTCGACGTCGGCACCGCCAACGGCACGGGTGAGCCGCAGGAGATCGTCTGCGGCGCCCGCAACTTCGCCGTCGGCGACAAGGTCGTCGTGGTCCTGCCGGGCGCCGTCCTGCCCGGCAACTTCGCGATCGCCGCGCGCAAGACGTACGGCAAGACCTCGCACGGCATGATCTGCTCCGGCGACGAGCTGGGCATGGGCGACGACGGCAGCGGCGGCATCATCGTCCTGCCGCCGGAGCACGAGGTCGGCACCGACGCCATCGAGCTGCTCCAGCTCGTCGACGAGGTCCTCGACATCGCCGTCACGCCCGACCGCGGCTACGCCCTGTCGATGCGCGGTGTGGCCCGCGAGGCCGCCATCGCGTACGGGCGGCCGCTGCTCGACCCGGCGCTGCTCGACGTGCCGGCGCCGAACGCGTTCGGCTACCCGGTGCAGGTCGCCGACCCGCGCGGCTGCGACCGCTTCACGGCGCGCACGGTGACGGGTCTCGACCCCGAGGCACGTTCTCCGATCTGGCTGAAGCGGCGCTTGCAGAAGGCCGGCATGCGCCCGATCTCGCTCGCCGTCGACATCACCAACTACGTGATGCTGGAGCTCGGTCAGCCCCTGCACGCCTACGACCGCAACCGCGTCCAGGGCGCGATCGGAGTGCGCCGGGCCGAGCAGGGCGAGAAGCTCACCACCCTCGACGGCGTCGTGCGCACGCTCGACGCCGAGGACTTGGTGATCACCGACGACCGCGGCCCGATCGGCCTCGCGGGGGTCATGGGCGGCGCCAACACCGAGATCGACGACACCGAGGGCACCACCACCGAGGTCGTCATCGAGGCCGCCCACTTCGACGCGATCTCCATCGCGCGCACGGCCCGTCGGCACAAGCTGGCCTCCGAGGCGTCCAAGCGCTTCGAGCGCGGCGTCGACCCGCAGGCCGCCTCCGCCGCGGCCCAGCGGACCGTCGACCTGCTGGTCCTCCTCGCGGGCGGCACGGCCGACGCCGGGGTCACCGAGGTCATCGCGCCCTCCGCGCCGCACACCATCACCATTCCGGCGAACCACCCGGACAAGGTGGCCGGAGTCATCTACGGGCGCGAGACCGTCGTACGCCGTCTCCAGCAGGTCGGCTGCGACGTCTACGGGCAGGACGAGCTGATCGTCACCGCGCCGTCCTGGCGGCCCGACCTGACGGACCCGAACGACCTCGCGGAGGAGGTCATCCGTCTCGAGGGCTACGAGAACCTGCCCTCCACGCTGCCCAAGCCCCCCGCGGGCCTCGGCCTCACCGACCGGCAGCGGCTGCACCGCCGTATCGGCCGGGCACTGGCCGGCGCCGGCTACGTCGAGGCGCTGAACTACCCGTTCATCGGCGAGCACGTCTTCGACCAGCTCGGCCTGGCCGACGACGACCCGAAGCGCAAGGTCGTCAAGCTGGTCAACCCGCTCTCCGACGAGGAGCCCGCGCTCCGTACGACGCTGCTGCCGGGCCTGCTCCAGGCCCTGCGTCGCAACGACGGACGAGGCTCGCACGACCTGGCGCTCTTCGAGACGGGCCTGGTCTTCCACCCGCAGGAGGAGCTGCGGATCGCCGGGCGGCTGCCCGTCGACCGCCGCCCCACCGACGAGGAGATCGCGTCACTCACCGCCGCGCTCCCCGTCCAGCCCCGGCACGCCGCCGTCGTCCTCGCGGGCGCACGGGAGCAGGCCGGCTGGTGGGGCAAGGGCCGCCCGGCGGACTGGGCCGACGCGGTCGAGGCCGCGCGCACCCTGGCCCGCGAGGCGGGGACCGAGCTCCTCGTCCGCTCCGGCCAGTACGGTCCCTGGCACCCGGGCCGCTGCGCCGAGCTGGCAGTCCGCGTGGGCGGCGCGGAGCAGGTCATCGGGTACGCCGGTGAGCTGCACCCCGGTGTCCTGAAGACCCTGGGCCTGCCCGCGCGCACCTGCGCGATGGAGCTGGACCTGGACGCGCTGGAGGAGGCGAGCGAGGGCCTCCCCAA
The DNA here is from genome assembly GCF_044457265.1 of Streptomyces sp. NPDC050564. NCBI lineage: Bacteria > Bacillati > Actinomycetota > Actinomycetes > Kitasatosporales > Streptomycetaceae > Streptomyces > Streptomyces sp. NPDC050564. The sequence goes on along the minus strand of NZ_JBITGS010000003.1, from coordinate 282,578 downwards.
GGGCCCGAAGATCTCGACCTTCCCGGTCGCCACGCAGGACGTCGCGCTGGTCGTCGACAAGTTCGTCCCGCACTCGGACGTCGAGGCCGCGCTCCGCGAGGGCGCCGGTGAACTGCTGGAGTCCATCCGGCTGTTCGACGTCTACGAGAACAGCGAGCAGCTCGGTGAGGGCAAGAAGTCCCTCGCGTACGCGCTGCGGTTCCGTGCCGCCGACCGCACGCTGACCGTGGACGAGGCGTCCGCGGCCCGCGACGCTGCGGTGGCGCTGGCCGCCGAGCGTACGGAGGCCGTGCTGCGTGGAGCCTAGGGGCTCCGCCGGCTGTTTCGGGGAACTGCGGGTCGTCTGTCGGCTGCGGATGTGCGCGGCTGAGCCCGCAGTTCCCCGCGCAGTTCCCTGCGCGTCCATCGGGGTTCCCTGCGCGTCCATCGGGGCGCGTCCGAGGCCCGTGACCGGTCGCGCGCACGCGGCGGAGCCGCGCCGTGTCACCCGGCCCCGCGCCGCTTTCCGGGGCGCCTGCCCTTGCGCCCACCTGCATAAATGCATGTATCCGAAGGCACCTCACTCATTCGGGTGAGAAGTCCGGGTGATCTGGCCCGATCGGGGCATGCGGTCGACAGAATCGGACCGGCCTCTCGGAGGCCTTCTGCGCTGTCAGGGCCTATTGGGGGGCCAATCGGCATGATCCGTATCAAGGCTGGGGCTCCCTGCAGGGCGAGGCTCCGGACGCATTCACGGGTGCTGGCCCGGGCGGCCCTCGGGCCGCGGGGCCGGGGCGACGCCCTGCGGGCCGGGCTCACTCGGACGGTGCGCGGAGGAAGACCCCGGCTGGTCCGCGGACGTGCCCCTCGTGGCGGCCTAGACCACTCGGTTCGCCGGGCCGAGCGCCCACCGCTGCGCCGGGCACTCAGCATGGGGCTGCCCATCGCCTGGGGCGCGATGGCGATCACGTACAAGATGGCCTGCCCGCTCGCGCAGCAGAGCGGGCTCGGCGCCCGGATCGTCACCAGCGCCGTCTTCTTCGCGGTCGGCGCGAGCCTGATACTCCACGTCAGAGGGGCGCTGCTGCGGGAGCTCAGGCAGATCCGCAAGGTCGCCGGCGCCGCCCAGAACGTGCTGCTGCGGCCGCTGCCCCCGCGCATCGACGGGCTGAGCGTCGCCGCGGCCCAACTGTCCGCGGACCGTGGCGCGAGCGTCGGCGGTGACCTGTACGAGGTGATCGCCACCGAGCACGGCGTACGGATCGTCATGGGCGACGTCCGCGGGCACGGGCTCGGCGCCATCGGAACCGTCGCCGCTGTCCTCGGCAGCTTCCGCGAGGCCGTGCACGACGAGCCCGAACTCGGCTGCGTACTGAGGAGACTTGAGCGCGCGCTGGCCCGGCATCTGCGCGAGCGGGCCCGGGCCGACCACCCCTCGACCGGCATCGATCCGGACAGTCCGGTCGCCGAGGAGTTCGTCACCGTGCTGCTGCTGGAGATCCGCCGCGACGGCGAGGTGTACGCCCTCAACTGCGGTCACCCCTGGCCGTATCTGCTGAGCGGCGGCCGGGCCGAACCACTTGTGCGTGCCGACCCGCTGCCCCCGCTGGGGCCGTTCCCGCTCCCGGCCGAGCTGCCGGCCGTGCGCTGCGGCCAACTTCTTCCCGGTGAGGTGCTGTTCCTGCACACCGACGGTGTCGAGGACGCACGCGATGGCCGCGGCCGCTACTTCCCGCTCCCGGCCGAACTCACCGAAGCCGTCCGTACCCAGCCCGTCTCACCCCAGTCCGTCCTGCGCGCAGTCCTCACCGGGCTGCTGCGTCACACCGGCGGCAGACCCGCCGACGACGTTGCCGTGCTCGTGCTGCGCAACGACCGCAGTTGTGTCTCCCTGCACCAGGGGCACGCCGTGGTCCACCACGCGCCCTAGGGGCGCGGGGCTGTGCAACCGGCGGGGCCGTCCGCCCCGCCACGGAGTGTCGGGCAGGCAGCTGGGCGGACGGCGCGGAATCGGGCCGCCGCACTGTACGAGGGGGAGCCGGCGGCCCGGCCGGCCTCTTGCGAGGCATTTCAGTCAACCGGCCAGAAACGCTCTGCGACAGCGCGCGTACTGCCCGGATACGGGCACTCGTTTCACACCCCGTGTGAAACGGGACGCACTAGTCTGTCGGCACCGAGCCACCCGGGGGGCCTTCATGCAGCCCAACACTTTGCTCGACGCGATTCTCGACGAGGCGGGCATCTCGCACGCGGGACTCGCCGCCCACGTCAATCAGGCGGGGAGAGCGCGCGGTCTCGCGCTCAGGTACGAACACACCGCTGTGGCGCGCTGGTTGAAGGGCCAGCGCCCGCGCGGCCAAGTGCCCGACCTGATCTGCGAGGTGCTCGCCGGCCGACTCCACCGGCCGGTCACGCTCGACGACATCGGCCTCGGCGTGCCCGGCGAGCCGTCCACCCCGCACGGCACCTCACTCTCCGGCTTCGTCGAGCGCGCCACCGCCCTGTGGCGTTCCGACGAACAGCAGCGCCCGCACATCCTCGGCGCACCGGCCGTCACCGGAACGCCCGCCGTGATGCCGGTGTGGGAATGGGAGAACCCGCCCGAGGACGTCGACGTCTCGCGCGGCGGACGCCACCGCGTCAGCATGGCCGACATCGAGATGCTGCGCGCGGCCCGCGCCCACTACGAGCAGATGTACCGCAAGGCCGGCGGCATCGCGACCCGCACCCGGATCGTCGGCTTCCTCAACTCGGAGACGGCACCTCTGCTGCGCGGCAGCTACACCGACGCCACCGGCCGCCAACTCCACCGCGCGACCGGCGGTCTGGTCGCCATCGCGGGTATCTGCGCCTACGACTCCGACGCCCACGGACTCGCCCAGCGCTACTTCCACCAGGCGCTGCGTCTGGCGAAGGCCAGCGGGGACAGGGGACTCGGGGCCTATGTCATAGCCCTGCTCGTCAATCAGTCGCTGTTCATGCGTGAGTACCGGCAGTCCGTGGCCTTTGCCGAGGCCGCACTGCGCGCCGCGGGGCGGCACATCACTCCGGCGCTCGCCTCCGATCTCTACGCGATGCAGGCCAAGGCGTACGCGCACCTCGGTGATGGCAGCAGCGCACTGTCCTGCATCCGGCGTGCCGAACAGGCCGCCGAGCGCATCCGTCGGGGTTACGAGCCCGACGAGACCGGCTATGTCCAGCCGGGCCTGGTCAACGTGCAGGTGGCGGAGGCGCTGCTCAGCCTCGGCGATCTGGTGGCGGCGGGGGAGCACGCCATAGCCGCCGTCGACAACCCGGCGCACGACCGGGGACGGGTGCACAGGCTCGCCATGCTCAGTCAGATCGAGCTGCGCCAGGGCAATGCCGACAAGGCGGTGGCCACCGCGGTCCAAATGGCCGAACAGGCGCGGGGTATGGAGTCGCAGCGACTGCGCGACAGACTCCGCGCGGTGCGCGAACACCTGGTGCGCAGCGGCTGTGCGGGCACGGCCGAGGCCGCCGAACTCATCGACGGGGCACTGCGCGTACCGCTGTAGACATGTGCTCCGGAAACACCGCGTACCGCTTCAGAACACCGTGCCTGCGCTGCCGCTGCACCGTGCCCCGACCGCTGTGAGCCTGCTGTGAGGACGCTCCTGCTGCGATATTGCCATCTACTCGGCGGAAGGTGGCAGAACCGTGCAGTGGACGAAACAGAACGAACAAACTGTGTACGCAAACCGCTGGTTCAGCGTCAATCTCGCAGATGTGGAGCTGCCGGACGGTCGGCACCTCGATCACTTTTTGATACGGCTGCGGCCGGTGGCCGTGGCCACTGTGGTGAATGAGGCCAATGAGGTGCTGCTCCTGTGGCGGCACCGCTTCATCACCGACAGCTGGGGGTGGGAACTCGCGGCGGGTGTCGTCGAGGACGGTGAGGACATCGCCGTCGCGGCGGCCCGCGAACTCGAGGAGGAGACCGGCTGGCGGCCGGGACCGCTGCGGCATCTGATGAGCGTCGAGCCCTCCAACGGGCTCACCGACGCCCGGCACCACATCTTCTGGGCCGACGAGGGCACGTACATCGGACACCCTGTGGACGACTTCGAATCGGACCGAAGGGAATGGGTTCCCTTAAAGCTCGTCCCCGACATGGTCGCCCGCGGCGAGGTCCCGGCCGCCAACATGGCTGCCGCACTGCTCCTTCTGCACCATCTCAGGCTCGGGCAGGACGCGTTGCCCTGATCCGTCCCCCCCCCCACGCGTCCAGGTACCTAGTGGCCCAGAGCCTGCCAGACCGCCACGGCCGTCGCGCCCACGGCCGCGACGGCCGCGAGGGTGGGCAGTGGCCAGCGGGTGTGCTCGAGGGCGACGACCCGTGCGCTCAGGTCGTCGAGATCCTTGGCGGTCTGGTCGTCGCGCTGAGTGAGCAGCGCCAGTCCGCCCTCGATGCGGGTGAAGCCCACTTCGAGCGACCGGCGTAACTCTGCGAGTTCCCTTGGGGCCACGGGATGCTCGGGGTCGGCGGTCACGAGTCCGCTCCTTTCCGTAGTCGGCACATCCCTTACATGCGCACGGAAAGTCAACTCGCCTGGTGGACGAGTGGGGAGCGTGTGCGAGGGGCATATGCGGGCCCGGCGCGCACACGGTGTGTGAATGGCGCGGGCCCGGCACCCGAAAGGGTGCCGGGCCCGCGCCTGCCCGAGATATACGGACCGTAGTCAGCCCCTCGGCTCACTGGCCGTACGTGTAGAAGCCCGAGCCCGACTTACGGCCCAGGCGACCCGCGTCCACCATGCGCTGGAGCAGCGGGGGAGCGGCGTACAGGGGCTCCTTGTACTCCTCGTACATCGAGTACGCGACCGAGGCCACCGTGTCGAGGCCGATCAGGTCGGACAGCTTGAGCGGGCCCATCGGGTGGGCGCAGCCCATCTCCATGCCGTTGTCGATGTCCTCGCGGCTCGCGATGCCCGACTCGAACATCCGGATCGCGGAGAGCAGATACGGGATCAGCAGCGCGTTGACCACGAAGCCCGAACGGTCCTGGGCGCGGATCGCGTGCTTGCCGAGCGCCTTCTCGGCGAACAGCTGGGCACGGCTGAGCGTGCCCTCGGAGGTGGTCAGCGCCGGGATCAGCTCGACGAGCTGCTGCACCGGGGCCGGGTTGAAGAAGTGGATGCCGATGACCTGGTCGGGGCGCGAGGTGGCGACGGCGAGCTTCACCAGCGGGATCGAGGAGGTGTTGGAGGCGAGGATCGCGTCCTGCCGGGTCACCACCTGGTCGAGCACCTGGAAGATCTCGGTCTTCACCTGCTCGTTCTCCACGACGGCTTCGATCACCAGGTCGCGGTCGGCGAACTCGCCGAGATCCGTGGTGAAGCTGAGCCGGTCCTGGGTGCTCTTGAGCTCCTCCTCGGAGATCTTTCCGCGCTCGGCCGCCTTGGAGAGGGAGTTGAAGAGCCGGGTACGGCCGATCTCCAGGGCCTCACCGGTGGTCTCGGCGACCTTGACGTCCAGACCGGCGCGGGCACACACCTCGGCAATGCCCGCTCCCATCTGGCCGCAGCCCACGACTCCGACGCGTTCGATGTCGGTCACATCGTCCCCTTCGCTGATCTACGGCACTGGCAGGACCCCCGTTGTTCGGTGCCTGCTCCGATCGTGCACGTTACTCCGAAGTATCGATGATCGATCGTCCGGGTCGGGCATGCTGGGCGCGGAGACGATCCGTGACAGCACGGATCCGCTGCGTAGCGGGGTGTGGGAGATGGGGCGACTGTCGCGTCGGGCGTTCGCGGTGGCAGCCGTGGCGACGCTCTCCGGGCTTGCGACGGCGGGGGACACCGCCGCATCCCCGAGCCCGACCTCCCGGGGTCGCGACCGGGCGCGGGCCGCGAGCGAGCTGCGCGGGATGTGGCTGGCCGCCGTCTCCAACCGCGACTGGCCGTCGAGCCCGGGCCTGACCGCCGGCCGGCAGCGCGCCGAACTCCTCGACCATCTCGACACCGCCGTACGCCTCCGCCTCAACACGGTCATCTTCCAGGTGCGCCCCACGGCCGACGCGCTGTGGCCCTCGCCCTACGAGCCGTGGTCCCAGTACCTGACCGGTGTCCAGGGCAAGGACCCAGGCTGGGACCCGCTGGGCACCGCGGTGACGGAGGCCCATGCGCGCGGCCTGGAGCTGCACGCCTGGTTCAACCCGTACCGGATCGCCCACCACACCGACCCGACGAGGCTCGTGGCGAACCACCCCGCCCGCGAGCACCCCGACTGGGTCGTGCCCTACGGCGGGAAGCTCTACTACGATCCCGGGCTGCCCCAGGTCCGAGGGTTCGTCCAGGACGCGATGCTCGACGCCGTGCGGAAGTACGAGATCGACGCCGTGCACTGGGACGACTACTTCTACCCGTATCCGGTCGACGGCCAGGTCTTCGACGACGACGCGACGTACGCGGCCCACGGCGCGGGCTTCCCGGACAAGGCCGCCTGGCGGCGCGACAACATCGACTGCCTGGTCCTGGAGATGGCCGCCCGCATCAAGGAGATCCGGCCCGCGGCGCGCTTCGGGATCAGCCCCTTCGGGGTGTGGCGCAACGCCACCACCGACGGGCTCGGCTCGCCGACCCGGGCCGGCGTGCAGACCTACGACGATCTGCACGCCGATACCAGGAAGTGGGTCCGGGAACACTGGATCGACTACATCTGCCCGCAGCTGTACTGGAACATCGGACTCGCCGCCGCCGACTACGCGAAACTCCTGCCCTGGTGGTCGTCGGTCGCCGAGGGGACGGGCGTGCAGCTGTACGTCGGTGAGGCGCTGTACAAGGCGGGCGATCCGGCGCAGCCCGCGGTCTGGCAGGACCCGGCAGAGCTCTCCCGGCACCTCACGCTCGCCCGCGACTACCCGCAGGTGCGCGGGCACGTCTTCTTCTCCGCCAGGGAGGTCGGCTCGGATCGCATCGGCGCGATGGCACGGGTTGTCGCCGACCACTATCAGCAGTCGGCGAGAACTCCGCGCTGATTTTCTGTCTGCTGGCTACTGCATCATGTCCTTGTGGCGGATTTCGGTGTCCGGGCCCGGTGAGCACACTCCCTCGTGCCCGTCCTCGAACTTCACGCGGTACGGGGGATTGCCCTCCGCCCCCAGGACCTCGGTGATCTTCCCGACCTTGTCGTGCTGCCCGACAATCCTGCCGTGCTGCACAATCTGGTCGCCCACGGTTGCACGCATGTGAACGGTCTCCTCGTCATGTGCGGGAGTAGCGGTCCGTTGCCGCAAGTCTACGGCTGGTGGCGCCGGTTGGCCCGGCCCGTGCGTGCCGGTCAGCCCCGCGCCCGTTGGGTGAGCGCGATGCAGACCAGAACGGCGGCGGCCGTCAGGGGTGCGGCCGGTGTGAGCTGCTCGCCCAGGAGCAGTACCGACCACACCAGTGTGAGCAGCGGCTGCGCCAGCTGCAACTGGCTGGCCTTCGGAATTCCGATCGATGCCATGCCGCGGTACCAGACGACCAGGCCGAGGAACTGCGACACGGTCGACACCCACAGCAGACCCGTCACGCTGTGCGTGGTCAGCTGCACGGGCTCCTGCGACAGCGCGATCAGCGCGCCCGGCACCGACAGCGGCAGACACAGGACCAGCGCCCAGCCGATGACCTGCCAGCCCGGCATGACACGGGCGAGCCGACCGCCCTCGGTGTAGCCCGCCGCACAGATCAGCAGCGCTCCGAAGAGATACGCGTCCGCGCCGGTCAGCGCGCCACCGCTCTGCTGCACGGTGAACGCGATCACCGCGGCCGCGCCCGCCACGGCCGCCACCCAGAACATCCGCGAGGGCCGCGCCCCGGTGCGCAGCGCCGAGAACAGCGCGGTCGTCAGCGGCAGCAGCCCGACCACCACGGCCGCATGGGCGGTGGTCGACGTCTGCAGCGCCAGCGTCGTCAGCAGCGGGAAGCCGACCACGACACCCGCAGCGACGACGGCCAGCCCCGCCACGTGGCGGCGGCCCGGCACCGGAACACGCAGCGCCAACAGGCAGCCGCCCGCGATGACCGCCGCCAGGACGCTGCGCACGGCCACCAGTGACCAGGGTCCGAAGCCCTCCAGGCCCCAGGCGGTGGAAGGGAAGGTCAGGGAGAAGGCTGTGACGCCGAGGGCGGCTTGGAGGGTGCCCGAGCGGCGGGCCCTCGCAGCGGTCCGCGGGGTGCCGGTCGCGGCGCTCCGAGCAGTGGCGCTCGCGGGGGTCCCGGTGGTGACAACCGCTATCGGGGTCTCTACAGTAGCGCTATCCTGTGTTCTCATGCATGAGCGTAGCAGTGTGGGAGATCTGGCGTATCAGCTGCGTCGGGAGCTGGACCGCTACTCACCCGGTGGAAAGCTGCCGTCGAGTCGGGCACTCGTGGAGCGGTTCCGGGTGAGTCCGGTGACCGTGTCGCGGGCGCTGGCGCAGCTCGCCGCCGAGGGTCTTGTGGTCACCCGGCCCGGAGCCGGCGCGTTCCGGGCGCAGCCGCGTACCGCCCCCGCTCCCACCGGCGACACCGCCTGGCAGGAGCTCGCACTCAGCGCGGACGCCGCGGCCGAACTCGTACCGCGCACGGTGGATGCGTCCGGCGTCCTCGTCTCGCTCGCCGCCCCGCCGCCCGGTGTCGTCGAGTTCAACGGCGGCTATCTGCACCCGTCGCTGCAGCCCGAGCGGGCGATGGGCGCGGCCCTGTCCCGGGCCGGGCGCCGTCCCGGCGCCTGGTCCAGGCCGCCCATGGAAGGGCTCACGGAACTGCGCGAGTGGTTCGCGCGGGGGATCGGGGGCGCCATCACCGCGGCCGAGGTGCTCATCGCGGCGGGCGGTCAGTCCGCGCTGACGACCGCCCTGCGCGCGCTCGCGCCCCCCGGGGCGCCGGTCCTGGTCGAATCGCCCACCTATCCGGGCATGCTGGCGATCGCCCGCGCGGCCGGACTGCGCCCCGTGCCGGTGCCCGTCGACGCCGACGGTGTGAAGCCCGAACTGCTCGCCGACGCCTTCAGCGCGACCGGCGCCCGCGTCTTCGTCTGCCAGCCGCTCTTCCAGAACCCGACAGGTGCCGTCCTCGCGCCCGAGCGGCGGGGCGAGGTGCTGCGCATCGCGCGCGACGCCGGCGCGTTCGTGGTCGAGGACGATTTCGTACGCCGCCTGGTGCACGAGGACTCGGGCCCGCTGCCCAGGCCGCTGGCCGCCGAGGACCCCGACGGAGTCGTCGTGCACGTCGGCTCGCTGACCAAGGCGACCTCGCCGAGCTTCCGGGTGAGCGCACTGGCAGCGCGCGGTCCGGTACTCGAGCGGCTGCGCGCCATCCAGGTCGTCGACACCTTCTTCGTGCCGCGCCCGTTCCAGGAGGCCGCGCTCGAACTCGTCGGCTCTCCCGCCTGGCCCCGCCATCTCCGCGCCCTGGCCACCGCGTTGAAGGCCCGTCGCGACACGATGACCACCGCGCTGCGGCTGGACCTCCCCGAACTCTCTCTCCCTCACATCCCGTTCGGCGGCTACCACCTCTGGCTGCGCCTGCCCGACGGCACGGACGAGGCCGCCCTGGTCACCGCCGCCCTCCGCGCAGGCGTCGCCGTCACACCCGGTCGCCCCTACTTCAGCGCCGAACCCCCGGCCGCCCACCTCCGGTTGAGCTTCGCGGCGGTGGCGGGAGCGGAGGAGATCACCGAGGGGGTACGCAGACTGCGGGCGGCGTGTGCGGAGATCTCTTGGCCGGCCGCCGCCGGAGGTTCTTAGCCCGTCCGGCGTTCGAGGACGACGCCGTCGAGACCGATGCCGCGGAGCTGGGGACGGCAGCCCCCGGACACGGGACGGGAAGGGGCGGAGGAGGCGAAGAACCAAAACGGTGCGTCGGAGCCCGCGCGCCGCAAGCCCGCTTGGCGGACCCGCTCCAGTGAGCCCGTAAATACCCTGCGTAACCCCCCTTGACCTGCGGAGTCCCGCGCTCCACGATCTCCGCATGCATCTTCGGGTCACGTTCGTCGCCGCCGCGCGCAGCTCCTCGCTGCTCGCGGAGCGCTTCCAGGACGACCGGCCGCTGGACCAGGCCGGCTGGGACGAGGTGCAGCGAGCCGCCCCCGAGCTGGTGTCGCTGGCGGCGGCCGAGCTGCGCTATTGCTCGCCGACGCCACGCAGCCGTGCCACGGGCGACGCCCTGGGGTACGCGCCGCTCGTCCAGCTCGCCCTGCGCGACTGCGACATGGGCCGCTGGCGCGGCTTCACGCTGGGCGAGGCGATGGCCCGTGAACCCGAGGCCGTCGACGCCTGGCTCGCGGACCCACGGTCCACGCCCCACGGCGGCGAATCGCTGCTGGCCTTCATCGCTCGCGTCGGCGCCTGGCTCGACACCAGGCCCGCCGACGACGGCGGGCGCATCGTCGCCGTGGCCGAACCCTCCGTGATCCGGGCCGCCCTGGTCTACGCCCTGAAGGCGCCGCCCTCGACGTACTGGAACATCGATGTACGCCCCCTGTCGACGACCACCGTCACCGGGCGGGCCGGCCGCTGGAACCTCCGCTTCGACGGCGCGTTCTCTCAGTCCACGCGCGCGTAGTCGGTGGTGAGCACCAGGTCCTTCGCGGGCCCCCGCACGCGCCACACGGTCCGCCAGCGGTTCTCGTCGCGGACGGTGAACTCGCCCCGGTAGAGGTCCGCCGCGCACGGATGGTCGGCGATGTGCCGCCCGGTGGTCAGGTCCAGATCGTGGAAGGGGCGGCCGTCGGAGAACCGTACGGCCGCGCTGCCCGGGCGCTCTCCCGGCAGGAACCACAGCGTCCGCTCGGCGGGCCGGGACGTGCCCTGCCAGACGAAGGTCCCGGACTCCCGATGGAGGAGGCCGTCGCCGCCGTCTTCGAGCGGCGAGAAGACGGTCGTCCCGGTGAACCGGCCCTCGGCGCCGCTCGCCAGATCCCGCACCGAGCGCTCCACCCGCCAGTTGCCGGTCAGGTAGGCCAGTACGTCCGCCACTGGCCAGAACTCGCCCATGCCGACCCGCTCTCCGTCCCATCCGATGCTGCGCGACCCATTGACGCACTCCGGCCCCCTCCCTATCTTGCCGTTCGAAGTACTGATCGACGTCTGATATTTCGAACAACTCAACACTACAGAGCCGCGGAGTATCCATGTCACCCACCCGCACCCGCTGGAGACTCGGACTCACGGCCACCGCCCTCCTGGTGGCCTCCACCGTCGTATCCGGGCCCGCTCCGGCGAGCGCCGCCGCCGACGTCACCGACTACGCGATCACCGTCGACCCGAAGGGCTCGGGTGCGAAGATCGACGACCGCGGCCCGCAGCAGCACCACCCGGACGCCTCACCGTCGCCGCGGCCGGCCCCGTCTCGCTCGACATGATCTCGCTGCTGCCCCGGGACACGTACAAGGGGCACGGTCTGCGCAAGGATCTCGCCGAGAAGATCGCCGCTCTCCATCCCGGGTTCGTGCGCTTCCCGGGAGGCTGTCTGGTCAACACCGGGAGCATGCAGGGATATGACGAGGCGTCGGGCTATCCGCGCAAGCGCTCGTATCAGTGGAAGGACACCATAGGCCCGGTCGAGCAGCGCGCCACCAACTCCAACTTCTGGGGATACAACCAGAGTTACGGCCTCGGCTACTACGAGTACTTCCAGTTCGCCGATGACATCGGCGCGATGCCGCTGCCCGTCGTGCCCGCGCTGGTCACCGGCTGCGGCCAGAACAAGGCCACCGACGACGACGCGCTGCTCAAGCGGCACATCCAGGACACCCTCGACCTCATCGAGTTCGCCAATGGGCCGGTCACGAGCGAGTGGGGCAGGAAGCGGGCCCAGATGGGCCACCCCAAGCCCTTCCACCTCACGCACCTGGAAGTAGGCAACGAGGAGAACCTGCCGAACGAGTTCTTCGCCCGCTTCCAGCAGTTCCGCGCCGCGATCGAGGCCAAGTACCCGGACGTCACGGTGGTTTCAAACGCCGGCCCGGACGACTCCGGCACCACCTTCGACACGGCCTGGAAGCTCAACAAGGACGCGAACGTCGACATGGTCGACGAGCACTACTACAACAGCCCGCAGTGGTTCCTGCAGAACAACGACCGCTACGACTCGTACGACCGGAACGGCCCGAAGGTCTTCCTGGGGGAGTACGCCTCGGGCGGCAACACCTTCAAGAACGCCCTCTCCGAAGCCGCGTACATGACCGGCCTGGAGCGCAACGCGGACGTCGTGAAGCTCGCCTCGTACGCCCCGCTGCTCGCCAACGAGGACTACGTGCAGTGGCGTCCGGACATGATCTGGTTCAACAACCACGCCTCATGGGGTTCGGCCGACTACGAGGTGCAGAAGCTCTTCATGAGCAACGTCGGCGACCGGGTGGTGCCCAGCAGTGCCACCACCACACCGTCGCTGAGCGCGCCGATCTCGGGCGCCGTCGGCCTGTCGGCCTGGGCGACCACGGCGGCGTACGACGACGTCAAGGTCACCGGCGCGGACGGGACCACGCTGCTGAGCGACGACTTCAGCGGTGACGCCGCGCAGTGGACCCACACCGGCGGCGGAAGCTGGAGTCTCCAGGACGGGCAGTACGTGCAGAGCGACGTGGCCGCCGAGAACACCATGGTGCCGGCCGGCGACCCGGCCTGGCACGACTACGACCTGCGGGTGAAGGCCACCAAGAAGTCCGGCAAGGAGGGCTTCCTCGTCGCCTTCGGCGTCAAGGACACCGGCAACTACTACTGGTGGAACCTCGGCGGCTGGAACAACACCACCTCCGCGGTCGAACAGGCCGTGGACGGCGGCAAGTCGACGCTGATCTCCAAGGCCGGTTCGATCGAGACGGGCCGTGCCTACGACATCGACATCAAGGTACGAGGCCGTCAGGTGACCCTCTACCTGGACGGCCAGGAGTGGGGCAGCTTCACGGACGACAAGCCCGCGGAGCCGTTCCGGCAGGTCATCACGCGGGACGCGAAGACCGGTGATCTCATCGTCAAGGTCGTCAACGCCCAGTCCGCGGACGCCCGTACGGCGATCGACCTGGGTGGGGCGAAGGTGGGCCGCAAGGCCGCCGTCACCACACTGCAGGCCGCGCCGGACGCGGTGAACTCGGAGACGGCCACGGCGGTCGCCCCGGTGAGGTCCACCTTCGCAGGGGTCGCCGACCGCTTCACGTACACCTTCCCGGCGAACTCCGTGACCTTCCTGAGGATCAAGCAGAAATAGCCCCTCAGGAAAGGTCGGCCGACGTCGTGGGCTGCTGTCCGACGGGCAGCAGCCCACGCTCGGCGAACACCTTCTTCGCCGCGAACGTGGCGTTCAGCGCCTTGGGGACACCGCAGTACACCGCGGAGTGCAGCAGCGCTTCGACGATCTGCTCCGGTGTGAGGCCCACGTTCAGAGCGGCGTTGACGTGCACGTCGAGCTGGGCCTCGCAGCCGCCGAGCGCGGTGAGCATGCCGAGGGTCACCAACTGCCGGTCGCGCGGGGCGAGTCCGGGCCGGTCGTAGATGTCGCCGAAGGCCCAGGCGACGATCTGGTGACCGAGTTCGGGGTTGATGTCGGCGAGCGCGTCGACGACCCGCTGCCCGGCCTCGCCGTCCACCCGCTGGAGGACTTCCAGGCCGTGCTCGAAGCGCTCCTCGCGGGTGGTGGCCGTGCTCAGGGTGGTGGCGTTGCTCATGAGAGGTCGTCCGATCCCGGCTGGTCGAGCAGCCGTTCGTAGTGGTCGATCTTGTCGTCGAGGGCAGCCGCGTTGCGGCGCAGTGCGCGGATGCGGTCCCCGAGGTCGGCGCGGTGCTCCCGGAGCATCGCCAGCCGGTCGGGGACCGTGGCGTCGCCCCGGGCCCGCAGCTGTGCGAACCGCTGCATGTCCGCGATCGACATGCCTGTCTCGCGCAGCCGGATCAGGAACTCCAGCCAGGCCAGGTCGGCCATCTCGTAGCGCCGCTGGTTCCCGGTGGTGCGGCCGACCCGTTCGATCAGGCCGGCCTTCTCGTAGTACCGCAACGTGTCGTGCGAGAGCCCGGTGCGCTCGACGACCTCGGCGATCGTGAGCGTCGGCTCCTGGTGGTGCGGGAGGGGCTGTCCGCTGGTCATGACAAGAACGGTAGAACCTGGAGCGCGCTCCAGGTCAAGCCCTCTCGGTGATCGCATCCCGTACGGGCTCGTTGGCACGGCATGTCGGCGTGTTCCCGCACGCCCGCTGGCAAGACGTCCCCGCCGTGGAACTGCTCCGCAGCGCCGCCGGCGGCAACCCGCACTCCCTCGTGGCCGACGCCGGCACCTGCCGTTGGACGACCTCCGTGCGCGCCCCCGCGGGGCTCGCCCTCGGCATGATCGACGTCCTGGAGGTCGTGCACCTCATCCACCTCGAACACGGTGGCACCGGCATCGCGTCCGGTCGGTACCTCGTACGCCGTCAGCGCGAGCGCGGCACGGAGCGCGGCGCGTGGCTGGGCAACCGGATGATCGCCGACTGAGGGGTCAGGGGCGGCGGCGGGGCTTGCCGCGCTTGGCTCCACCCTTGGGTCCGCCCTTCGCCCCGCCCTTGGTTCCGCCCTTGGTTCCGCCCCTGGCCGAACCCGAACCGGCGCCGCGTGCGCTCTTGCCGCTCGCCTTGCCCGCCGCGGGCTTCTGCCGGGCGCCGCCGCGCGCGTCGGAGCGCTTGGCCGCGGGCTGGGACTTCGGCTGGGCGGCGGCAGGGGTACGACCGCGCGTGCTGTTGACCGTCCGGCCGCGGACGATCCCGATGAAGTCCTCCACCAGGTCGGTGGTCTCGTCCTGCGGCCAGGACAGCGCGACGCGCGACTCGGGGGCGTCCGTGACCGGCCGGTAGGTGAGGTCCTTGCGGTGGTGGAGGCGGGCGAGGGACTGCGGGACGACGAGGACTCCGATGCCCGCCGCCACGAGTTCGATCGCGTCCGCCGTGGTGGCGGGGCGCTCGAACGCGGGTTTCCCCGGCAGGCGCTCCCAGTCGAGGGTGTCGTCGAGGGGGTGCAGCACGATGTCGTCGGCCAGATCCTCCGTGGAGACCTCGTCGACCGCCGCCACGACGTGGTCCTTCGGGACCACGACCACCGTCGTCTCGGTGTACAAGGGGATCGCGCTGAGGTCGGTCCGGTCGACCGGCAGCCGCACGAAGCCCGCGTCGGCGCCACCGCTCCGCAGCAGGCCGAACGCCTCGGCGGCGGGCACCGCGACGAGGGCCAGCGGGATGGCGGGGAACCGCTCGTTCCAGGTCCGTACCCACTTGGCGGGTGTGACCCCCGGGACGTACGCGAGCCGGAACGAGGGGGGTGCTTCGGAGCCAGTCACTTCGTCAGGTTACCGGTCGTGGTCATCGGCGCCTCACCGGTCGTGGTCATGAGCGCCTCCCCGGTCGTGGTCGTGGGCGGCCCCGGTCATGGTCATGTGCACCCCACCGGTCACGGTCGGGGCGGCGCACGGGCGAGGGCGGGTGCCACGCTCGCGAGGGTCGGGTGGCGCGCACGTCACAGTCGGGTGCCGGACGCGTGTGGTCGGAGGTGGCTCACATGCTCGATACCCTTGACACCATGAGTTCGCACCAGACCACCCAGACGATGAAGCCCGCGACCGCGGCCAAGAAGCTGGGTGTGTACCTCGAGGCCACCCCCGCCGAGTTCCAGGAGGGTGTCGTCTCGCGTGCCGAACTGAATGCGCTGCAGGCCGACCCGCCCGAGTGGCTGCGTGAGCTGCGCCGCGACGGCCCGCACCCCCGGC
The DNA here is from genome assembly GCF_044457265.1 of Streptomyces sp. NPDC050564. NCBI lineage: Bacteria > Bacillati > Actinomycetota > Actinomycetes > Kitasatosporales > Streptomycetaceae > Streptomyces > Streptomyces sp. NPDC050564. The sequence goes on along the minus strand of NZ_JBITGS010000003.1, from coordinate 266,889 downwards.
CCGTCGTCGCGGCCAAGCTGGGCGTCTCCATCGCGGGGCTCGCCCGGGGCGGGGTCACCGAGGCCCTCACCACCGAGCAGATCGAGGCGCTGAAGACGGACAACCCCGAGTGGCTGCAGAAGGAGCGCGCCACCCAGGCCGAAGTCCGCAAGGAAGCGGCCCGCATCAAGGAGAAGAACGCGGAGCGCGCGGCTCGTTCCGGCGACCCGCGCTGACCCAGGCCTTCACCGGCACGGCCCGGTGGGGCCCGTCCCAGCCTTCACCGGCACGGCCCGGTGGCCCGTCCCAGCCTTCACCGGCACGGCCCGGTGGCCCGTCCCAGCCGTCCCGCCACTCCGGTGACCCCGGGGCCCGGGGTCCCTGGGGCTGGTCGCCCGAGGTCCGCCCGCGGGGCGAGTTCATCGGTCGGCAGCGCGGCACCGCCGACGGCCTCCGCCTGAGAGACGTGAGCGTGGCGGCACCGCGGCGACCGCGACGCCTCGAGCCCTGGCAGTCGGGCCCGTCAAGCCCCTGACATCCGCGCACCCGCCGTGAGATCGTCCGCGGGTGACCGACTCTGCCGACGACACGATCCCGGGACGCCCGGACGACCGCACCGCGTCAGCCCTGCGCTTCGCCGTGGAACTCGTCGCCTGGGTAGCGACTCCGTGGGCACTGGCCGACCGCTCATGGCTGCTCGCCGCCCTGTCCGTGGTGCTGCTGATCGGCCTTCCGACCTGCTTCTCCACTCCGGGTGACAAGACGAACGTGATCATCGCGGTGCCGGGCCGGGTCACGATCCTGCTGGTGCTGCTCCAGCTCGCCGCGGCCGTGGTCTCCTCGTGGCTGGCCTGGCCCGCGTGGGCTGCGGTCCCGGTGACCCTCCTGGCCGCCGCCACCCTTGTCACGGAACGCCCACGCTGGCGATGGCTGACCTCCGCGCAGCAGCTCGCCGACTGAGGCGCTGCCCTGCCCCCGTCGACTCAGTGCTCGAGTCGGCCCGTCCGGCCGACTCGAGCGCACGCATGCGAATCGAGCGGAGCGTCAGTTCCAGTTGTCGATCTTGACGTCGTGGGGATCCGGAGCGCCCTTCCCGGTTTCGATCAGCGACTTCAGGCTCATCAGAAAGACCGCCCACTTGGTGCTGCAGTGGTGCATGAACTCCCCCGGCTCCTTCCAGCCTTCGTGCTTGAAGAGAACGATGGTGTGGTCGTCGACCTGATCGAGGTCCCAGTCCACGTGCGTGCCGATCCATTCTTCGGGTCCGTCGACCACCTCCCACAGCACGTGCTTGCCCGGGTCGAGTTCGAGGACCTTCATGTCGAATCCACCGGCCCCGAACCGGAATTGGACCACGCCGCCGAGGTCGTTGCCTTCGCCCTGTGTGTTGGTCGTCCACCAGCCGGCAAGCCCCTCGGCGGTGGTCAAGGCCGCGTAGACATCGGCCACCGGCGATTTGATTCCGACCCTGTGCAGGATGTCCACCATTTTCGATTCCTCTTTTCGGTCCTGGTTCTCGTCTGTGCGGCCTGAATTCACGGCTGGGTGCCCTGCTGATCCTTGCTGCGCTGAATCGCCTCGGCGATCTGCTTGATGCGCCGGAGCCTGGCGTCCCATGCCGCCCCCACCGAGGACAACTGAGCGACCGCGCGGGCCAGTTGAGCCTCGTCCACCCGGTACCTCTTCTCCCGCCCGGCAGGCGTGGCGTGCACCAGACCGACGCGGTCGAGCACGCCGAGATGTTTCGCGATGGCCTGCCGTGTCACGGGTAGCTGCTCGCTGAGGCTGGTGGCGGTGCCGTTGCCGTCCGCCAGGAGCAGATCGAGCATCCGCCGACGGGTCGGGTCCCCGACCGCGGACCACAGGGCGTCGTCGACGGCGGTCGTCATGGCGTTGACACCAGCCGCGCGACGTACTCCCCGAGGCGGGGAACAAAGGTGTCCCAACCGACGCCGTGTTCGCGGTACTGCTCCTCCAGCTTGGCGGCCTCCCAGCCCATCTCCCGGAATCCGGTCTCGGTGAGCCGAATCCTCGTGCCCGTGCCCGACGGGGTGAGCTCGAAGGTGACCAGCAGGGTGTTGGCCGAGTCGTCGACCTTGCCGTCGGGATAGCACCAGCGGAACGAGAACAATCGAGGCGGCTCGGCGTTCACCACGGTGATCGGGACGACCTCTGCCCTGTCGCCCCAGACGAGCTCACCGACAGCGCCGGGAGCCGCTTCGATGTCGGCGTCGTCGGACCACCATTCCGAGATGTGCTCGGGCCGGCTGACGACCTCGAAGACCACCTCGGGCGAGGCGTCGACGTGGATCTCGCGTTCGATGCTGCCGTACTCCATGCTCTCCACCCTTTCCCCACGTGCAACGTTTGGTTGCGTATTACGCTAGCGCGCAATACGCAGTCGCGCAACCATTGGTTGCGTAACTGCGGCCGACGGCTGCCGCGTCTCCAGGAAGTGGTTGACGTACTGCTTCGCGCAGGCGGAGGGGGGTGGCCGGTGCGCCGCGCTGGGGGAACCGGGCGGCGTGGACGGCGCTGATCCGGGCGCCGTAGGAGGCGCCAGGTGGTTGAGTTTCGGTACTGAGCACTTCGGCGGGCGAGTTGAGCATCGCGGCGCCCAGTCCGCACGGGGGGAGTCGACTCCGTCGCCGGTGTGGTCGGCGGCGACAGGAAGCACCCGAACCGGCATGATGTGCGGGTGGACAAGGTGACCATAACCGAGGAAGACCGCCGACTTCTCGGGCTGTGGGCCGCCGATTGCGTCGAGCGAGTGCTCCCGCTGTTCGAGGCGAAGGCTCCCTGTGACACCCGTCCTCGCGAGGCGATCGAGGGCATCCGGGCCTTCGTGCGCGAGGGGAAGCGGACAGGGCGACTGCGCTCCCTTGCCTGGGCGGCTCACGCAGCCGCACGCGAGGTCGGCGACCCGGCTGCCACAGCCGCCGCCCGCGCCGCGTGCTACGCGGCGGCGACACCTTACATCCACCCCTTGGCCACCCCTCACCAGTCGAAGCACGCCCTTGGACCTGCGGTTTACGAGGCGCGCGCTCGTGAGCTCGCGGCGGGCGATGACGCCAGGGCCGGTGACGAGGAGATCCGATGGGCGATCGACCACGTCTCGCCGGCAGTTCGCGAGCTCGTGCGGCGGATGCCGGCTCGCAGTCCTGGCCGTAGTCGGCTGGACGCGCTCTACTACCAGCTCGACACGGCCCTTCGCCGCTGATCAGCGAGGCATGCCGCCTCTGTGGGGACCGCCGGAACGGCAAAGCCCCCCACCACGCTCCCCGGAGCAACACGTGTGCAGATCGGTTCGCCGACACCCTGGACTCGACAAGCTCAACGCGCCGGATCCACTGCTGACGCGTCGGCTGAAGTGCTCAGGCTCTGAACCCGGCCGGCCGACCGGCTCCCGCCGCAGGTGGGTCACCCCCAACGCCGAGCGGGCCGACTCAACCGTTCACCAGCAGGCTCAGGACTCGGTCACACCCCCGATCTCCGGACCGCCGAGGACGGGATTGCATAAACGTGCAGCGAAACGTATAGTCATGCCATCCAAGAGGAGGGTTCCATGGCGGTACGTGCGGCAGTGGCGGGAGCAAGTGGGTACGCGGGCGGGGAACTGCTGCGTCTGCTCCTGGTGCACCCCGAGATCGAGATCGGCGCCCTGACCGGCAACTCCAACGCGGGCCAGCGCCTCGGCGCGCTGCAGCCGCATCTGCTGCCGCTCGCGGACCGGGTCCTGCAGGAGACGACCCCCGACGTGCTCGCCGGGCACGACGTCGTCTTCCTCGCGCTGCCCCACGGGCAGTCCGCCGCCGTCGCCGAGCAGCTCGGCCCGGATGTCCTCGTGGTCGACATGGGTGCCGACTTCCGGTTGAAGGACCCGGCCGACTGGGAGAAGTTCTACGGCTCCGCGCACGCCGGGACCTGGCCCTACGGCCTCCCCGAACTGCCGGGTGCCCGCGCTGCGCTGGAGGGGTCCAAGCGCATCGCGGTGCCCGGTTGCTATCCGACGGCCGCCTCCCTGGCCCTCTTCCCGGCGTACGCGGCCGGGCTCGCCGAGCCCGAGGCCGTGATCGTCGCCGCCTCCGGGACGTCCGGTGCGGGCAAGGCGCCCAAGGCGCACCTCCTCGGCAGTGAGGTCATGGGGTCGATGTCCCCGTACGGCGTCGGCGGCGTCCACCGGCACACCCCCGAGATGATCCAGAACCTCGGCGCGGCCGCCGGTGAGCCCGTCACCGTCTCCTTCACGCCCACCCTCGCGCCGATGCCCCGCGGCATCCTCGCCACCTGCAGCGCCAAGGCGAAGCCCGGCGTCACCGTCGAGTCCGTACGGGCCGCGTACGAGAAGGCGTTCGCCGACGAGCCGTTCGTGCACCTGCTGCCCGAAGGGCAGTGGCCCGCCACGGCGTCCGTCTACGGTTCCAACGCCGTTCAGGTCCAGGTCGCGTACGACGCCGCCGCGCACCGCATCATCGCGATCAGCGCCATCGACAACCTGACCAAGGGCACCGCCGGGGGTGCCGTCCAGAGCATGAACCTCGCCCTGGGGCTCCCCGAGGAGCTGGGTCTTTCCACGATCGGAGTCGCACCGTGAGCTGGGGGTACCGCCCAGCGGTAGCTGCGGGAGCACGCGCAGCCGCCGGGCCGCAGACAACGATGAAGGCCGCACCTCTGCGCTGTACGGGCGACGGTGACATCAGCCGCTACCGCGGCGGGGCGAACAAGGAGATGCAGTGAGTGTCACGGCAGCACAGGGATTCACGGCGGCGGGGATCGCCGCCGGGATCAAGGAGAACGGCAACCTGGATCTGGCCCTCGTGGTCAACAACGGGCCCCGCCTCGCCGCCGCGGGCGTCTTCACCTCCAACCGCGTGAAGGCCGCGCCGGTCCTCTGGTCGGAACAGGTTCTCAAGAGCGGCTGGCTGACCGCCGTCGTCCTCAACTCCGGTGGCGCCAACGCCTGTACGGGGCCGAAGGGCTTCCAGGACACCCACGCCACGGCGGAGAAGGTGGCCGAGTCCCTCGACGCCGCGGGGTTCGGCGAGATCGGCGCGGGCACGGTCGCGGTGTGCTCGACCGGGCTCATCGGCGTGCTGCTGCCCATGGACAAGCTGCTGCCGGGCGTCGACGCGGCAGTCGCCCACCTCAGCCCGCACGGCGGCGAAAAGGCCGCCATCGCCATCAAGACCACCGACACGGTCCACAAGACGTCGGTGGTGACGAAGGACGGCTGGACCGTCGGCGGCATGGCCAAGGGCGCCGGCATGCTCGCCCCCGGCCTCGCCACCATGCTCGTGGTGGTGACCACGGACGCCGACGTGGACAGCGAGACCCTCGACAAGGCGTTGCGCGCGGCCACGAAGGTCACCTTCGACCGCGTCGACTCCGACGGCTGCATGTCCACCAACGACACCGTGCTGCTGCTCGCCTCCGGCGCCTGCGGCATCACCCCGGAATACGGGGAGTTCGCGGAGGCCGTACGGGCGGTCTGCGACGACCTCGGTCAGCAGCTCATCCGTGACGCCGAGGGCGCCGGCAAGGACATAAAGGTCGAGGTCATCAACGCCGCGAGCGAGGACGACGCCGTCGAGGTGGGCCGCTCGATCGCCCGCAACAACCTCCTCAAGTGCGCGATCCACGGCGAGGACCCCAACTGGGGCCGCGTCCTCTCGGCCATCGGTACGACCCGGGCGGCCTTCGAACCCGACCAGCTCAACGTCGCGATCAACGGCGTATGGGTCTGCAAGAACGGCGGCGTCGGCGAGGACCGCGACCTCGTCGACATGCGCTACCGCGAGGTCCACATCGTCGCCGACCTCGCCGCGGGCGCAGAGACCGCCACGATCTGGACCAACGACCTCACCGCCGACTACGTCCACGAGAACAGCGCGTACTCCTCATGAGCAATGTGACCAGGAAACACACCGCTCTGCCCAAGGCGCAGATCCTCATCGAGGCGCTGCCCTGGCTGACCCGGCACAACGGCAAGACGGTCGTCGTCAAGTTCGGCGGCAACGCCATGATCGACGAGGAACTGAAGGCGGCGTTCGCGCAGGACATCGTGTTCCTGCACCACGCCGGTCTGAAGCCGGTCGTCGTGCACGGCGGCGGGCCGCAGATCAGCGCCGCCCTCGACCGGCACGGCATCGTCAGCGAGTTCAAGGCGGGGCTGCGCGTCACGACCGAGGACGCCATGGACGTCGTACGCATGGTGCTGGCCGGACAGGTGCAGCGCGAGCTGGTCGGGCTGCTCAACCAGCACGGTCCGCTCGCCGTCGGCCTGACCGGCGAGGACGCGCACACCATCACGGCCACCAAGCACCAGCCCGAGATCGACGGTGAACTGGTCGACATCGGGCGGGTCGGCGAGATCACCGCCATCGACACGGGCGCCATCGAGGCGCTGCTCTCCGACGGCCGGATCCCGGTCGTCTCCTCGATCGCCCGCTCCCAGGACGACGGACATGTCTACAACGTCAATGCTGATACGGCGGCTGCGGCACTCGCTGCGGCACTGGGGGCCGAAACCCTCATGGTCCTCACGGACGTCGAGGGCCTCTACGAGGACTGGCCGAACAGCGACGAGGTGATCAGCCGCCTCACCGCTTCCGAGCTGGAGAAACTGCTGCCCGAGCTGGCCAGCGGCATGGTGCCGAAGATGGAGGGCTGTCTGCACGCCGTGCGCAACGGCGTCACCACGGCCCGCGTCATCGACGGCCGGGTCCAGCACTCGATCCTGCTGGAGATCTTCACCGACGAGGGGATCGGCACGATGGTCGTGCCGGACGACGAGGAAGCGGGGGACGCCGCATGACCGGCAACGAAGAGCTCACCCAGCGGTGGCAGGGCTCGCTCATGGACAACTACGGCACCCCGCGGCTGCCGCTCGTCCGGGGCGCCGGGACCAAGCTGTGGGACGCCGACGGCAAGGAGTACCTGGACTTCGTCGGCGGGATCGCGGTCAACGCGCTCGGCCATGCCCACCCCGCGATCGTCGAGGCCGTCGGCAGGCAGATCGGCTCCCTCGGCCATGTCTCCAACCTCTTCGTCGCCGAGCCGCCGGTCGCACTCGCCGAACGGCTGCTGCAGCTCTTCGGGCGCGAGGGCCGGGTGTACTTCTGCAACTCGGGCGCCGAGGCCAACGAGGGCGCCTTCAAGATCGGCCGGCTCACCGGCCGGACCCACATGGTCGCCACCACCGGCGGCTTCCACGGCCGCACCATGGGCGCGCTCGCGCTCACCGGCCAGCCCGCCAAGCAGGAGCCGTTCCTGCCGCTGCCCGGCGACGTCACGCATGTCCCGTACGGCGACGCGCAGGCCCTGGCCGAAGCGGTCACCGAGGACACCGCCCTGGTGATCATCGAGCCCATTCAGGGCGAGAACGGCGTGGTCGTGCCGCCCGTCGGCTACCTCAAGGCCGCCCGCGCCATCACCGCCGCCACCGGAGCCCTCCTGGTCCTCGACGAGGTGCAGACCGGAATCGGCCGGACCGGACACTGGTTCGAGTACCAGGCGCACGAGGGCGTGCTGCCGGACGTCGTCACGCTCGCCAAGGGCCTCGGCGGCGGACTGCCGCTCGGCGCCACCGTCGCCTTCGGCCGGGCCGCCGGGCTGCTGAAGCCTGGCCACCACGGCACGACCTTCGGCGGCAACCCGGTCGTCTGCGCCGCCGGACTGGCCGTACTCGACACGATCGAGTCCGAAGGACTCCTCGAGAACGTGAAGCGCACGAGCGAGAAGCTGCGGGACGGAATCGAGTCACTTGGGCACCCGTTGATCGACCTTGTCCGGGGTGCGGGGCTGCTCCTGGGTATCGTGCTCACCGAGCCGCTCGCGCCCCAGGTGCAGCAGGCGGCTCAGGACGCCGGTTTCCTGGTGAACGCGCCCGCCCCCGATGTCGTACGGCTGATGCCGCCGCTGAACCTCGGCGATGACGAAGTGGACGCGTTCCTCCAGGCCCTTCCCGGTGTCCTCGACGCAGCCAACGGGGATGGATGATCCTGAGAAATGGGACGACGACGATGAGTCAGGCGCAGGACCACGAGCACGCAGGGCCTGCCGTGCCGCAGACCCGCACCGCACGCCACCGCCGGATCGTGGACATCCTCAACCGGCAACCGGTGCGTTCCCAGAGCCAGTTGGCGAAGCTTCTCGCCGACGACGGGCTGAGCGTCACCCAGGCGACGCTCTCCCGGGACCTGGATGAGCTGAACGCGGTGAAGATCCGCAACAACGACGGCGACCTCATCTACGCGGTACCGAGCGAGGGGGGCTTCCGCACGCCGCGCGCGCCGCTGGGTGAGTCGGCGAAGGAGGAGCGGATGCGGCGGCTGTCCGCGGAGCTGCTGATCTCCGCGGAGGCCTCCGCGAATCTTGTGGTGCTGCGGACCCCGCCGGGGGCCGCGCAGTTCCTCGCCTCGGCCATCGACCAGGCCGAGCTGCATGACATTCTCGGCACGATCGCCGGGGACGACACTTTGCTGCTCATCAGTCGCAACCCGACCGGCGGTCAGGCGCTGGCCGATCACCTCTTGCGGTTGGCTCAGAACCATCACTGAGGTGTACGACGGTGGAGGCGCACCCCCGGTCGGGGTGCGCCTCTGTGTGTCCAGGTGCGGGCCGGTTGTGGTTGCTCGCGCAGTTCCCCGCGTCCCTTACAGGTCTCAGCCCAGTCTTTGAGCCAACCCCCCGGTGCATCTCACCTCGTCCCCCGCAGTGATCAGCAGGGCCTCGATGTCGGGGAGGGACTCCAGCCAGTCCAGGGCCTGGCGGGAGCCCATCGCGAACGCCGCCGTCGCCCAGGCGTCGACCCAGGTCAGTCGGGGCCCCACCACGGTCACGGCGACCAGGTCGGTGACCGCGGACCTGCCGGTGCGCGGGTCGACGATGTGGGTGCCGCGCTCGGCGGTGCCGGAGGTGGCCACGGCGAGCTCGTCGACGCCGGCCGCGGAGACCACGGCGGCGAGCGAACCCGGGCGCAGCGGGTCCGACACGCCGACCCGCCAGGGCCGGTGCGACCCGGGCACGCCGCACAGCTGGACGTCGCCGCCGCCGTTGACGCTGACTCCGCTCGCCCCGGCCGCCGCGATGTGCCGGGCCGCACGCTCGGTCGCCCAGCCCTTCACGATCCCCGTCGGGTCGAGCTCACCCTGGTACGTCGTGCTGAACCAGCCCTCGCTCAGCCGCTCCGCCTCCGCGCCCAGACCGAGCACCTCGGCGACCTCCGGATCGCACTCCTCGACCGTCAGCTCACCGCGCGCGAGACGCGAGAGCTGGCTGTCCTCGCGGTAGGTGCTGAACACCTCGTCCACGTGGTGGAGTTGGGTGATCGCCTCCTCCAACGCCGCCTGCACGGCCGCCGGTTCCCCGCCCCGTACGTCGAAGGAGAAGACCGTGCCCATGACCTCCTCGGCGTGGCGCAGCGCGGGCGGGGCCTCCGCGGGCTCAGCCACCGGCCTTGTCCAGGGCCGACTGCAGGGACTGCTTGTATCCGCTGCTGGTGTAGGTGGCGCCGGAGACGGCGTCGATGTCGGCGCTCCCGGCGGCGACGGCTTCCTGGTTGAGTTTGGGGACGGCCAGGGCCGTCTTCTGGGTGCTGGTTCCGCCGCTGGGCGCCTGGACGGCCTCGGCCTTGGTGATCTTGTCGCCGGTGAGGGTGAGCCGTACCTGGACGGGTCCGTACTGGGTCTGGGCCACGTTTCCGGTGACGGTGCGGGCCTGCGTGGCCGGGGCCTGCGGCGACGAGGAGGCCCCGGCAGCTCCCGAGGATCCCGACGTACCGCCGGCGGCCTTCGCCTTGTCCAGGGCCGACTGCAGGGACTGCTTGTATCCGCCGCTCGTGTAGGTCGCTCCGGAGACGGCGTCGATGTCCGCGCTCTGTGCGGCGACCGCTTCCTCGTTCAGTTTGGGTACGGCCAGAGCGGTCTTCTGGTCGCTGGTTCCGCCCTTGGGGGCCTGGACCGCGTCCGCCTTGGTGATCCTGCCGCCGCTCATGGTCAGCTCTACCTGGACCGGCCCGTACTGGGTCTTCACCACGTCACCGGTGACGGTCTGCGTACCCGTCTGCTGCGCGCTGCCGCCCTGGGGCGACTCCTGCCCGGCCGCCGTCTGCTGAGGGGCCGCTCCCGCGGCTGCGGCCGCAGGGTCCGAGGACGGCTTCAGCGACAGCAGCAGGACGATCCCGGACACGGTGGCGGCGGTGGCGAGCATGACGCGCCGAATGGGGTGACTCTTCTTCATCGCTCCTGACTCCCGTCGCTCACATCTCGAACGACTCGTGATGGATGCGGCGGGCGGGGACCCCCGCGCCGCGCAGTGCTTCGTACACCTGCTGCGCGAAGCCGGGCGGCCCGCACATGAAGACGTCGTGGCGGTCGATGTCGGGCAGCTTCCGGCGCAGCGACTCCGCCGAGATGTCCGGGCGCTCCCCTTCGGGACTGTTCACCGCGTACATCAGGCGGGCCCCGCGCTCCTTGGAGATGGTGGCGAGCTCGTCCCACAGGGCCAGGTCCTGGGTGCTGTTGGCCCGGTAGAGCAGCGTCAGGTCGCCGGAGGCGCCGGGCAGCGTCTCGAAGAGCGCCCGCATCGGAGTGATACCGACGCCACCCGCCACCAGGAGCACCTTGCCGCGGCTGCGCTTGCCCGCTGTCAGCGCCCCGTACGGGCCCTCCGCCCAGACCCGGGTGCCCGGCTCCAGGTCGCGCAGCGCGGCGCTGTGGTCGCCGATCGCCTTCACGGTGATGCGCAGCATGTTGGGGCGGGGCGCCGCCGACAGCGAGTACGGGTGGGAGCTGAGCCGCATCCCCGGCGCCAGGAAGCGCCAGCGGAAGAACTGCCCGGCCTCCGCGCCCATCCGGTGCAGCTTCTGCCCGCTGATCAGCACCGACACGATCCCGGGCGTCTCCTCGATCACCGCCTCGACCCGCATCCGGTGCTTGAGGTTGAGCCGGATCGGCGCGAGGATCCGGTACCAGATCACGAGCGCGGTCACCGTCCCGTACAGCCCGTACCAGACCGTCTTCGCGACGGGCTCGACGGCGAAGTCGTTGCCGGTGGACAGCTGGTGCCAGAACGTCAGGAACACGGCTGCGTATGTCAGCAGATGGACGTGGTACCAGGTGTCGTACGGGATGAGGCGGCGGATGCCGCCGACGGAGATGAACCCGATGAGCACCAGCAGACCCGTGCCGATCGCGGCCTTGCCCATGCCGGGCAGCTGGTTGACCGAGTCGATGGTCTGCTGCACGATCCCGCCGAGCCCCTTCCCGGACTGCAGGGCGTAGCCCCACATGGTCAGGAAGAGGTGGGCCAGGACCAGACAGATCGTGTACCGGCCGCTCATGGCGTGCCAGCGCGCGACCCGATCGGAGCCCACCCGGCGCTCCAGGGCGGGAACACGGGCCATCTGCAGCACCACGAGCGCCATCAGATAACCGGCGAGCAGTCCGGTGATCCGGCCCGCATTGAGGATTTTGCTGTTGTCGTCCGCGATGGACGGGGTGTTGTTCCACCACAGCCAGATGACCCCGGCCGCCCCCGCCCAGACGGCGAGCAGCAACGGGACGGCGGGCGAGCGGCGTGGGCGGATACGGCGCATGGTCTGGCGCCGCGCGGCGCGACCACCGGCGATCGTGGACACGGTTCCTCCGTGTTCGTCCGGGGGGACGGGGCAAGGGGAGTGGTCCCCTGGCCCAGAGATACGGTCCACGACTGCAGTGCGTTCAGAGGCCGGCCGAGTCCAGTGCCGACTGAAGGGACTGCCGGTAACCGTCGCTGGTGTACGTGGCTCCGGACACGGAGTCGATCTGGGCGCTCTGCGCGGCGAGCGCCTCACGCCTGAGCTGGGGGATCGCGTAGCTGTTGATCTCCTGGTCCTTCGGATTGTCCGAGGGGTAGGCGACCGCGGTGACGTCAGTGATCTTTCCGTTCTTCAGCGTGATGCGCACCTGGACGGGGCCCCAACGGGTCTGGACCGTGTCACCGGTGACGGTCTTGGTGCCCGTGCTGCTCTTGGGGGAGCCGGCAGTGCTTGTGGGAGAGGGGGACTGAGAGGACCGCGACGGGGACTGGCCGGCGGACGAGGACGCCTGGGCCACGGTCGGTGGTGTGTGCGGCTTCAGCGACAGCAGCAGGACGACGCCGGTGACGGTACTGGCGGCCGCCAGGACGACGCGGCGCAGCGGACGTTGCTTCTTCAGGGCGTGCAAGGCGGCCTCACAGCTCGAACGACTCGTGGTGGATACGGCGGTCGGGGACACCCGCCGCGCGCAGCGACTCGTACAGATCCCGCGCCATCGTGGGCGGGCCGCACAGATAGACGTCGTGCGCCGCGATGTCGGGCACGCTCGCCCGCAGGGTCTCGGCGGTGAATCGCGGGCGCGTTCCGTCGGCGCCGTTGACCGCGTACAGGACGCGCGCGCCGCGCCACTTCGCGATGGCCTCCAACTCGGCGCCCAGCGCGAGGTCTTCGGCCGTACGCGCCCGGTAGAGGAGGGTGACCTGGCCCGGCAGGGTCTCGAACAGGGCGCGCAACGGGGTGATGCCGACGCCGCCCGCGATCAGCAGCGCCTTCGAGGAGGTGCGCCGCTCGGCGGTCAGGGAGCCGTACGGGCCCTCCGCCCACACCCGAGTGCCGGGCCGCAGCAGCCCCACCGCGGCACTGTGGTCGCCGAGCGCTTTCACGGTGATCCGCATCCGGTCGGGCCGGGGCGGCGCCGACAGCGAGTACGGCGTGGAGGTCCACCGCATCCCGTCCGAGAGGAACCGCCAGCGGAAGAACTGCCCCGCCTGGGCGTTCAGTTCGTCCAGCCGCTCCCCGCGCACGACGATGGAGAAGACCCCCGGCGCCTCGCGGTACACCGACTCCACCCGCAGCCGATGGCGCCGATTGAGCCGCACCGGGACGAGCAGCCGGAACCATACGACGAGTGCGGCCGTGCCCAGGTAGAGCACGTACCAGGCGGCCTGGGCGAGGCTGTTGCCGACGAAGTCGGAGCCGAGTGCGAGCTGGTGGAAGAAGGCCAGGAAGACCGCTACGTACGTGAGCAGGTGCACGTAGTACCAGAACTCGTGGGGGATCCGGCGGCGGGCGGCGCGCGCCGAGGTGATGCCGACGGCGAAGAGGATGAGCGTGCCGATCGTCGCCTTGAGCATGTCCGGATAGTCGAACACCACGCTCAGGGTCTCGTGCACGATGCCCGACCCGTCCTGGGACGCGTACCCGAAGAGGATCAGCGTGACGTGCGCGACAAGCAGGCAGATCGTGTACCGGCCCGCCATGGAATGCCAGCGGGCCACCCGGTCGGAGCCCACGTTCCGCTCCAGGAGGGGGACCCGGGCCATCAGCGCCACCAGCACCGCACAGCCGTAGCCGCACAGCAGTCCGGCGATCCGCCCGGCGTCGGTCAGCCATCCGGCGAGGCCCACCACCGACCGCGTGTCGGTCCACCACAGGGCGACGACGGCCGCGGCTCCGGCCCAGAGAAGGGCCAGCAGCGGCCCGGCGGGCGAGGGGCGGGGTCGCCCGCGTCCTCGGGTGGGGCGCGGGACCGCAGCCCGCTCGTACACCGTGGTCATCTGTCCGTCCTTCCGGCTGTCCGAGAGGAAACAGTGCGTCCGGAACTTCTGAGGAACCTCTGAACAGGCGCGTTCAGCGCGGACTCACAGGAAACCGAGAGCCTCGGGGAGAGGTGACTCAGAGGAAACTCAGAGGCGCCGGGGGAGGGTGCGGCCTCCGGGAAGAGCGATGCTGGAAGACGACATGAACACTCCCCGATCCCGAGGCAACGGCCGGCCCGCGCTCACCCGCCCCGACGGCACCCCTGTCCGCGTCCTGGTCGTCGACGACGACCCGGATCTGGCCGAGGTCCTCTCCGGGGCCCTGCGCTACGAGGGCTGGGAGGTGCGCACGGCGGGCGACGGGGCCTCGGCCGTCGCCGGGGCCCGCGAGCTACTGCCCGACGCCGTCGTCCTCGACGTGATGCTTCCGGACACCGACGGCTTCCAGGTGCTGCGCGACCTGCACACGGTGAAGCCGGACGTCTGTGTCCTCTTCCTCACCGCGCGGGACGCCGTCGAGGACCGGATCGCGGGCATCACCGCGGGGGGCGACGACTACGTGACCAAGCCGTTCAGCCTGGAGGAGGTGGTCGCCCGGCTGCGCGGGCTGCTGCGCCGCGCGGGCATGGCCCGGCAACTGGACGAGGGGCCACGGCTGGTCGTCGGCGACCTGGTCATGGACGAGGAGGCCCGTGAGGTGACCCGGGGCGGCGAGCTGATCGAACTGTCGCCGACCGAGTTCGAGCTCCTGCGTTTCCTGATGCGCAACCCGCGCCGGGTCCTCAGCAAGGCGCAGATCCTCGACCGTGTCTGGTCGTACGACTTCGGCGGCAGGGCCCATGTCGTCGAGCTCTACATCTCGTATCTGCGCAAGAAGGTGGACGCGGGCCGCGAGCCCGTGATCCATACGGTGCGCGGCGCCGGATACGTGATCAAGCCGGTGGCGGCACGATGAGCCCGCGGGCGTGGCCCTGGGCGATGCGGCGGTGGTCGTGGGTGAGGGGACGGTGGTCGTGGCTGGGGGCGGGCGTGCGCCGGCTGCCGCGCCCGCGCACGATGCGGGCGCGGCTCACCGCCGGGCTCGTGGTGCTGCTCGCCATCAGCTGCGCCGCCGTCGGGGTGGCCGCCGTGTACGAACTGAACGGCTTCCTCACCGGCCGCCTCGACCAGCAGCTGCACGATGTGGGGGCGCGATTTCCCGCGAGCCTGGAGCACGGCGCCGTGAAGCCGTCGGACCACGACGGCGACGAACACGGCGACACACGCAACCAGAGCGCCGGGACGCTCGGCGCCCGGCTGGTGGGCCAGGACGTCACCAACGCGGCGGTCGTACCCTCCGGCGGCAGGGCGACCGCCGTGAACGTGCGGGTGACCGCCGCCGACAAGAAGGCCCTCGCCGGAGTCCCGCTCGACGGCGGGGGACACACCATCTGCCTGTCGACGGTGGGCGAGTACCGGGTGACGGCGGTGCCAGGTCTCGACGGCGACGTCCTGATCACCGGATTGCCGATGGAGCCGGTCACGGCCGCGGTCCACCGTCTGGAACTGGTGGCTTCCGCCGTCTTCGGCGCGGCCCTCGCCGTCGCCGGCGTCGCCGGCGCCCTCTGGGTGCGTTGGTCGCTGCGCCCGCTGAGCCGGGTCGCCGCGACCGCGACGCGGGTCAGCGAACTCCCGCTCGCCAGCGGCGAGGTGGCGCTACCGCCACGTGCGCCCGAGTCCGATCCGCGCAGCGAGGTGGGCAGGCTCGCCGGTGCCTTCAACCGCATGCTCGGCCATGTCGAGGACGCGCTGACCAAGCGGCACGCGAGCGAGGAACGGCTGCGCAGCTTCGCCGCCGACGCCAGCCATGAGCTGCGCACCCCGGTGGCCTCGGTCCGTGGCCATGCCGAGCTGGCGCTGTTGCACCCGGGCCCGGTGCCCGTCAAGGTGACCCGCGCACTGGAACGCATTGCCGCCGAGTCGGCCCGGATGGGCGAGATGGTCGACGACCTGCTGCTGCTTGCCCGCCTCGACGCCGGCCGCCCTCTGGAACGGCTCCCCGTCGACCTCACCCACCTCGTCCTCGATGCCGTCACCGACGCCCGGGCCGCGGGTCCCGACCACCGCTGGACGCTGGAGCTGGCGGAGGAGCCGGTGACGGTGACCGGCGACGCGCACCGACTCCAACAGGTGTTGGCCAACTTGTTGGCCAACGCACGTTTGCACACGCCCGTGGGCACCAAGGTGACGGTGTCGCTGGAGACCGACGACAAGACGGCCGTCCTCACGGTCCACGACGACGGCCCGGGCGTCCAGAAGGACGTCCAGCCCGGCGTCTTCGAACGCTTCACCCGAGCCGACCGTCGCCGCGCCGAGGGAGCGGGCGGTGGCGCGGGGCTCGGCCTGTCGATCGTGGCGGCAGTGGTGGCGGCGCACGGTGGAAGCGTGCGGCTGGAGAGCCGTCCGGGATCGACGACGTTCACGGTCCGCCTACGGATGGGCGGCGCCGAAGGCGCCTCGTAACGGGCGCGGGGAACTGCGCGACCAGCCGCACACGACCGGTGGCCACGACACGGCTCGCCCCCTACGGCGCAGTCGTACTCGGTGGCAGCGGGAGAGGCAGCCCCGGCAGACCGTCCAGGCTCGTGGCGATGTGGTCCTTCTTGGCGAAGTACGCGTCGAGCGAGGCGTCGTCCTCGCGCGCGAACCGCTTGGCGTGCAGATCGCGATCCTCGTCGTAGGACATGAAGGGCACCGCGTAACCACAGGTGTCACGGACGAGTTCGGCGGTCACCACAATGATCGCGCGCAGTCCGTGCGGTGTCGGGTCGATGTCCGGGAAGTGGGTGAGCAGCTCCTGGAAGCGCGGATCGTCCCGGAAGACGGGCTCACCGCGGCCGTGCACCCGGACGATGTTGGGCGGGCCCTGGAAGGCGCACCACATGAGGGTGATCCGGCCGTTCTCGCGCAGATGCGCGATCGTCTCGGCGTTGCTACCCGCGAAGTCCAGATAGGCCACGGTCAGCTCGTCGAGCACGGCGAACGAGCCGGTGAGTCCCTTGGGGGAGAGGTTGATGGTGCCGTCGCCGGACAAGGGCGCGGTCGCGGTGAAGAAGAGGGGCTGCGCCTCGATGAACGTACGCAGGCGGCCGTCAATGCGCTCATAGGTCTTTCCCATGTCTAACGATTATTGGAGAAAGTCTTTCGTCTGTCTAATGAATTGACGGTTCCGGTGGGTCCATGGCCGCCCCCGGCCGGCGCTCCGCGGGGCGGCCACAGTACCTGTCATGTCACTTGGTGAGCGTGCAGGCGGCGAGGGAGTTCAGGCCCTGCGGCTTGGCCGCGGTGCGGCCGATGGAGATGGCGATGCGGTCGATGGTGGAGACCCGCTTGTCCTTCAGGGGGCCGAGGATCGCGTTCTGGACGAAGTTGGGTCCGCCCTGTCCGACGGTGTTCGCCAGCCGCGTGTTGGCCTCGGAGATCTGGGTGTTCAGCAGCGTGAGATTGCGGTCGACCTCCGCCTTGGCGGAGGCGGGGATCGCGGGCAGCTTCGATGCGACGTCGGGGCAGGAGATGGTGCCCGCGGCGGTGGTGCTCCCCGCATTCCCGGTGTTGCCGCCCGTCTGGGCGGGCGCCGTCGGGCTCGTGGATGCGGCCGCGCTCGGCGTCGTGGCGGCGCCGCCGCCCACCGAGTTCAGCGTGCACGGCGCCAGGGCGTCCAGCCCCTGCGGCTTGGCCGCCGTGCGGCCGATGGCTGTCGCGATGCGATTGATGGTGGCGACCCGCTTGTCCTTGAGCGGGCCGAGGATCGCGTTCTGGACGAAGTTGGGTCCGCCCTGTCCGACCGTGTCGACCAGCCGCTTGTCGGCCTCGGAGATCTGGGTGTTCAGCAGCGCGAGATTGCGGTCCACCTCCGCCTTGGCGGAGGCGGGAACCGCGGGCAGGCTCGGCGCGACGGCCGGGCAGTTCACCGTTCCCGGGGACGCGGCCTTCGTCGTGGCGTTCTGGCCGCCGCTCTTGGACGTCTCCCCGGCCAAGGCGGAGCCGGCGATCACCGCTCCGGACAACACCACCGCGGCGGCGCCGCCGATCATCGCTACGCGACGTTTGTGGTACTTCGGAAGAGCCCTGGACATGCGGAAGCCTCACTTGGTCAGGAGTGGGTGCACGGAAGTGGGTGTACAAACGCGGCGCCTGCGTTCGGAGTGAAGTACGAGAAAGCGGTTTCGTGCGTTCAATCGCTCCCGGGATTTCCGGGTCGATGCCCCCTCGATTGACGATTCATGCAGAGTGCTGCATACTCATGCATGTCAGCGAATGAGTGTGAGGAGAACCCCGTGACCGAGCGCGTCGTACTCGCCTACTCGGGCGGTCTGGACACCTCCGTCGCCATCGGCTGGATCGCCGAGGAGACGGGCGCCGAGGTCATCGCCGTTGCCGTGGACGTCGGCCAGGGCGGCGAGGACCTGGACGTCATTCGCAAGCGCGCGCTCGCCTGCGGTGCCGTCGAGGCCGAAGTCGCGGACGCCAAGGACGAGTTCGCCGACGAGTACTGCCTTCCGGCGATCAAGGCCAACGCCCTCTACATGGACCGCTACCCGCTGGTCTCGGCCCTCTCCCGGCCGACGATCGTCAAGCATCTCGTCGCCGCCGCCCAGAAGCACGGCGCCACCACGGTCGCCCACGGCTGCACCGGCAAGGGCAACGACCAGGTCCGCTTCGAGGCCGGCATCGTCGCCCTCGCCCCCGACCTCAAGTGCATCGCCCCGGTCCGTGACTACGCGATGACCCGGGACAAGGCGATCGCCTTCTGCGAGGAGAAGCAGCTCCCGATCGCCACCACCAAGAAGTCCCCGTACTCCATCGACCAGAACGTCTTCGGGCGCGCCGTGGAGACGGGCTTCCTGGAGGACATCTGGAACGCGCCGATCGAGGACATCTACGAGTACACCTCCAACCCGGCCGAGCCCCGCGAGGCCGACGAGGTGATCATCTCCTTCAAGCAGGGCGTCCCGGTCGCCATCGACGGCAAGCCCGTCACCGTGCTCCAGGCCATCAAGGAGCTGAACGTGCGAGCCGGGCAGCAGGGCATCGGCCGGATCGACATGGTCGAGGACCGGCTCGTGGGCATCAAGTCCCGTGAGGTGTACGAGGCTCCGGGCGCGATCGCGCTGATCACGGCCCACCAGGAGCTGGAGAACGTCACCGTCGAGCGTGAACTCGCCCGCTACAAGCGGCAGGTCGAGCAGCGCTGGGGCGAACTGGTCTACGACGGCCAGTGGTTCTCCCCGCTCAAGCGCGCCCTGGACGGTTTCATCGACGAGGCCAACCAGCACGTCAACGGCGACATCCGGATGACCCTGCACGGCGGCCGCGCCGTCGTCACCGGCCGTCGCTCCGACACGTCGCTCTACGACTTCAACCTGGCGACGTACGACACGGGCGACTCGTTCGACCAGGCCGCGGCCAAGGGCTTCATCGACATCTACAGCCTGTCGTCGAAGATCGCCGCCCAGCGGGACCTCGCGTAAGCAGTAGCGTGATCACCGCCTCTTCGTCTGCATCCGACGAGGAGGCGGTCGCACGGCGATCTGGGGGTCCCCCAGACAACACAGCCACCACCTCCGAGGAGCACAGCAAGTGAGCAGCAACAGCGGTGACGTACGGCTCTGGGGCGGCCGCTTCGCCGACGGTCCCGCCGAGGCCCTGGCCAAGCTGTCCGCGTCGGTCCACTTCGACTGGCGCCTGGCGCCGTACGACATCGCCGGTTCGCGTGCCCACGCGCGCGTGCTGCACAAGGCGGGCCTGCTCACCGAGAATGAGCTGACGCGCATGCTCGCTGGCCTCGACCGGCTCGAAGCGGACGTGGCGTCCGGCGACTTCGTGGGCACCATCGCCGACGAGGACGTGCACACCGCCCTGGAGCGCGGCCTCCTCGAGCGCCTCGGCCCCGACCTCGGCGGCAAGCTGCGCGCGGGACGCTCGAGGAACGACCAGGTCGCGACCCTCTTCCGGATGTACCTGCGCGACCACGCCCGCATCATCGGCGGCCTGATCGCCGACCTCCAGGACGCCCTGATCGGCCTGGCCGAGGCGCACCCGGACGTCGCCATGCCCGGACGTACACACCTCCAGCACGCCCAGCCGGTGCTCTTCGCCCACCACGTCCTCGCGCACGTCCAGTCCCTGTCCCGGGACGCCGAACGCCTGCGCCAGTGGGACGAGCGGACGGCCGTGTCGCCGTACGGCTCGGGCGCCCTTGCCGGTTCCTCTCTCGGCCTCGACCCGGAAGCCGTCGCCAAGGACCTCGGCTTCGAGCACGGCAGCTCCGCCAACTCCATCGACGGCACGGCCTCGCGGGACTTCGTCGCCGAGTTCGCCTTCATCACCGCGATGATCGGCGTCAACCTCTCCCGGATCGCCGAAGAGGTCATCATCTGGAACACGAAGGAGTTCTCCTTCGTCACCCTCCACGACGCGTTCTCGACGGGCTCGTCGATCATGCCTCAGAAGAAGAACCCGGACATCGCCGAGCTGGCGCGCGGCAAGTCGGGCCGCCTGATCGGCAACCTCACCGGCCTGATGGCGACGCTCAAGGCGCTGCCCCTCGCGTACAACCGCGACCTCCAGGAGGACAAGGAGCCGGTCTTCGACTCCTGCGACCAGCTGGAGGTCCTGCTCCCCGCCTTCACGGGCATGATGGCCACGCTCACCGTCAACCGCGAGCGCATGGAGGAGCTGGCCCCGGCCGGCTTCTCGCTCGCCACCGACATCGCCGAGTGGCTGGTCAAGCAGGGCGTACCGTTCCGCGTCGCGCACGAGGTCGCGGGCGAGTGCGTGAAGGTCGCCGAGGCCGAGGGCAAGGAGCTCGACGGTCTGACCGACGAGCAGTTCGCGAAGATCTCCGCGCATCTGACGCCCGAGGTGCGGTCGGTTCTCAACGTCCCCGGCGCCCTGGCCTCCCGCAACGGCCGGGGTGGTACGGCGCCGAGCGCGGTCGCCGTCCAGCTCGCCGAGGTCAAGGCGGACGTGGTGGCCCAGCACGCATGGGCCACGGCCAAGCAGGCCTAGTGCCGCGTCAGCCAAGGTTTGCCCGTTGAGGACGGGCGTCCGGTGCGTGCTCTGGGGGTCCCCCCGGCCGAAGGCTGGGGGAGTGCCGGCCGGAAGTCCTCGTACTGGATGTACTTGGGCTTTCGCTGGATGTACTTGGGCTTTCGGCCGGTGCGGCGAGTGGGGGCACCTCCCACGCCCTTAAGGCAGTGGGGGAGCGTGCCGGGCGTCGCGACGGGGCGAACCTTGGCTGACGCGGCACCAGAACACATGGGAGCGGGGCCGCCCCGCAGTCGGCTGAAGGGTCCGGACATCACGTCCGGGCCCTTCGTGCTGCCCGGACCACGGGTGTGAGTAGTTGCGGTACAGGAAATCCCGGTGAGAACGATCATGGTCGGCTAGCGCACCGGATGCGGCTGCTGCTGGGGTTCACGGAAAGCCGCCGGTTGCTCGTCGCCGCTGGCTACGGTCCGGCTCGTGCCGGTGGAGTTTCTGACTGATGAGCAGGCCGAGGCGTACGGGACGTTCACCGCGGTGCCCACGCGTCCGGAGCTGGAGCGGTTCTTCTTCCTCGACGATGACGACTGCGATCTGATCGCGCGGCGTCGTACGGATGCGAACCGTCTGGGTATGGCGGTGCAGATCTGCACGGTCCGATACATCGGCCGGTTCCTGGGCGAGGATCCGCTCGCGGTGCCGTGGGAGGTTGTGGAGTACCTCTCCGGGCAGCTCGGCATCGAGGACTCCTCGTGCGTGAAGCGGTACCCCGAGCGCAGGTCGACGGTGTACGAGCACGCGGATGAGATCCAGGAGCGGTTCAAGTACCGGGACTTTACCGGCCGGAAGTGGGGCCGGGAGTTCCGGAGCTTCCTGTACGGGCGGGCGTGGACGCACGCCGAGGGGCCGGTGGCGCTGTTCAACCACGCGGTGACGTGGCTGCGCAAGAACCGGGTGCTGCTGCCCGGGGTCTCGATGCTGGCCCGGCAGGTGTCGGAGACCCGTACGGCGGCCGAGCGGCGCCTGTACGACGCGGTGACCCGTGGCGCGCACCGGGCCGATCCCACGCTCGCGCCGGCGCTGGCCGGGCTGCTCGACATGCCGGAGGGCAAGCGGGTCTCGGAGCTGGAGCGGCTGCGTACGCCACCGACGAAGACGACGGGGACCGCGATGGTGCGGGCCATGGAGCGAGTGGAGGAGATCTCCACGTTCTCGCTGGGCCGGGTGAACCTCTCCAGGGTGCCGGTGAACCGGCTCTCGGCGCTGGCCCGCTACGGGCAGTTGAGCAAGGCGCAGACGATCGAGCGGGCGCCGGAACCGCGGCGCACCGCGCTGCTGACGGCGGTGGTGCGCCAGCTGGAGGCCAGGCGGTCGACGACGCGCTCGACCTGTTCACGGTGCTGATGGCGAACCGGCTGATCAGCCCTGCCCGCAGGGCGGAGGACGTCGCCCGCCTCTCCCCGCTCAAGGACCGGCACATCAACTTCCTGGGCCGCTACCTGTTCAACATCAAGGCCAGCAGCCCCGGCCGGGACCTGCGCCCGCTGCGCGACCCGGATGCGCCCGAGCTGGACGAGGACGACGAGGCCCTGGACTGACCTGGGCTTTCCCAGGCTGCGCGTGTTTCTCTCGTCTCAGCAGGCCATTGGCGTTGGCGATCGTCGATATGTCTCCTCGGCGCCGGCCAGGGCGACGGGGCCGCCGCCCTTCCGGCGAGCCGGTCATCGGCTCGACCGGCCCTGACTCGGCACGCTGGCCGTGGCCGCGGTGGGGTTGATCTCGGGCGGGCGTTGGCGGGCGAGAGCGGTGGCGGTCAGGGCGGTGACCGCCATCGCGGCGATGCCGACCAGCGCTGCGGTGGTGTAGGCGTGGTCGTTCGGGAAGAGATGACCGGTGTCGGTGCCGGTGGCCAGGACCAGGCCGCCTATCGCGCTGCCCAGGGAGAACCCGACGCTGCGGACGACGTAGTTGAAGCTCATCGCGCTCGACGTCTCGCTCTTGGGCGTGACGGCCAGGATGACGCCGGGCATGGCGGCTGAGAAGCTGCCGACGCCGAAGCCCAGCACACCCATCGCGACGAGCAGTTCGGCCAGGTTCGACCGGGCCGCGGCGAAGAGGACGAACCCGCCGCCGACGATGACGGCGCTGCCGGCCAGGAGCACGGGTGCGTCGATCAGCGTCCGAACCCGGGGCGTGAGTTTGCCGGCGACGAACCCCAGCACCGAGAACGGGACGAGGACCAGCCCGGCGACGAAGGTGGTCAGCCCGAAGCCGTAGCCGGCGCTGTGCGGCGTCTGCGCGTACCGCGTGATGAGCGTGAGCAGGAGGTACATGCCGCTCCCGCCGACGAACATGGCGATGTTCGCTCCGGCGACCGCCGGGTGCCGTACCGCCCGGACATCGACCAGGGGCGCCTTGCTGCGCAGCTCGGAGGCGGTCCAGACGCACAGCAGGAGCACGGCGACGACGGCGAGGATCACCGCCACGGCGAGGTGACGGCTCCACAGGCTCCGCTGGCCGGCCAGGAACAGGACGAGGAACAGTCCACCCGCGAGGACGAGCGCGCCCGCCACGGTCACGTGAGCGGAGCGGCCTTCGGGAGCCGCGGGTATGGAACGCCATGCGGTCAGGAAGGCGACAGCGGTGACGAACAGACCGAAGCTGTAGGCGGCCCGTACGCCGCCGATCTCGGCGAGCAGTGCGGTGAGCGGGTAGCCGACGCCGGCGCCGATGATCGAGACCACCGAGATCAGGGCGATCGTCGCCGTGCTGCGCTCCTCGGGAAGATGGTCCCGGGCCACGCCCATCATCAGCGCCGTCAGACCGAGCCCGACGCCTTGGGCCGCCCTGCCGATGAGCAGCCCCGCGAACGGCAGCGGCAGCACGGTCAGCGCACTGCCGACGACGACGATCGCCAGCGTGGCGAGGATCGTGGCCCGTCGGTGCGGGCCGGCTCCGAGCCGGCCGAGGACGGGCGTGGCGATGGCGCCGCTCAGCAGTGCGACGGTCAGCGTCCACTGCGCGCTGTCGAGCGAGACGTGGAACGTGGTCGCCACACTGGTGATCAGCGGCGTCCCGAGGCTGGCGACCGCCGCCACGACCAGGGCGATGAACATCAGGGCGGGGACCAGCAGCCGCGCCTCGGAGCGCTCCGGGGTGCGCTCCGTCACCGCTTCGGCCCTTCGCGGTCCTGGCTTTCGAGCTCTGCCAGGTGCGCCAGCGCCGGAAGCGCCGCCACCAGGGCCTCGACCTCGTCGTCGGCGAGTTCGTCGATCAGCCGCGCGAACGCATCGACGCCCGCCTGGTGCCGCGTCTGAACGTACGACGTGCCGGCCTCGGTCAGACACACCAGCGTGACCCGCTTGTCGGAGGGATCGCCCTTCCGCTCGACCAGTCCGGACTCCTCCATCACCCGGACCAGCACGGTCATCGCGGGCTGGGTGACACCCTCGATCACGGCCAGATCGGTGATGCGTCGTGGGCCGGTCCTGTGCAGGGTGGCCAGGGTGGCGGCGGACGTGATGCTCATATCGCGCGGAAGGCGTCTCACAGCCCTGGTGGCCAGCCCGTAGAGGGCCGACCCGATCGCAGTGGATGCGCCACGAGTGGCGTCTTGACGGCTCATGGGTGAAGCATACAATATTTATATGAATGCTTTATGTACCTCTCACCCCGAACGCCGTGCCCCAGCCCCGCACCCGGCGCACCAGACGGCGGCCGCCGTCGGCACCATGACGGACGTCGTTCGCCGCGCCCTGGCCGAAGACCGCGCCGAGGACGACATCACCACCCGCTGGGCGGTGCCGGACGGCACCCGCGCCCATGCGCGCGTCGTCGCCCGCCAAGACGGCGTGATCGCCGGCACGGCGGTCCCAGCCGAGGTATATCGGCAGCTCGGCAGCGACGTCGTCGTCACCGAGCACGTTCAGGACGGCGACCGCGTCCACACCGGGCAGGACCTGCTCACGCTGGCAGGACCCGCACGAGAGATCATCACCGGCGAGCGGACAGCTTTGAACTTCCTGCAACGCATGTCCGGCATCGCCACCGCCGCCGCGGCCTTCGCGGAGGCGGTGACCGGGCTTCCGGCACGGATCCTGGACACCCGCAAAACAGCGCCCGGGCTTCGAGCGCTCGACAAGGCCGCGGTCGCCGCCGGCGGAGTGAGCAACCACCGGCTCGACCTCGCGGCGATGGTCCTGCTCAAGGAGAGCCACATCGCCGCGGCGGGCGGCGTGAGCGCCGCGATCGCGGCAGTGCACGCGTGTAACACGCGGGGCGTCGCCGTCGAGG
The DNA here is from genome assembly GCF_044457265.1 of Streptomyces sp. NPDC050564. NCBI lineage: Bacteria > Bacillati > Actinomycetota > Actinomycetes > Kitasatosporales > Streptomycetaceae > Streptomyces > Streptomyces sp. NPDC050564. Next base: position 242,034 of record NZ_JBITGS010000003.1, on the reverse strand, counting down.
TGGAGGTCGAGTCGACAGCCCAGGCCGTCGAGGCGCTCCGCGCGGGAGTCGAGTGGATCATGCTGGACAACATGCCCATCGAAGACATGCGGCACATCGTGACACTGCGCGGGTCGGAAGGGCACCGACTCGAGGCGTCTGGATCCAGCACGCTGGACACGGTCAGGGCCGTCGCGGAGACCGGAGTCGACGCGATATCCGTCGGTGCCATCACCCACAGCGCGCCGGCGTTCGACCTCAGTCTGCTGCTGACGCCGACGGCACCAGCGGGCGGCGGGCACCCGGCGAGGTCCGCATGAGGCTGTATCTCCTTCTGCGTGGACGGGCCGGAATGCCCGCCATGGCCGACCCCGTCGACCGGGAGGCCTTCGTTTCCGTCTCCGGCACGTTCCCCCGTCGCCGAAGGCGCCCGGGGCGTGAGGAAGACTTCGCCGGGACGCGAACCGGCAGCCGCGGGTGGCGGACCCGAACCAGGCCGGATCAGCACGTCCTCAGAAATGCCCGGTGATCCGTCACCGGGATCGATCGATCTGGGTGTCAATTCGAAGTCGGACATCTCCGGCCGAACACAGGAGGTTTCCATGGCTAAGGGCTACTGGGTCAGTGTCTACCGCGCCATTTCCGACCCTGAGAAGCTAGCCGCCTACGACAAGCTGGCCGGTCCGGCCGTCCGAGCTGGGGGCGGGCGCCTCCTGTCCCGTGGCGGCCGAGTCGTCGCCCACGAGGCCGGAATCACGCAACGCGTCGTTCTGATCGAGTTCGACAGCTTTGAACAGGCCGTCGCGGCATATGAGAGCGAGGCATACCAGAAGGCGCTGGTGGTCCTCTCCGACGGGGTCGAGCGCGACTTCCGCATCATCGAAGGCATCGACTGACCGACGGACTCAGCCATCACTGAGCATCCGTCACCTGATACGCCCACGGTGCTGAACGACGACTCACGAGACGAGGTCCGGGCCGACTGGACTGTCTCGCTGACCTCGTCGACGAAATTCACGCTCGCCCGAAGCGAACCGCGAACCGCTTCTCACACGACAGGTCGGTCCAGCGAACACACGGCTTCGATGACCAGGGGCGCATCCTGCATCCATCTGCCGTGTGCCCCGTCGGGGCTACTCAGGGTGCTGATATACAGATTGAAGAACCGCAGGTCAAGACCTCTTTCGGGGGGTTTCGACCGGCGGTTTTTCTGTTGTTGGAGTAGCTCAGGGACGCGCCTGACTGCGCCAGGCTGGCGTAGAGAGCGTTCGCCATCTTGATGCCGTGATGCTGGAGCGGATCGTCGCTCGCCGAGTCGAGCTGGAGGAGCAGGAAGAGCGGCGGGTCAAGCAGTTGGCCGAGGTGCGGGTCGAGTGGGACGAGCTGGTGGTGGCCGAGCGTGTCGTGCAGCGGATCAGCGAGCAGGGCTTCGGGGAGTACCTGTCGCTCGCGCCAGCGCCGGTCCAGGCGCAGGTGGGCGGCCAGTCGGTGCTGCTGATCCCGGTCCGCGCCGGCGACATCGGACCCGAGGTGCTGCCGGCGGACTACCAGCGCATCCTGGCGATCGTGCGCGAGGCGGCCGGGCCGGTGAAGGTCAAGGAGGTCGGCGCGGCGCTGGGCACCGGGATTTCCTGTACCGCAACTACTCACACCCGGACCACCCCGGACCGCTGGATAACAGATGAGATTCGGCCACTGGCCGAAACCTTGACTTGTGGCTACTCGGAGGTAACGATTCCGGTTACTGGTCGGCATTGTCGAACGCCGGTCCTGTCACAGCCGAGCATGAAAGGGACGTCATGCGCGCAAGACGTACAAGACGCATAGCCCGCCTCCTCTCTGTCAGCGCCGTCGCGGCGCTGTGCGCCTTCGGCCTCACGGCCCCGGCCGGTGCCGCCGACACTCCGCCACCCGGCGCCAACGACTGGTCCTGCAAGCCGGACTCCGCCCACCCGCAGCCGGTGGTCCTGGTGAACGGCACCTTCAAGACCTCGTACGAGAACTGGCTGACCCTCTCGCCTGCGCTCGCGGACGCCGGCTACTGCGTCTTCTCCTTCGAGTACGGCGATCTGGAGACCGCCCCGATCCCGGACTCGGCGGCCGAGCTCCGCGACTTCGTGAACGCCGTGCTTGGCGCGACCGGCGCCAAGAAGGTGGACATCGTCGGCCACAGTCAGGGCGGCATGATGCCCCGCTACTACGTGAAGTTCCTCGGCGGAGCCACCAAGGTCGACGACCTCGTCGGCATCGTGCCCTCCAACCACGGCACCACCAACCCGCTCGCCCTCGCGGCCGGCGCCACCGTCTGTCCCTCCTGTGTCGACCAGACCGCCGGCTCGGACTTCCTGCAGAAGCTCAACTCCGACCCGGAGACCCCGGTCGGTCCCGACTACACGGCGATCGCCACCAAGTACGACGAGGTCGTGGTGCCGTACACCAGTGCCTTCCTCGACGGCCCGGACTCCCGTGTGACCAACGTGCTGCTCCAGGACCGCTGTCCGCTCGACATCACCGACCACGACCAGGCCCCCAAGTCCCCGCTGGTCGAGCAGTGGGTGCTCAACGCCCTCAAGCGGAACGGCCCGGCCGACCCCGCCTTTGTGCCACGCTGCGTCAGCGCGGGCTGAACCGCACGGAGCTGGGTAGATTGGTGCGGCATCCGCCCTCCGCCGATCGTGCAGGGAGCCCCCATGCCGTTCAGTCGCCTGGCCCACGCGACCACGCCCACCGCGCACATCGGACTCGGCCTGGCCGCCGTCGGCCGCCCGGGCTACATCAACCTCGGCCGGGAGGACGACCTCCCGGCCGAGCGGAGCGTCGAAGCCCTGCGAGAGCGCACCCACGAACTCCTCGAAGCCGCCTACGCCCAGGGCGTGCGCTACTTCGACGTCGCCCGCTCCTACGGCCGCTCCGAGGAGTTCCTCGCCGACTGGCTGAACCACCGGCCGGACATCGACGACGTCGTGATCGGGAGCAAGTGGGGCTACACCTACACAGCGGACTGGCACATCGACGCCGAGGCGCACGAGGTCAAGGACCACAGCCTCGCCACGTACGAGCGGCAGCGCGCCGAGACGGCGGAGCTGCTCGGCGACCGGCTCGACCTCTACCAGATCCACTCGGTGACCCCGGACAGCCCGGCCCTCACCGACAAGGAACTCCACGCCAGGCTCGCCGAAGCGGCCGCTGGGGGTCTGTCGATCGGCTTCTCCACCAGCGGGCCCGCCCAGGCCGAGGCCATCCGCGCCGCGCTCGCGGTCACGGTGGACGGCGCACCGCTCTTCCGTACGGTCCAGGCCACGTACAACGTGCTGGAGACCTCGGCGGCGCCCGCGCTCGCCGAGGCCCACGACGCCGGACTGACGGTGATCGTCAAGGAGGGCGTGGCCAACGGCCGGCTCGTGGAGCCGTATGCGCCGGACGTTCTCAAGGCCGTCACCGCGGAGACTTCCCTGGGTTGTGACGCGGTGGCCCTGGCGCTGATCCTGCGGCAGCCCTGGGCCGGCGTGGTGCTCTCCGGGGCGGTCACCGCCAACCAGCTCGCCTCGAACCTGCACGCAGCGGTCGTCGACCTCGACGACGACCAGCTGTCCCGGCTCGCCGCGCTCGTGGAGGACCCGCGGGCGTACTGGGAGCGACGCGGGCAGCTGCCCTGGCACTGAGCGCGACCCGCCCGACACCCGGTCGATGAGACTCGCATGTATTCAATGAGACAAACATGTCTCATGTGGTCTACCATTGTCTCATGGCCGTCGACCGTGATCACGTGCTGCGCAGCGCAGCCGCCCTGCTCACCCGCAAATCCACCGCCACCATGGACGAGGTCGCCAAGGCGGCCGGGATCAGCCGGGCCACGCTGCACCGCCAGTTCGCGGGCCGCGACGCCCTCGTGCGGGCGCTGGAGTCGCTCGGCATCCAGGAGTGCGAGGCGGCGCTGGACGCCGCCCGCCTCGACGAGGGCACCGCTCAGGAGGCCGTGCGCCGCCTGGTGAAGGAGCTCGAAACGGCGGCCGGGCTGCTCGCCTTCCTCTACACCGAGAACCAGCTGTTCGAGGGTGAGGAGCAGAACGAGGGCTGGGCCCGGCTGGACGCGCGGATGGCCGCCCTGTTCCGGCGCGGCCAGGAGAACGGCGAGTTCCGCATCGACCTCACTCCGGCCTGGCTCACCGAGGCGCTCTACGGACTGATGGCCTCGGGGGCGTGGGCCGTGACCGAGGGCCGGGTCGCCGCCAAGGACTTCCACCACATGATCGTCGAGCTGCTGCTCGGCGGCGCACTACGGAGAGAGGAATCATGACCAGCACCCTGCAGCCGGTATCGACGGTGGCGGTGGAGAAGCGCCCGGGCCGCTGGGCCGCGCTCGCGGTGCTGATCCTCGCCGTGCTCCTCGTGGCCGTCGACGCGACCGTCCTCGGCCTCGCGACCCCGTACATCAGTGAGGACCTGAAGCCCTCGGGCACACAGCTCCTGTGGATCGGTGACGTCTACTCGTTCGTCATCGCCGGCCTGCTCGTCTCCATGGGCAGCCTCGGCGACCGCATCGGCCGCAAGAGGCTGCTGCTCCTCGGTGCCACGGCGTTCGGCCTGATATCGGTGCTCAACGCCTATGCCACGACACCGGAGTTGATGATCCTGGCGCGGGCGCTGCTCGGCGTCGCGGGTGCGACGCTGATGCCCGCCACACTCGCCCTGATCCGCAACCTCTTCCACGACCCGCGCGAGCGCAGCCTCGCCATCGGCATCTGGGGCGCAACCGCCTCCGCCGGTACGGCAGTCGGGCCGGTCGTCGGCGGTTTCCTGCTCGAACACTTCTGGTGGGGTTCCGTCTTTCTCATCAACCTTCCGGTGATGATCGTCCTCGTCCTCGTCGGCAGCAAGCTGCTGCCCGAGTCGAAGAACCCGAACCCCGGGCCCTGGGACCTGTACAGCGTCGCCCTCTCGCTCGTCGGCGTGATCGGTGTCGTGTACGGGGTGAAGGAGGCCGCCGCGCACGGTGTCAGCTGGCAGCCGATGGCCACCGGCCTGCTCGGTGCCGCCGCCCTGTACTGGTTCGTGCGCCGCCAACTCACGCTGCCTGCACCACTGTTGGACGTACGGCTGTTCCGCAACCGGGGGTTTTCCGGAGCCGTTCTCGCCGACCTGCTCACCGTCCTCGGGATGTCCGGGCTCGTCTTCTTCCTCTCCCAGTACCTGCAACTCGTCCAGGGCAGGGGGCCGTTCGAGGCCGGACTCGCCGAAGTCCCCGCTGCCGTCGGCGCGGTGGCGACGGGTCTGGTCGCGGGCACGTTCGCGCGGCGGTTCTCGGTGCGCGCCGTGGTCTCCGGCGGTCTGGCCGCAGTGGGTCTGGCGCTCGGTTCGCTCACGCTGCTGAGCCAGAGCACCGGCTATCCGCTGCTCGGCGCCGCCCTGCTGGTCGTCGGCGTGGGCGCCGGTCTCTCGTTCACGGTCACCGCCGACGTGATCCTCTCCAGCGTGCCCAAGGAGCAGGCGGGCGCCGCGTCCGCGGTCTCCGAGACGGCGTACGAACTCGGCGCTGCCCTCGGCATCGCCCTGCTCGGTTCCGTCGTGACCGGCGTCTACGCCGGCTTCACCGGCCCCGCGGGCACACCGGCCGTGGCCCACGAGTCACTGGGCGGTGCGGTGGAGGCGGCCCAGGGCCTCCCCGCCCACACCTCCGAGGCCCTGCTGAACGCGGCTCGCGAGTCCTTCGTCGACGGCCTCACGCTGGCGGCGGGCGGCGGCGCGGTGGTGTTGCTCGCCACGGCGGCTGCGGCGTGGTTCCTGCTGAAGGGACAGCGCCTGGAAAGCGCCGGGTAAGAAGCGCCCCATAAGGGGCGCGGGAAGCTGCGCGACCAGTCCACTGCGGACCCGCAGTCGCCCAACGACGGCAGACCCGCAACGGCGCCGTGGCGGTCCGCGGTGTCCGCTACGCGGCCTTCGCCTTCGTGGCGTACATGTCCACGTACTCCTGCCCCGACAGCCGCATGACCTCGGTCATGACGGAGTCGGTCACGGCACGCAGTACATACCGGTCACGGTCCATGCCCTCGTACCGCGAGAACTCCATCGCCTCACCGAAGCGCACCGTGACACGGCCCGGCCGCGGCATGCCCGCCCCGCCTGGCTGCAGCTTGTCCGTGCCGATCATCGCGAACGGCACGACCGGGGCGCCGGTCATCAGGGTCAGCCGGGCGATGCCGGTGCGGCCGCGGTACAGACGGCCGTCGGGGGAGCGGGTGCCCTCGGGGTAGATCCCGAAGACCTTGCCCTCCTCCAGGACGCGGCGGCCGGTCATCAGTGCCGCGACACCGCCGTTCGCGCCGTCCCGGTCCACCGGGATCATGCCGACGCCGGTGAAGAACCAGGCCATCAGACGGCCCTTGAAGCCCTTGCCGGTGACGTACTCGTCCTTGCCGATGAAGAACACCTGCCGGTCGCAGACCAGCGGAAGGATCATCGAGTCGATGAACGTGAGGTGGTTGCCGGCCAGGATGACCGGACCGTCGCCCGGAATGTGCTCCACGCCCTCCACCCGTGGGCGGAACATCAGGCGCATGATCGGTCCGAGCACTGCCTTGATGAGCGCGAAGCGGGACAACGGGCCCTCCGGTGTCAAGGGATCGGTATGAAGTCTGTGCAGGTGAGGACGATACTCGCGCCCCCCGGGGTATTGCACATCGGGCACATCGGGTTCACCGAGGTCTTACGCACTGTTGACGCAGCTTTACCTGCGGTGTCGCTCCGTCGGCCGCGCGTAACGTGACCGCCACGATGTGACGGACATCGCCCGTCAGGCCCAGTGGGCGCGTCCCCGACATCGCCCGGCGGCCCAATGGCCGCGTACCCGATCCGATCCGGGCCAAGCCGACGGATCGTCAGCTATCTGTCCTCGTACGACATCCAGCGTCACCCCTGAGTTTTCGACGGCGTCTCCCGCCCGTCACGGGCGCGCCCCTACGATCGGCCCGCACTGGCGAAGACAGGACGACGGAGGCGCTCATGGGAACGCAGGAGTCGGACGAGCGGACGCGTGGGACCGGACGGCGGGCGCTGCTCGGCGCGGCGGTGCTCGGCGCGGGCGTGGCGGCACTGGGGACGGCGGGCACGGCGAGAGCCGGGGACGCGCAGCACGGAGGCGGCGGTTTGAAGAGCCTGCCCGTGCCGACGATCATCGGCCACCGCGGGGCCAGCGGCTACCGGCCGGAGCACACCTTCGGCTCGTACCAGCTGGCCCTCGACCTGGGCGCGGACATAGTCGAGGCGGGTGACCTGGTGCCCACCAAGGACGGCCACCTCGTGTGCCGTCACGAGCCGGAGATCGGCGGGACCACTGACGTCGCGGCGCACCCCGAGTTCACCGACCGCAAGACCACCAAGACCCTCGACGGCGTCGCCACGACGGGCTGGTTCACCGAGGACTTCACGCTCGCCGAGCTGAAGACCCTGCGTGCCGTCGAGCGCATCCCGGCCAACCGCCCGCACAACACCCTCTACAACGGTCGCTGGGAGATCCCCACCTTCGAAGAGGTGCTCCGCTGGCAGGACGAGCAGACCCGCAAGCGCGGCAAGCAGGTCTGGATCTACCCCGAGACCAAGCACCCCACCTACTTCCGCAAGCTGGGCCTCGGCCTGGAGGAGCGGGTGGCCAAGCTGCTGCACAAATACGGCAAGGACAAGCGGAACTCGCCCGTCGTCCTCCAGTCGTTCGAGCCGACCAGCATCCAGCGGCTGAACGAGCTCGTCGACAACCCCCTGGTCGTCCTGCTCTCCACCGCGACCAGCCGCCCCTGGGACTTCGTCGAGGCGGGCGACCCGCGCACGGTCGCCGACCTGATCACCCCGAAGGGCCTCAGGGAGATCGCCGGCTACGCGCAGGGCATCGGTCCCACCCTCGACCTGATCATCCCGAAGGACGCGAGCGGCAACCTCACCACGCCGACCTCACTCGTGGCCGACGCGCACAAGCGGGGCCTGATCCTGCACCCGTACACGATGCGCAACGAGAACCCCTTCCTGCCGGCGAACTTCCGCAAGGGCACGGACCCGACCGCCTACGGCGACGCCTTCGGCGCGTTCCAGACCTACTTCGAGACCGGCATCGACGGCGTCTTCTCCGACAACGCGGACACCGCGCTGCTCGCTCGCGCGGACTTCCTCAACGGATGACCCGCGTCAACGCATGACCCCACCAACCCCGATTGGGGTGACAGTCGGCCGCCCCGGCAACCTCGCGCCGGGGCGGCCGCGTCGTGCCGCATATGACACACGACATGGTGGCGACGTTGCGCCCCCTCCTCGTCGCCGAGGCCTCGGCGGAGGCGCATGCGTCCGGCGCCGAGCAGAGCGACCTGGAACAGGCCGTCTGGCTGCGCCTCCTGGAGCGACTCGACAGCGACGGCCCACCCGTCGATCCGCACGGCTGGCTGCGCCGCGCCGTGCGCTCCGAAGCCCGCCGCAGCCGCCGTACGGCGCGCATTGAGCAGCCGTACGCCGCCGAACCCGCCGACGAAGGCGGTCTCGGCCCGGAACAGGCGGCGATGACCGCCGACCGCCGGCGGGCGCTGCACGCCGCTGTACGACGGCTGCCCGGCCGCTGCCCGAGCCTGATGGCGGCACTGCTGTCCCCGCAGGACCTCACCTACCGGGAGATCGCAGGGGAGTTGGGTATCTCACAGGGCAGTCTTGGTCCGGAACGCTCCAGATGTCTGGGATGTCTGCGGCGATTGCTCACGGTGGAGGTTGCGGCCCGCTGACGGCGGGGATAGGAGTGAGGGACATCCGGTTGAACAGGTGAGCGGGAGGCATGCACACATGGGCATGAGCGTGACCATCTCGGCGGCGACCGAGCAGGACGCAGAGCAGATCCTCAAGCTGCAGTACCTCTGCTACCAGAGCGAGGCGGAGCTGTACGGCGACTACGGCATCGAGCCGCTCACTCAGCCGCTCGACTCCCTCAGGGGGGAACTGGCGGCCGGCACCGTCCTGGTGGCCCGACTCGGAGAAGAGGTGGTGGCCTCGGTCCGCGGCGCCGTGGACGCCGATGGCACGGCCCGCATCAACAAGCTCATCGTCCACCCGCGCATGCAGCGCCACGGTCTCGGCGGACGCCTGCTCGCCGCGATCGAGGCCCGGCTCGGCGAAGACGGCGCGGCCAAGTCCTTCCAGCTCTTCACGGGCCACCGCAGTGACCGCAATCTCCGCCTCTACCGCAAGCACGGCTACGCCCCGGTCTCCCAGGAGCGCGTCGACGAGCGGCTCACCCTGGTGACCCTGGCGAAGGGCGTCGAGGCGAGCGCGTTCGTGGCCAGCGCGTAGCCGCTGCCGGATGCGCGGTTACCGAACCGCGGTTGCCGAACCGGCGGTACGCGCCTTGCGCAGCCAGTACATCGCCGACAGCGGCAGCAGCACCGGGATGAACAGATAGCCCATCCCGTAGTCCGACCACACCGTGGCGTCGGGGAAGGCGGACGGCTCCACCAGCGTCCAGGTCCCGATGGTCAGCACGCCCGCGAGCTCGGCGGCGCAGCACACCAGCGCCGCCTTGCGGGCCGTCTCACCACCGCGCACCAGCGAGTACGTGATGAAGCCGTAGACGACGCCCGCGACCGCGGACAGCGAGTAGGCGAGCGGGGCCTTGTCGAACTCGGTCGAGATCTGCACCGCCGAGCGTGAGACGGCGCCGACGACCATCACGCCGTACAGCCAGAGCAGCAGCATGCCCGGGCCGGAGATGAGCCGCGTCCGCTTGTTCTTCGACGACTTCTCGTCCGTCGGCTTTCCCGCTGCCGGATCTTCTGCCACCGGCTTCTCTGCCGTGGGCTTCTTCTCCTGAGGAACGGTCCCGTTCTCCTCCGTGGCCGTCATCTCAGCCTCCCCAGATGTCATAGAGCCGCACCTCAAGGACGGCGAGGACGATGCCGCCGGCCGCCACCGTGACCGAACCCCAACGGGTGCGCTCCGCCAGCGACATGAAACCCGCGGCCGGAATGCACGCGAAGGCGCCGAGCAGATACGCCACGAAGATCGTCGTGCCCTGCTCCGGCTTCTCGCCGCGCGCCAGTTGGACGATACCGATCACCAGCTGGACCACGGCGAGCAGCGACACTACGGCCATGCCGATGAAGTGCCAGTCCTTGGTGGGCTGATCACGGTAGGCGGCCCAGCCGCACCAGGCGGCGAGCGCGAGCGCGGCGACGGCGGTCGCCACCGTCAGGGCATCAAGCATGCCGCGACCCTATTACGGGCCAAAAGACCCGATGCCCGCACCCCCGGGGTCGCCCGTAGGGTCGAGGGCATGAAGATCCACGCTGAAGCCCTGCTGTTCGACAACGATGGAACGCTCGTCTCATCCCTTGAGTCGGTCGACCGGTGCTGGACCCGATGGGCGCAGGAGTACGGCATCACGGCGGAGGACTTCGCCCGGATCGAACTGCACGGCCGCCCCGCCGTCGAGATAGCCGCCGACCTGCTGGCCGCCGACATCGTCCCCGAGGCCCTCGCGCGCATCGAGCAGCTGGAGGTCGAGGACGTTCCGGGCGCAGTCGAGGCGCTGCCCGGCACCCTCGCGCTGCTCGGCGCCTTGCCGGCCGAGCGCTGGGCCGTCGTCACCTCCGCCACCCGACGGTTGGCCGAGGCCCGGCTCGACGAGGTCGGCATCCGCCCCAAGACGCTGATCGCGGCCGACGACATCACACGCGGCAAGCCCGACCCCGAGCCCTACCTCCTGGCCGCCCGCGAACTGGGCGTCGACCCGGCCCGCTGCGTCGTCTTCGAGGACGCCCCCGCCGGTCTCCAGGCGGGCCGCGCCGCCGGCATGACCACCGTGGCGTTGGCCACAACCCACCAGGCCCACGAGCTGGACGCCGACCTGGTGGTCAAGGACCTTTCGGCCCTGTCCGTACTGGTCACGGCCCAGGGGATGGAGATCTCCGCCCGAGGCTGAATGGTGTCCACCGCTGTCCGGTATTCGGACAGCGATGGCAGGCCCCTCCCGTGGGTCTGCTTTACTTGATCCCATGACCACGACGAGCAGCCGCACCCTTGCGACCGAGGCGACCATGACGCCCGGTGCTCGTTGTATGTGTCGAATGTGCGCCTTCTAGAGGGCCCCCGCACCACCGCCTGGTCTCGCGCCCCGAAGCGAGACCGCCGCGCCCTGTCCGTACCGCGTACGTGACCGAGGCTGCCCCGCGCACAAGTTCTCCCCCCCCGGTTCCCTCCGGTTCCATCGCCATCGCGAGAACCGTGCCGCGTTCCCGACCGAATGCACCCGTGCCCGGCGCACACCCACGCCCTGCACTCGACAGTGACGGAAACCCAGTGATCACGACAACGGGCCTCACCAAGGTCTACCGCTCGCGCGGCCGTGAAGTGACCGCCCTCGACGGCGTCGATCTGCATGTCCGCGAAGGCGAGGTGTACGGCGTCATCGGCCAGTCCGGTGCCGGCAAGTCCTCGCTCATCCGCTGCGTCAACCTCCTGGAGCGTCCCACCTCCGGCACGGTCACCGTCGCCGGACAGGACCTCACCGCCCTCGCGGGCCACGGCCCGCGCGCGGGACGGGAGCTCCGCAAGGCGCGCAGCCGCATCGGGATGGTCTTCCAGCACTTCAACCTGCTGTCCTCGCGCACCGTCCAGGACAACGTCGAGCTGCCGCTCGAAATTCTCGGCGTCTCCGGCAAGGAGCGCAGCCGCAAGGCCCTCGAACTCCTCGACCTCGTCGGCCTCTCCGACAAGGCGAAGGTCTACCCGGCGCAGCTGTCCGGCGGCCAGAAGCAGCGCGTCGGCATCGCCCGCGCGCTCGCCGGCGACCCGAAGGTGCTGCTCTCCGACGAGGCGACCAGCGCCCTCGACCCGGAGACCACCCGCTCCATCCTCCAACTGCTGCGCGACCTGAACCGGCAGCTGGGACTGACGGTCCTGCTCATCACCCACGAGATGGACGTCGTCAAGACCATCTGCGACTCGGCCGCTCTGATGGAGAACGGCAGGATCGTCGAATCGGGCACCGTCAGCGAACTGCTCGCGACGCCCGGCTCCGAACTGGCCTCCGCGCTCTTCCCGGTCAGCGGCGACGCCTCCGGCGACGACCGCACCGTCATCGACGTCACCTTCCACGGCGAGGCCGCCACCCAGCCCGTCATCTCGCAGCTCTCGCGCACGTACAACATCGACATCTCGATCCTGGGCGCGGCGATGGACACCGTCGCGGGCAAGCAGGTCGGCCGGATGCGCATCGAGCTGCCCGGCCGCTACGAGGACAACGTCGTGCCGATCGGATTCCTGCGCGAGCAGGGCTTGCAGATCGACATCCAGGGCCAGGCGCCCGTCCTGGTGAAGGAAGGTGCCAAGTGACCTGGTCGGAGATGCAGCCGCTGCTGTCCCAGGCGTGTTGGGACACGCTCTACATGGTCGGCTGGTCCACGCTGATCGCGACCGTGGCCGGCCTCCCGCTCGGCATCCTGCTCGTCCTCACCGACCGCGGCGGACTCCTCCAGAACGTCGTCGCGAGCAAGGTGATCGGGCAGGTCGTGAACATCGCCCGCTCGATGCCCTTCATCATCCTGATGGTCGCGCTGATGAACTTCACGCGCACGATCACGGGGACGACGATCGGTCGCGAGGCCGCGATCGTGCCGCTCGCCATCGGTGCGATCCCCTTCTTCGCGCGGCTCGTCGAGACGGCTGTTCGCGAAGTGGACGGCGGGCTCGTCGAGGCCGTGCAGTCGATGGGGGGCAACACCTGGACCGTCGTCCGCAAGGTCCTCGTACCGGAGTCGCTGCCGTCGCTGATCTCCTCCGCGACCACCACGATCGTCGCCCTCATCGGCTACTCGGCGATGGCCGGCACGGTCGGCGCCGGAGGCCTCGGCGACATCGCGATCCGCTACGGCTACCAGCGCTTCGAGACCGGACTGATGTGGATCACGGTCGCCATCCTCGCGGTCGTCATCTCCGTCATCCAGTTCGCCGGCGACTACGCCGCCCGCGGGCTGCACCGGCGCGGCGGGCACTCCGGTACCGCGCCGAAGCTGCGGCTGCTGAAGGTCAAGGCGCCGACTGCCGAAGTCGCCACGGCCGAGGCCGGCAAGGTCTCCTGACCCCCTCCCCGAACTCCCCGTACCACCCAAGACGGGGTCGCTCCACCCATAAGGAAAGGCACTTTTCGTGCGTAACACCGCCAAGATCACCACCGCCGTCCTCGCCGCCGGAGCCCTCACCTTCGGGCTCACCGCCTGCGGCTCGGACAAGGACTCCGCCTCCTCCGACACCAGCGGTCCGCTGGTCGTCGCCGCGAGCCCGACCCCGCATGCCGAGATCCTGAACTTCGTCAAGAAGAACCTGGCGAAGAAGGCGGGCCTCGACCTGGAGGTCAAGGAGTTCACCGACTACGTGACGCCGAACACGGCGACCGAGGACGGCTCCGTGGGCGCCAACTACTTCCAGAATCAGCCGTACCTCGACGACTTCAACAAGAAGAACGGCACCCACATCGTGCCCGTCGTCACGGTGCACCTGGAGCCGCTCGGCCTCTACTCCCACAAGGTCAAGAGCGCCGACGCCCTGAAGAGCGGTGCGACGATCGCCGTCCCCAACGACAGCGTCAACGAGGCCCGTGCCCTCAAGCTGCTCGCAGCGAACGGACTCATCACGCTCAAGGACGGTGCGGGCAACGAAGCGACCCCCGCGGACATCACCAAGAACCCGAAGAACCTCAAGTTCAAGGAGCTGGAGGCGGCCCAGACCCCGCGTTCCCTGGACGATGTCGACGCCGCGGTGATCAACGGCAACTACGCGATCGAGGCCGACCTCAAGCCCGCCAAGGACGCCCTCGTCCTGGAGTCCGCGAAGAACAACCCGTACGGCAACTTCCTCGCCGTCAAGAAGGGCAACGAGGACGACCCGCGCGTGAAGAAGCTGGCCAAGCTCCTCACCTCGCCCGAGGTCAAGAAGTTCATCGAGGACAAGTACGCCGGCTCCGTCATCCCGTCGTTCTAGTCGGTCCTGCCGGTCACCTCCGGCTGACGCGCCCTTGGTCACCGCACGGGGTCCACTCCATCACTTGGAGTGGACCCCGTGGTGCAGTTCAGTGCTTTCATGCTGCATGCTGGGCAGTTCAGCGGGCCCTGAGGATTCCGCGGGCCCCAAGTCCCCGAAGGTTACGGAGCGGCGCATGACGAGCACCTTCCCCGACATCTCCATCAGCACGGAGCGGTTGGTCCTGCGTGCGCTCGACGAGGACGACGTACCCGCCCTGGCCGAGATGATGAACGACGAGATGGTGGCGGCCTGGACATCGGTGCCGCAGCCCTTCACCGAGGACGGCGCCCGCACCTGGATCACCGAGTACGCGCCCACGGAACGCACGCAGGGCCGCGGACTCGACCTCGCCGTCACCGAGTTCCTCACCCAGCGCCTGGTCGGCGTCATCCAGCTCGGCAAGACGAACTGGCATGTGCGGTCCACCGAACTCTCGTACATCATCGCCCCGTGGGCGCGCGGCGAGGGCTACGCCTCCGAGGCGGCGCTCGCCACCGCCCAATGGCTCTTCGGAGACCAGAAGTTCGAGCGGATCGAGTTGCGTACGGCGGCCGACAACACCGCCTCGCAGCAGGTCGCCCAGAAGATCGGCTGCATCAGCGAGGGCGTGCTGCGCAACGCCTGTATAGCGCGCACCCGCACCGAGGACGGAACCTGGGTCGATCTGCGCACCGACTTCATCGTGTGGAGCCTCCTGCCGGAGGACCTCGAGGGCGTCGGTGATCAACTCGCCGACACCGGTGGTTTCACGTCGTTCTCCGACTGGAACTGAGAACTACGGGAGCCGCGCCCCGGGAACCTGGAACCGCCTACCTGAATCCGCGGGACCGCTCCCACGCGCCGGAGCCCGTCACGGCACTGCCCAGCCGTACCAGGTACCCTCACGGAGCCCGCTCTCGGGCTGGCCCCTGACGACCTGCGAAAACCTTCTGGAGACTGACGACGATGGCCGACCGGGTCACGGTGATCGGCTGGGACGGCTCGCCGCTGACCGCCGCGGCGCGCTCCGCACTCGGTGCCGCCACGCTGGTGGCCGGCGCGGCCCACCACCTCGCGCTGCCCGAGGTGCCCCGGGCCGCCGAGCGCATCCGCCTCGGCAGTGTCTCCCTCGCCGCTCGCCGGATCGCGAACCACCGGGGCACCGCCGTCGTCCTCGCCGACGGGGACCCGGGCTTCTTCGGTGTCGTACGCACCCTGCGGGGCCCCGAGTTCGGCCTGGAGGTCGAAGTGGTGCCCGCCGTCTCCTCGGTGGCCGCCGCCTTCGCCCGCGCTGGAATGCCCTGGGACGACGCACAGGTGGTCGTCGCACACCCCCGCACCCTACGACGCGCGGTGAATGTGTGCCGCGCCCACACCAAGGTCGCCGTTCTCACCTCGCCGGGCGCCGGCCCCGCCGAACTCGGTCTGCTCCTCGAAGGAGTGCACCGCACCTTCGTCATCTGCGAGGAACTCGGCACCGCCCGCGAACAGGTCACCGTCGTCACCTCCGACAAGGCCGCCGACCACACCTGGCGCGACCCCAACGTCGTCATCGTCATCGGCGCCTTCAGGGCCGCGGCCGAGGGCGGCGGCTGGATCGCCGGACGCGATCCGGGCAACGGGCCGCGCGGCTGGGCAATGCCCGCCGAGGCGTACGGCGGTGCGCTCGGCGAAGGAGAAACGGATCTGCTGCGCGCCGCCCAACTCGCCCGCCTGGGCCCGCGCGTCGGCGACCTCGTGTGGGACATCGGCTCCGGCAGCGGCGCCTTCGCCACCGAGGCCGCACGCACCGGCGCCGCCGTCATCGCGGTCGACCGCAACCCCGGTTCCTGCGCCCGCACCGAGGACTCCGCCCGCCGCTTCGGTGTCCAGGTGCAGATCGTGCATGGCGCCGCGCCGCACATTCTCGAGAACCTGCCCGAGCCCGATGTCGTACGCGTCGGGGGCGGGGGAGTGGCGGTGGTCTCGGCCGTCGCCGACCGCCGTCCGCAGCGCATCGTGACGCACGCCGCCACCCGCGACGCAGCCGAACTCATCGGCCGCGACCTGACGGAGCACGGCTACGAGGTCGAGTGCGCCCTCATTCAGTCCGTCGAACTCGATACAAGGGCCTGGACGGAGAAGGAACGGAGCGTCGCGTTCCTGCTCAGCGGCCGTCTGCCGGATCGCGCCCCGTGATCCTGTTGTCGTACTGCGCGCGGTAGGCTGGCCGATCGTTGTACCGCTCCTGGGTGATCGGCCTTTCGTCGGTCAATGTCCGGAAAGCGCGCCCGTTTTGAGGCGTGTGTGGTACGGCAGAACCGGAGGACGCGCAACGTGGCGCAGTCCACAGCGGGCCCTCGCGGATCGAGGTGTCGCGAAGGCGGGATGACCGGGACAATGCCAGTAAGTGGCTTTGTCGTCTTTGTTGGCCGGTCGTTCGTGCCGCTGGGCACGCACGCTCGTTCTTCACAGTGGGGCGGTCGGTGCGCCGTTCCGGGCGAGCTGGACTTGGAAGCACTAACCGATGGGCGAGGGGTACGCATGACCGACACCGGCCAGGTCCCGGGCGAGGGACTGCCGGAGAACGCAGGCATGGTGGAGCAGCCGGGCGTCACCGCGCCGGGCGCGTACACCTTCCTCGACCCCTCCGAGAACCCCGCCGAGGACGACGACCTGCTCCTGATGCCGGGCGCGCCGGGAGCACAGGGCGCGTGGGGCAACGAGGTGCCGCCGCCGGCCCCGATGCCGTTCGTCCACGAGCCGGGTTCGCACGAGCCGGGCCCGCACGAGATGGCCGGACGCGACAGCGGCTCGGTCGACCTCGGCGGAGTCCGTATGCCGAACGCGGCGCCCGCCCCACAGCCGATGCCGCAGCGCCGCCCGCTGCACCTCGGCCCGCCGACGCCGGACGGCTCCGCGAGCCCGGTGCGCTCGCTGGCCGACCGCGGCCCTGCGGGTGCGCCGGTCCCCCCCACCGCTCCTGTGCCCGCCACTCCCGTAATTCCCCCACGGCACGCGGGTCCGCCGACGGTGGGACCGGAGTACCTCGATGTGTCGCAGTTCGGGGAGACCCCGCCGCAGGGCGCGGTGCCGTGGGGCGCTCCGCCCGTGGCCACAGAGGTGGGCGCTGCAGAAACGGTCGTCCCGGAGACGGGGCAGACGCCCGGGTCCGTACCGACCACCGAGTCCGTGCCGGCCGTCGCGACGGGGCCGGCCACCGAGGCCGGGACGGTCCCCGAGGCGGACCAGGTCGAGGATGTGCCGCAGTTCGTGGACCCGCAGCAGGCTCCGGAGGCCGCCGAGGTCCCGGGGCTCGCGCACGATCCACGGATCCCGGAGGCCGCCGAGGCCCCGGCGCAGGCACCCCAGGCTCCGGGGGCCCCGCTCGCCCTCCAGGAACAGGCGGGCGCCCAGGCCCCCGAGGCCGCGGCCGCAGTGGACGGCTCGCTGGATCCGCAGGTCCCGTCGGATCCGCAGACTCCGGACACGCCCTTCCCGGCAGCTCCGGGGATGCCGCACGCCCTCCAGGCGACGGACGACATCGGATACGTCGGACACTCGGGCGACGCCCAGACACCCGCACCCGATGTCGCACAGTCCCAGATCCCGTCGGACGGCGAGCACTTCACGCCCGCGCAGAACCTTGCCCCGGCTCCGGACCTCGCTCCCGTGCCGGACCTCGCGTCCGAGCAGGGTGCGCAGGCAGCGCACGTGACCCGGCCGCAGAGCGCGGAGCGGGCCACCGTCGACCCGGTCGCACACGGAGCCGAACAGGCCGAGCCCGCGGCCCAGTTCTCCGCCCAGCCCGCCCAGTTGGCGGACCCTGGTGTCCACATCCCGGAACCGGCCGCCCAGTTCACGGACACGGCATCCCACGCGGAGGCTGCGCAATCGCTCGCGGCAGCCGCGGTGCACGCTCCCGAGCCCGCGCAGGCCGTGCTCTCGGTGGACGCCTCGCACGGCCGGGCGGTCCCCGGCCTCGAAACCTTCCCGGTCGAGCAGTTCACGGACCAGGCCGCGTTCTCCGAGACCGGTGCCGCCGAGGTGTCACACGGTGTCCCGGTGGGTGTGGCCGCCCACGCGGAGGCCGCACAGGCATCCGCGGGCCGGCCTCAGGGCGAGCAGAGCTTCCCCGGTGCCGCCGGCGGCGACGCGGCAGGAGCGTCCGGATTCCCGGACACCCCCCTGGAGCCCCACGCGGACCAGCCTCTCGGCCAGTTCGTGCCTGTCGAAGGCCAGGTGCCGACGACCCCGCACCTGGCCCCGACCCCGCCGCACGCCATGACCGTGCCGCCCCTCCCGGCGGAGGAGCAGCCCCCGGCCGAGGAGCCCGCGGAGGAGATGATCGTGGTGGCGCCCGCCCCGGTCGAGGAGGCCGCGGAGGAACCCTCGGAGACTCCCGTCGAGGAAGCGGAGCAGATCGCTCCGGCAGTCGTGCCGGCGCCCCGCGAACCGCAGGGCGAGACCGAGACCGAGACACCCCCCGTACCGGAGCCGCTCCCCGCGGACCCGGAACCCGTAGTCACACAGCAAGCGGACGACCTGGACACCCAGGTCGCCGACCAGGAAGAGAGCACGGCCGCAGTGGCAGACGTACGAGAGTCCACCGGCCCGGCGGCCCCCGGTTACGACGACGCCGAGCGCGAGGCGGTGCTGCGCGTGATGCGCGAGCGCCGCGACATCCGCAACGGCTTCCGCAGCGACCCGATCCCGCACGACGTGCTCCTCCGTGTCCTGGAGGCCGCGCACACCGCGCCGTCCGTCGGCCACTCCCAGCCCTGGGACTTCGTCGTCATCCGCTCCGCCGACACCCGTCGGAGCATGCACGAACTCGCCCAGCGCCAGCGCGAGGCGTACGCCAAGTCGCTGCCCAAGGGCCGCGCGAAGCAGTTCAAGGAACTGAAGATCGAGGCCATCCTCGACACCCCGGTGAACATCGTCGTCACCGCCGACCCGACCCGCGGCGGCCGCCACACCCTGGGCCGCCACACCCAGCCGCAGATGGCCCCGTACTCCTCCGCGCTCGCGGTCGAGAACCTCTGGCTCGCGGCCCGCGCCGAGGGCCTCGGCGTCGGCTGGGTCAGCTTCTTCGACGAGCGCGAGATGGTCCGTGCCCTCGGCCTGCCCGAGCACCTGGAGGTCGTGGCGTACCTCTGCGTCGGCTACGTCGACGAGTTCCCGGACGAGCCCGAGCTGATGCAGGCCGGCTGGTCCAAGCGCCGCCCGCTGTCGTGGGTCGTGCACGAGGAGACGTACGGCCGTCGCGCGCTGCCCGGCGAGGAGCCGCACGACCTGCTCGCCGAGACGGTCTCGAACATCCGCCCGCTCGACGCCAAGGCGCTCGGCGAGGCGTGGGAGCGTCAGAAGCGGATGACCAAGCCCGCGGGCGCGCTCGGCATGCTGGAGATCATCTCCGCACAGCTGTCGGGCCTGTCGCGGATGTGCCCACCGCCGATTCCGGAGCCCGCCGCCGTCGCGATCTTCGCGGGCGACCACGGCGTGCACGCCCAGGGCGTCACCCCCTGGCCGCAGGAGGTCACCGGCCAGATGGTGGCCAACTTCCTGGGCGGCGGCGCGGTCTGCAACGCGTTCGCCAACCAGGTGGGCGCCGAGGTCTGCGTCATCGACGTGGGCGTCGCCTCCGACCTGCCCGCGACCCCGGGCCTCCTCCCGCGCAAGGTCCGCGCGGGCACCGCCGACATGACGACGGGCCCCGCGATGACTCGCGAAGAGGTCACGGCTGCCATCGAGGTGGGCATCGAAACGGCCCGGGACCTCGTGGCGGCGGGCAACAAGGCCCTCCTGACGGGCGAGATGGGCATCGCCAACACCACGGCGTCGGCGGCCCTGATCTCGGTCTTCACGGACACCGACCCGTCCGAGGTGACGGGCCGGGGCACCGGCATCAACGACGAGACCCTGGCCCGCAAGACCGAGGTCGTGCGCCGTGCCATCGAACTCCACCAGCCGGACCCCGCCGACCCCATCGGCGTCCTCGCGGCCATCGGTGGCCTCGAGCACGCCGCCATGGTCGGCCTCCTCCTGGGCGGCGCCTCCCTCCGTACGCCGGTCATCCTGGACGGCGTCAGCGCCGGCGCCGCGGCCCTCGTGGCCCGCGCCATCGCCCCCGAGGTCCTCGCGGCCTGCATCGCTGGCCACCGCAGCGCGGAACCCGGCCACGTGGCGGCCCTGAACAAGCTGGGCCTGCGCCCCTTGGTCGACCTGGACCTCCGCCTGGGCGAGGGCACGGGCGCCCTCCTGGCCCTCCCGGTGGTCCAGAGCGCGGCACGGGCGATGCACGAGGTGGCGACCTTCGATTCGGCAGGGGTAACCGAAAAGTAGGCACAAGGGCTGTGCCGACTCGTTCCGCAGGTCGGAACGAGTCGGCACAGCCCGCCCACCGGGCCGCACTGGCGGGGCCCGGTGGCAGAGCCCCCGGTTTCGGGAAGGGGCGGGCTTGGGGAAAGAACCCCCACCCACCCCGGCCCCCACCGAGCCCGCACCTTAAAATCCCCACGTCAGGGGCCACTCCAGAGCCGCAGAGGCCCCGCCTACGCACCACCCCGCACGAGGGAGCCGCACCGCTATGGCCGAACACCCCGCCTACCCCGTAGGCCTCCGCCTCACCGGCCGCCGCGTAGTCGTCCTCGGCGGCGGCCAGGTGGCCCAACGCCGCCTCCCGGCACTCATCGCGGCAGGCGCGGACATCCACCTGGTCTCACCGGAGGCCACACCTTCGGTGGAGGCGATGGCGGACGCGGGTGAGATCACCTGGACGAGGCGCCCGTACGAAGAAGGCGACCTGGCCAACGCCTGGTACGCCCTGATCGCGACCAGCGATCACGAGGCGAACACCCGGGCCTCCGCCGAAGCGGAGCGCCACCGCGTCTGGTGCGTCCGCTCCGACGACGCCGACGCGGCGACGGCGTGGACCCCCGCGACGGGCCACAGCGAGGGCGTGACGGTCGCGGTCCTGACGACGCAAGCCCGGGGCCGGGACCCCCGCCACACGGCGGCGATCCGCGACGCAGTGGTGGAGGGGCTGCGCGACGGCACCCTGGTGGCGCCGCACCACCGCACCCGCACCCCCGGCGTCGCCCTGGTCGGCGGCGGCCCCGGCGACCCGGACCTGATCACGGTCCGCGGCCGCCGCCTGCTCGCCGAGGCCGACGTGGTCATCGCGGACCGCCTCGGCCCGCGCGACCTGCTCGCCGAACTCCCGCCGCACGTCGAGGTGATCGACGCGGCGAAGATCCCGTACGGCCGTTACATGGCCCAGGAGGCCATCAACAACGCCCTGATCGAGCACGCCAAGCAAGGCAAGTCCGTCGTGCGACTCAAGGGCGGCGACCCGTTCGTCTTCGGCCGCGGCATGGAGGAGGCCCAGGCGCTCGCCGAGGAGGGCATCGCCTGCACGGTCGTCCCGGGCATCTCCAGCTCGATCTCGGTCCCGGGCGCGGCCGGCATTCCCGTCACACACCGGGGTGTCGCCCACGAGTTCACGGTGGTCAGCGGCCATGTCGCCCCCGACGACGAGCGGTCCCTCGTCGACTGGCCGTCCCTCGCCAAGCTCCGCGGCACGCTCGTCGTCCTCATGGGCGTCGACAAGATCGGCAAGATTGCCGAAACCCTGGTCGCGCACGGCAAGCCGGCCGACACCCCCGTCGCCCTGGTCCAGGAGGGCACGACCGCCGCGCAGCGCCGCGTCGACGCGACCCTGGCGACGGTCGCCGAGACCGTACGGACGCAGGACGTGAAGCCGCCGGCGGTGATCGTCATCGGCGAGGTCGTGAACGTGGGCGTGCAGAGCCCGCACAAGGCTTCTGAGTAACCACGGGTAACCCAACCCGTTCCCAGCCGTTGGCACCGCACCCAGGACAAGGCAGTATCACCCTGTGGCCGATCTCATCACCGTTGAGAACCCCGACGACCCACGTCTGCGCGACTACACGGGCCTGACCGACGTGGAACTGCGCCGCAAGCGCGAACCCGCCGAGGGCCTGTTCATCGCCGAAGGCGAGAAGGTCATCAGACGGGCCAAGGACGCCGGGTACGAGATGCGCTCGATGCTCCTGTCCGCGAAGTGGGTCGATGTCATGCGCGACGTCATCGACGAGCTCCCGGCTCCGGTCTACGCGGTCAGTCCGGACCTCGCCGAGCAGGTCACCGGCTATCACGTGCACCGCGGCGCGCTCGCCTCGATGCAGCGCAAGCCGCTGCCGACGGCCGAGGAACTCCTGCAGTCCGCGCGCCGCGTCGTCGTCATGGAGTCGGTCAACGACCACACCAACATCGGCGCGATCTTCCGCTCCGCCGCCGCTCTCGGCATGGACGCGGTCCTGCTCTCCCCGGACTGCGCGGACCCGCTCTACCGGCGCTCCGTGAAGGTCTCCATGGGGGCCGTCTTCTCGGTCCCCTACGCGCGTCTCGACTCCTGGCCCAAGAGCCTGGAGACGGTCCGCGAGGCCGGCTTCAACCTGCTCGCGCTCACCCCGGACGAGAAGGCGAAGTCCCTCGACGAGGCGGCCCCGCACCGCATGGACCGGGTCGCGCTGATGCTCGGCGCGGAGGGCGACGGTCTGTCCACGAAGGCCCTGATGGCGGCGGACGAGTGGGTCCGCATCCCGATGGCCCACGGCGTCGACTCGCTCAACGTGGGCGCGGCGGCCGCGGTCGCGTTCTACGCGGTGGCGACGGGCCGCCCGCAGCCCTGACGTCCTGACGGGCGACCGTCCGGGACGCTGGGCGCCCTGACGCTGAGCGCCCTCGAGGGAAGCGAGGCACGCCCCCGAGGCCGCTCAGCCGTCCTTGCGGATCTCACTCCGGTACTGCTGGGACATCAGGCCCCCGGTGGGCAGCGGTGCGTACGACCGCTCCTGTCGTACGCCCTTGTGGGTGCCGCCGTCGTCCAGCCCGCGCGCCGGTCCCTGACACCCCTGGGCCGCCGCGATGCCGAGCGCGACGAGCAGCGTCACCACGACGAACACGAAGAGCCGCTGGCGCAGCAGTCGCGGATTGGCGGGCCGCCGACCGGTACCGGTCGTTCGGGGCGCCGGTCGCCCGGCACCGCTGCGGGGCGCCGGCCTACTGCCGGAGCGGCCGGTGTTCCGTGCGGGCGTGGGGCGCGCACCCGACTGAGCCGACCTCGTGCCGCCGTTCGTCCCGCCCGTGCGCGGCGGGGGAGTGCCCTGCGGACGCCGCTGGGTGCGCTGCTCGACGTACTGCTCGGCCAGGCGGCCCGTCGGCCGGTCGGGATCCGTGCGCGGTGCGGGCGGCCGTACATCCGCCATGCCCTGTGCCTCGCGGGCCGCGATCTCCTTGAGCCGCAGGGACAGTTGGAGGGTGGTGGGTCGTTCCTCGGGGTCCTTCGCCAGACACGCCCGGACGAGCGGAGCCAGGGCGTCCGGCACACCGTGCAGTTGGGGTTCCTCGTGCACCACCCTGTAGAGCATCACTTCGGAACTGCCTTGCCCGAAGGGCGAGTCCTGGGTCGCCGCGTACGCGAGCGTGGCGCCGAGCGCGAAGACGTCCGTGGCCGGGGTGACGGCGGCCCCGCGCACCTGCTCGGGAGCGAGGAATCCGGGGGAGCCGACGGCCGTACCGACATGCGTGAGCGTCGAGGCGCCCGTCGCCCAGGCGATGCCGAAGTCGATGATCCGCGGCCCCTTCGGGGACAACAGGATGTTGGACGGCTTGAGATCACGGTGGACGACACCGGCCTCGTGCACGGCGACGAGCCCCTCGGAGAGGGCGGCACCGACGGCGGCGACATCGGCGGCCGACAGTGGGCCTTCCTCGGCGACCTTGTCGTGCAGGGAGGGCCCGGGTACGTACTGCGTGGCGAACCACGGCCGGTCCGCCTCGAGATCGGCGGCCACGAGCCGCGCCGTGCATCCGCCCCTGATGCGGCGGGCCGCCGAGACCTCGCGTGCGAACCGCGACCGGAACTCCTGATCCTCCGCAAGATCAGGTCGGATCACCTTCAGCGCGACCCGCTGGCCACGCCGGTCGGAGCCCAGGTAGACCACGCCCATGCCGCCCGCGCCGAGCCGTCTGTGAAGCCTGAACGAGCCGACGACACGCGGGTCCTCGCGCCTCAGGCGCATCATCGCCATGTCCATCCCCGCTGCCCGGTCCGTTTGACGAGCCACAGCTTACGTTTCCGCGGCCGAGCACGCGCAGAGGCCGCGCCCTCTCGGCCCGATCGATTGTCAGTGCCGGGTGGGAAACTTGAAAGGTGGTCAGGGAGCGTGTGAACAGGACGGCTTTGGGCTGCCTGTGATCCCAACCATCCGTCGCAGAAGGGGGATTGGGCCCGTGAAGGGTGACCGTGTCGAGATAGTCGTGGACGCCGGGGACACGACGCGTACGTACGAGGTGGTGGCGAGCAGGGCGGGCCGCCGAGTGGAGACGGCGGTACGCCGAGGTGTCGTGGAAGTGAGCGAAGTCACGCGAAGCGGATCAGTGGTGCGTACCGCCCGCTTCATGGCGACCCGGGTGCTGGCGCTGGTCGAGCAGCCGGTACCCAGGGAGGACAGCTCGGAACAGTCGGGGCACACCGGGCGCCCCCTCCGGGAAGACCCTGAGACCTAGGTCCTCATCTCCACCCAGGGGAGTACTCCGCAGGTCATCGCTCATCCTCCGGGAGGCCCGCCAATCGGTACGAGGGCATGACGACCCACCGCCGCCGCGAGCCTAGATTTGAGGTCAAGCGGCGGGTGCAGCACTCGTCCCCCGAGGTCAGACACCCGCCGCTGCCAACCACAACAGAAGCTCGGTCAGGAGAGGGACCATGGCCCACACGGCACCGCGGACAGCGCTCCGCACGCAGGGACGCAAGGCGTACGGCATCGCGTTCGGCACCCGCCGTCAGGGCCGGCGCCACCCCTTGGTGGCGACAGCGATGGTCCTTCCCCTGGCGGCCCTGCTCGTAGTCGTCTTCGGCGGCTGGGACGCAGTGGTCACACAAGCGTCGTCCGTGGGCGTGATGCTGGGGCGCTGAGCGGCGCCCCAGGCCCGGAAGAGCGGTCCGGGCGGGGACATCCGGCCATGAAACCCCGTGGGGACGGGGGTGCGGCGGACGGCACAAAAAATGCCCGCGCAGCTGGGGAGCTGCGCGGGCATTTTTTACACAGGCCCAGCGGGGCACTGCCCGCACACCCGTCCCAGCCGCGGGTAGCGGCGCGACGGTCCTCCCTGCGGGTAACCGCGCGGCCGGTCGGCGCCCCTCCCTGCGGCACCCGCCAAGCGCGGGGCAGCGCACCGCCCTCGAGTTCAGCGCCTGCGCCGGGTACCGTCCACCATGCCGGTGCCCCACCCGCGCCGGGTACCCCACCCCCACCGCACCCCACCTGCGTACGCTCACCCAGACGCCGTACACCCCAGGGGGACCCGTGACCGCAGACACCCTGCTGCCCGCACTCACCGCCAAGGTGCGCGGCGCGGTCCACCCCGTGCCGGGCCCCTGTCCCTGCGGGACCAAGGACACGGTCCTCGCCGACCGCGGCGACGGCACCGTCGTCCGCCACGGCGACACCGTCGCCAAAGCGCACGCCCCCGACGCGGCCCCCGCGGAACTCGCCGCCCGCCTGTCCGTCGCCGCCGAACTCCCCGGCGTCCTGCTGTCCCCGCTGACCCGGACACCCGTCGCCCTCCACGGCCGCCTGGTGACCCTCTGGCCGTACGGCAACCCGGTCGATCCCGAGAACCCCGAAGCGGCCCCCTGGGAGGCCGCCGCCACCCTGTTGGCTCGCCTCCACCTAACCCCCGCGCCGCACGGCCTGCCGCCCATGCGCGGCCCCGCCAAGGCGGCCCGCGCGATTGCCCGGCTCCGGGCGGCGGGCCCGCACCCGGCCGCCGCCCCGGTCCTGCACGCCTGGGCCGGCCTTCCGCCCTGGGCCCGCGCCGAGGCCCCGATGCCGGACGCCACGACCCTGTGCCACGGCGACCTGCACCTCGGCCAGCTCGTCCGCCTCCCCGAGCCGAACGGCCGCTGGCTCCTCATCGACGTCGACGACCTGGGCGTGGGCGCCCCGGCCTGGGACCTGGCCCGCCCCGCCGCCTGGTACGCCTGCGGCCTGCTCCCGCCCGACGCATGGCTGCGCTTCCTGACCGCCTACCAGCGCGCCGGTGGCCCGGCCGTCCCCGCCACCAGCGACCCCTGGCCCGCTCTGGACGTCGCGGCCCGCGCCCTCACCGTGCAGACGGCGGCCCTGGCGATCGCCAAATCCGTCGCCGCCGGGCATCCGTTGGACGAGGTGCAGCAGGCCGTGATCGATGCCTGTGACCGAATGGGCACCGTCCCGCCCGAGTTGGCGCAGGGTTTCGCGACGTAAGGTGCAACCGACCGAAGCCGGGCGGAGTCTGTCCTGGCGGAAGCAGTACCGACCGGCGAGGAGTTGAGCCGAGCATGCAGTGTCCGAAGTGTCATGCGCCGATGCACACGTACAACCGCAATGGCGTCCAGATCGAGCAGTGCAGCGGCTGCCGCGGGATATTTCTCGACTACGGCGAGCTGGAGGCGCTGACCCGCCTGGAGTCCCAGTGGCAGCAGCCCGCGCCGCCGCCCCCGGCCGCCCCGCAGGCGTACCCCTCCGCCCCCGCACCCGCCTGGGGCGCCCCGCAACACGGCGGCCACGGAGGCCACGGCGGTCACTACGGCGGCCACCACCGCCACAAGAGCTTCGGCCACATGCTCTTCTCGTCCTGACGGACTGAACGGACTGAACGGACTGAACGGACTGAACAGGCTGAACGACCGAAGGGGCCTTCTTCCTCAGCGGAGGCCCCTTCGTCGTACGCAGGTCGCAGCCATGGGCACGACGAAGCCCCCGACCGTACGAGACGGCCGGGGGCTTCGGCTGGTGCGCGATACTGGGATTGAACCAGTGACCTCTTCCGTGTCAGGGAAGCGCTCTCCCGCTGAGCTAATCGCGCAGGTCACGCGGCCTGAGCCACGCGTACTGCCGGTACTGCGTGCGCGATACTGGGATTGAACCAGTGACCTCTTCCGTGTCAGGGAAGCGCTCTCCCGCTGAGCTAATCGCGCGGGTTCGGATCTTGCCGTACGTGCTGGAAGATCCAGTGGACGATACTGGGATTGAACCAGTGACCTCTTCCGTGTCAGGGAAGCGCTCTCCCGCTGAGCTAATCGTCCTTGGAGGTGGAGACGGGATTTGAACCCGTGTAGACGGCTTTGCAGGCCGTTGCCTCGCCTCTCGGCCACTCCACCAGGAGCGTAGGGGTTCGAGAAGATCCCCCACTTCCTGCGAGCGGACGACCAGGTTCGAACTGGCGACCTCAACCTTGGCAAGGTTGCGCTCTACCAACTGAGCTACGTCCGCTTGTCGTTTCCGTTCGGCTTGCGCGTCCCGGCGACGTGTTGAACTCTAGCGGATTCCGGGGCCAGCACAAAAACGCGTTTGTGCAGCGTGCTGCGGTCTGTCCGCCCAAGGACATGGTCAGGGCACCCGCAGGTCACCCGCCATAGACTCGACTGCGTGCCCGACCTCCCTCCTCTCGCCCGCTTCGGTGGCCTCGTCGCCACCGGTCTCCTCGACGTCACCAGCGACCCCGCGGCTCTGGACTCGACCGGTTTCTGGGCCGTCTCGGCCGACTTCGAGGGGCGTCTGATCTGCGCCCGCTTCCGGGACGTAAGAGAGGAGCCCGTGCCCGCGCCGGTGCCCGGGCAGTGGCGCGGGCCGGCGCCCGATGACTGGAAGTCGTCCCTGGACCGCGCCTCGTACACTGAAGGCGTACGCCGGATCCGCGAGCACATCGCGGCCGGCGAGGTCTATCAGGCGAACCTCTGCCGGGTACTCTCCGCACCGATCGCACCCGACGCGGACGTGGACGCGCTGACCGCGCTGCTGGCCCGAGGCAACCCGGCGCCTTATGCAGGAACGATCCGGCTGCCCGCGCACGGCGTGGAGACGGCCACGGCCTCCCCGGAACTCTTCCTGCGTCGCGACGGCCGGATTGTCGAGTCCGGCCCGATCAAGGGCACCGGACGCACCGAGGCGGACCTTCTGCAGAAGGACTACGCCGAGAACGTGATGATCGTGGACCTCGTCCGCAACGACATCGGCCGGGTCTGCGCCACCGGCACCGTCACCGTCCCCGACCTGTGCGTCGTCGAGAAGCATCCGGGCCTGGTCCACCTCGTCTCCACGGTCCACGGCGAGCTGCGCGAGGGCGTCGGCTGGCCGGACCTGCTCGCCGCCGCCTTCCCGCCCGGCTCCGTCACCGGCGCCCCCAAGTCCAGCGCTCTGCGGATCATCGAGGCCCTGGAGACCGCGCCCCGGGGCCCGTACTGCGGGGGCATCGGCTGGGTCGACGCCGACCGCGGCACCGGACAGCTGGCCGTCGGCATCCGCACCTTCTGGATCGACCGGGAGGAAGGGGTGCTGCGGTTCGGGACGGGTGCCGGTATCACCTGGGGTTCGGACCCCGAGGGCGAGTGGCGGGAGACCGAGCTGAAGGCCGCGCGACTGCTCGCGGTAGCGTCGGGAGCGTACGAGGCGAGTGGAGGGACCCTTACGTGAAGATCTGGCTCGACGGTGGGTTGCAGGACATCGAGACGGCCCGCGTTTCCGTCTTCGACCACGGACTGACCGTGGGCGACGGCATCTTCGAGACCGTGAAGGCGGTCGACGGGCGGCCGTTCGCGCTGACCCGCCACCTCGACCGGCTGGCCCGCTCGGCCCGCGGCCTCGGCCTGCCCGAGCCCGACCTCGACGAGGTGCGCCGCGCCTGTGCGGCGGTCATGGACGCCAACCCGATGCCGCTCGGCCGGCTGCGGATCACGTACACCGGCGGTCACGGGCCGCTCGGCTCCGACCGCGGCGAGCACGGCCCCACCTTGGTCGTCGCGCTCGGTGAGTCCTCGCGGCGCCCCGACTCCACCGCCGTCGTCACGGTCCCCTGGACCCGCAACGAACGCGGCGCGCTGACCGGCCTCAAGACCACCTCGTACGCCGAGAACGTCGTCGCCCTGGCCCGCGCGCGCGAACACGGCGCGTCCGAGGCGCTGTTCGCCAACACGGTCGGTCAGCTCTGCGAGGGCACGGGGTCCAATGTCTTCGTCGTCCTCGACGGCGAGATCCACACGCCGCCAGTCGCCTCCGGATGCCTCGCCGGCATCACCCGCGCGCTGACCGTCGAGTGGACCGGCGCCAAGGAGACCGACCTGCCGTTGGATGTCCTGGAGCGCGCCGACGAGGTCTTCGTGACCTCCACACTGCGCGACGTGCAGGCCGTGCACCGGGTCGACACCCGTGAACTCGCGGGCGCGCCGGGCCCGGTGACCGCCAAGGCGATGCGGATCTTCGACGAGCGGGCCGGGGACGACCTCGATCCCTGATCGCTCGCTCGATCTCGCGATTTCCCTATCGCTCCATCGCTCGGTCGCTGAAGAAATTCGGCTGACGTCGGACCCGGCAGCGGGTACAACAGCCGTGATGACCACCACCCTGCGGCCGACCGAGCCGCTTCAGCACGCCGCCGACGGGACGCGTTCGCGCCGTTACCAAGTGTGTGTGAACAGCCGTCCCGTCGGTGCCGTGCGCCTCGGGACCGACCCAAACTTCGGAACGTTCCTCGCGCTGTTCCACGAGCTCCGCATCAACGAGCCGGACCGTGGGCGTGGACGGGGCACCGTGGCGGCGCTGGCCGCCGAGGAGGTGGCACGCGGCTGGGGGTGCAAGCAGATCGAGCTGTCGGTCCCCGGCGACGCCGAGGCAGGGCTGAGGCTCGCGGAGGCACTCGGGTACGTCACCCGTAACCGCCGCATGGAGAAACTGCTCGGCGACACCTCGCCCGAGATGCCCGCCGGGAGCCTCGCCCGCCCGATGACACAGGCCGAGTACGAAGTCTGGGACCGGCACGGCCGGGAGGACTTCGCGCAGGACTGGATCGAGCGCGGCCTGCCGGAGAGGGAGGCCTACGCCAAGTCGAACCGGGACCACGACCAATTGATGCCGCAGGGTCTCGACACGCAGAACATGTGGTTCACCGTCCTGGAACACGAAGGCACCCCGGTCGGCGACCTCTGGCTGGGGGAGCGCGGCGGCCGCGCCTTCGTCTACAACGTCCAGGTCGACGCGGCGCATCGAGGCCGCGGCCACGGCCGTACGCTCATGCTGCTCGCCGAGGTGCAGGCGGTCGCCGCCGGGGTGAACCGCATAGGTCTCAACGTCTTCTCGGGCAACGCCCCGGCCGAGCGGCTCTACGAGTCACTCGGCTACCGGACGACGGAGCGCTATCTGTACAAGGACCTGCTGTAGGCAGCCCCCCTTGGGCGTCACGCCTCCTGCTCGGCCAGCAGGCGGTCGGCGATCTCTTCGATGCGCTCGCGCAGCCCCTCCTGGCTCTTGCCGCCGTCGAGGCGTTCGCCACCGATGACGTAGGTCGGGGTACCAGTCACGCCGATGGCCTTGCCCTCGGCCTGATCGGCGTCGACGATCAGGATGTGCCGGCCGTCGATCAGGGCCGTGTCGAACTCCTCGGCGTCCAGTCCGAGTTCACGGGCGACCTCGACCAGGAAGGGTTCTCCCTCCCGGTCCAGCTCCGCCACCCGGCCGAGCACCGCCTCCACGTACGGCCAGGCCTGGCCCTGCTCCGCGGCTTCTTCGGCGGCCTGCGCCGCGGCGAAGGCGTGCTGGTGCTTCTCCAGGGGGAAGTGCCGCAGCCGCAGCTCCAGGCGGTCGCCGTAGCGGGCGCGCAGCGCGCGCAGGTCGGCGAGGGCGCTGCCGCAGTCGGGGCACTGGAGTTCGCACCAGACGTCGAGGACGGCGGCCGGGCGGGCGGGTGAGGAGTCGTTCATGGAGACCAGTCTTCCAGCCCTGGCGGGTGGGACCCAACCAGGACCTTGGGGGGCGTCCCAACCGGGGCCTGGCGGCGGCGTCTCAACCGGGACCTGGGGAGGACGCCGACCCGGAGATGTCCCTGAGGTCCGCCCGGAGCATGGCATACCGGGCGCCGGGCGGTGCAGGATGGAAGGGACGAACCGACCCGACCCGACCGAGCCCTGCCCTGGAGGACCGGATGATTGCCGAGACTGTCTGTTCCGCCGTCTCCGCGGCCGGCCTGGGCATCGCCGCGGTCACGGCCTACCGCAAGCGCTTCCTGGCGGCCGCCCGCATCGCCGCCTACTCGCTCGTGCCGGTCGGCCTGGTGATGACCGGGGTCGTCGGCTGGCTGGCCGACACCGCGTTCAGTCCGACCGCGTGGGCCGGTTTCGTGGTGCTCGGTGGCGCTTGGCTGATGTTCATGACCACGCGGGCCATAGAGCGGCGCGGCGGCGGGACGCGGAAGGAACGCAAGGCGGCGAAGGCCGCCGCCCAGCGCGAGGCGGTAGCCCCGGCGGCCTCGGCGCCTTCGCTGGGGCAGGGGTCTCGCCCGGCCGCCCGCCCCGCCGCGACGCCCCGTGCCACCGGCTCCGGGGACGACTTCAGTGACATCGAGGCCATCCTGAAGAAGCACGGCATATGACCCGCACATGACCAGCTGAAACGACACAAAGCTTCACCGGGGCCTCGTGGAGTGCGCGAAAGCGTTCACGTTCGGGCGCTTCTCTCGCAAGATCCGGCGAACTCCCGCATTTTCCGGGCGTGTTGATCGCGCTAGGGGTGTCGGCTGGGTCATCATCGCCGCGAGATGCTGGACACAACACAGAGCGACACCGCCGCCCCGCCCGAGGAGCGGCGTGGTTGTCTCTTCGCGCTCTCTCAGCCACCGCTGATGATCTTCCTTGCGGTGATCGGCTGTCTGCTGCTCATGGCTTCGCTGCACGACCTGCTGCTGCTCTGAGCCGTACGCGGAGCCCCTGGCGTCACCCGCCGAGGGCTCCGTCAGCCCGCCACCTCCTCGTGTCGAGGGTTGCGGGGATACGTCCGTCAGCCCGCCGCTTCCTTCCGGCGTGCCCGGTACGCGGCGACGTGGAGGCGGTTCCCGCAGGTGCGGCTGTCGCAGTAGCGGCGGGAGCGATTGCGGGAGAGGTCGACGAAGGCGTGCCGGCAGTCCGGGGCCTCGCAGCGGCGCAGTCGCTCCTGCTCCCCGGCGACCACGAAGAACGCCAGCGCCATCCCGCAGTCGGCCGCGAGATGGTCGGCGACGGAGGCCCCCGGCGCGAAGTAGTGCACATGCCAGTCGTAGCCGTCGTGGTCGGTGAGCCGGGGGGTGGTGCCCGCGGCGGCGACCAGTTCGTTGATCAGCGCGGCGGCGGTCCGCGGGTCGGAGGCGGCGAAGATCCCGGCGAACCGGTCGCGAACCTTGCGCACCGCCGCGAGATCATGCTCGGACAGCACACCGACATCACTGATTTCGTGCTTTCGTACGAAATCAGCGAGGGACGCGACATCCGCGAGTCCGTCCGCCGTCCTGTCCTCCGGTGCGGTGTTCACCAGATCCACCACGGCGTCGAGGGCGCACCGGGTGTCGTGGGTGATCAGCACGTTTCGCTCCCTGGCCTGGGGGTCGGGCGGGCGCCCGCCCCGATGCTGGCCGATGGTAGTGGCTTCGCGGCGCGGAGAGCGGTCGCGGGGAGCGGCGAAGCGGCAACGGCGGGCCGGGCATGCACGCCGACGCCGCCTCCGCGGTGGTCCGCGGCGACGGCGCCGGTGTTTGTGCCCTATGCGGTTGTGCCCTATGCGGTTGTCTAGGCCCGAGCCGTCTCCCCGAGTGGACGGCGCCGGGCGGCTCTGTGGTGTCTCGCTAGCTCTCGGCCAGGATGTGTGAGAGCTCCGTGTCGAGATCGAAGTGCCGGTGTTCCGTGCCGGGGGGCACGGCGGCGTCTGTTCGCTTGAGAAACGACTCCAGGGCCCGCGCCGGGGCCTCGAGCAGAGCCTCGCCCTCCGGGGAGCTCAGGGCGATGCATACGACGCCCTGGCCATGGCTACGGGACGGCCAGACTCGGACGTCGCCGGTACCGGTGGGCCGGTGCAGGCCCTCGGCGAGGAGGTCGCGGGCGAACACCCACTCGACGGTTTCCTCGGCTCCGGTGTGGAAGGTGGCGTGCACGGCGTAGGGATCGGCCGTGTCATACCGCAGTCCTGCGGGAACAGGCAGTGAGGACTCGCTCGACACAACGAGGCGCAGGTGCAGCTCGCAGCTGACCGTGGTGTTCATAAGCGCCAGGGCCTTTCGCTCAGTGTGCGCTCGGGGATTCGCACGTCGGCGAAATCGACATGCCACCTACGGTGCCGTTGTAAACCCCTCTGAGTGTTTTGCGTGCCTTTACGTAACTCATCCGGCCGAGAGACCGTTCGCCCGATAGGGCCATTCCGGTGACTGGTTTCTCTCGGGTAGGGTTTGGTCGTATGAATACGGGGAGTGACGGGCCGGGCGAGGTTGCCATGGCTGACGACGGGGCGAAGGGTGAGCGAGCGCTCGGTTCGCGAGCACCGGCATTCGTCAAAGCGCGCCGCGCGCTGCACCTGAGCTGGCAGGTGGGCGTTTTCATCGTGGGGCTCGCGGTGGTCGTCGCGGGCGTGATCATGCTTCCGCTGCCCGGGCCGGGCTGGCTGGTGATCTTCGGTGGCATGGCGATCTGGGCGACCGAGTTCGTCTGGGCGCAGCTGGTACTCCGCTGGACGAAGCGCAAGGTCACGGAGGCGACTCAGCGAGCGCTCGACCCCAAGGTCCGGCGTCGCAACATCATCCTCACGACCGTCGGCCTGGTGATCGTCGCGGCCCTTGTCGGCGTCTACGTCTGGAAGTTCGGCCTCGCGATGC
Organism: Streptomyces sp. NPDC050564; assembly: GCF_044457265.1. Taxonomy (NCBI): domain Bacteria; kingdom Bacillati; phylum Actinomycetota; class Actinomycetes; order Kitasatosporales; family Streptomycetaceae; genus Streptomyces; species Streptomyces sp. NPDC050564. The sequence goes on along the minus strand of NZ_JBITGS010000003.1, from coordinate 208,323 downwards.
CCTGGAACATCAAGGAGTGACGGGCCTGCCCAGGTGCCCCCTTGAGGCTCCTCGGCTGGTCGAAGCCACCCCCTGACATGGGGTAATGTTCTTCCTGCGCCCGGGCGATTAGCTCAGCGGGAGAGCGCTTCGTTCACACCGAAGAGGTCACTGGTTCGATCCCAGTATCGCCCACGTATGCGACAGGCGACCCAGGTCCACGGATTCCGTGGCCCTGGGTCGCCTTCGTCGTTCCTGCGCGCACGGCGGGGGCTTTGCCACGGGGACGCCGAGGCAGTGGGAGTGACGGGACGCGGGAGGGATGTTGCCCGTTGGGAGCAATGGAGTTGACGTTGCTCGGAGGCGTCGAGAGGTGGTCGTCCGAGCCAGGGGGTGCCGGTGCCGGGACGGTCGCTGACGTGGAAGCCTGACGGTGTGCGCTGCCGAGACGTGAAGCCTGACGGTGTGCGTTGCCGAGATGTGAAGCCTGGCGGTGTGCGGCGCTGAAGGTGAAGCGCGACGGCGTGCGTTGCTGAAGCACAGAAGCGCGACGGCGTGCGTTACTGAGACGTCGAAGTCCGACGATGCGTTACGGCGACCGATGCCGGACTCGGTGTGTTTGGAGGGGGACTGGAGCCGCGCGGCCGCTTGAACTCCGAGCGGACGGGCTGCTGTCCGACGCCGCAGCCGATCGCCCGCCTGACCTGCACCGATACGCGCTTGACGGACGCGGGCCGGCAGTGCTCCGGCCTCCGGTCTTCGCGCCGCGTGAACGGCCCTTGTGGGTACGGGCTTTGGGTCCGACGCGGGTCATCCGGGGAGCCCGCCTCTTGCTCGGGCTGAGCCGGTTCGGGTCTCTCCGGCCCTCTTCGGTTTGAAACCTTCGCGGTGCCCCGGATCCTGCCCGGACAGAGCCTTCGGGGGGTGTCCCTGGCCTGTCCGAGTTGGCCCTTTCATGGGCCCCGCCCGCTGCTCGGGTCGAACCCGGCAGGGTGTTTCGGCCTTGTCCGAGTTGAGCCGATCGCCGCGCTCGAACTCCGCTTCGGGGCGAGCCTTTCGCGGTGTCCGGCCTCCATCCGGGTCGAGCTCTTCGGGTGCCCGGGAGTCGTCCTGGCAGCGCCCTTCGCGGCGCCCGGCCTCCACGTGACTGGAGCCCTTCGCGTGCCCGGGCCTCGTCCTGCTCGGGCCCTTTCGTGCAGCCTCGCGGCCCTGCCCGGGTCGAGCCATGCGCCGTGACTCGACCCCTGCCCGAGCCAAGCCTGTCGCGCCCCCCGGGCCCGGCTCCGCCCAGCCTCCCATCCCTCACTCTCAGTTCCCCCACCTCCGCCCAACCCCTGCGAACCGCAGCACTTTTCGGCCTCGTCCTCACCCCACCCGACCCATCGCAGCGTGTCCGGCGGGTCGACCGGATGCCCCCGACCTGCGCAGTTACCCCCGGACGCGCGAGCCGCACCCCCGTCCCCGCTCCCGTCCAGGCAAACCGCATCCCATCAATTCCTGTCCGAATCATTGACGAGCCCGAAAGCCCTCCGTACCTTGTGCCAGCAAGCGCTTACTTGAAACGATTCATGCAGGCGGCGACGACGTTGCGGGGAGGCCCGACTGTGGGAAACAACGGGAGTGTTGAGAGGCGGACGGTCCTCAAGGCGGCCGGAGCTTCGCTGGCCACGCTGGGGCTGGCCGCGACGACGGGCTGCGGTGGCGACAGCGGCAGTTCCGGAGACGGGACGGTGACGATCCGTTACGCCTGGTGGGGTGCCGACGAGCGGGCGAAGAGGATCAATCAGTCCATCGCGCTCTTCGAGAAGAAGTACCCGAAGATCAAGGTGAAGACGGACTTCCAGGATTACGTGGCCTTTTGGGAGAAGTTCCAGACCCAGGCCGCCGGTGGAAATCCGCCGGACGTATTCCAGAACGCTGTCGGATTTCTTCGGAAGTACGACAAGAGGGGAGTGCTCCTCGACCTCAAGTCCCAGATAGACGCGGGACATCTGAGCCTGAAAAACTTCCGCGCCGGAGTCGAGAAGGTCGGCCAGGTCGACGGAAAGCAGCTCGGTATTCCCGTCGGATCCAACACCATGTCACTTGTCATCGACGAGAAGGTGTTCAAGAAGGCGGGCATCACGCCCGAGCAGGGCTGGACCTGGGACGAGTACTTCGCGGCCCTCAAGAAGATCCACGACACCCAGAAGGTGCCGGGCGACACCGGCTACTTCAGCATCATGTACCTGTACGACCTCTACCTCCGGCAGAACGGCAAGGCGTTCTTCACCAAGGACGGACTCGGCTTCGACGAGGCCGATCTGACGGAGTGGTGGACGGACGGCTACAACCGCGTCAAGGCCGGGATCATCACCGACCCCAAGCGGGTCGAGCAGGACAAGCCGAAGTCCTCGCTCTCGGCGGGGCACGCCGCCTCCGAGTTCACCTGGGACAACTTCACGGTCCGCTACACCGCGGAGGGCGACAGCAGCTACGGCCTCGCGCCGATCCCGACGACCGACGGCAAGCAGACCGGGCAGTACCTCGCCTCGCTGATGCTGAGCGCCTCCGCGCGCACCAAGCACCCCAAGGAAGTCGCCCAGTTCATCAACTTCATGGTCCACGACCCCGAGGTCGGCAAGATCATGGGCTACGACCGCGGCATCCTCGCCACCACCGAGCAGTTCGACGCGTACAAGCCGACCGACGCCCCCAACAAGGCGATCGCTCAGTACGAGACGGACGTCGCCGCCGCCGGAGTCCTCGGCACCATCACCCCGCACCCGGCCGGCGCCGACACCGTCGAGTCCGCCTTCCTGCGCATCGGCGGTGACATGTCGCAGGGCACGACCAAGGTCTCCGACGCGGTGAAGCAGTTCTTCTCCGAGGCGAAGACCGCCCTCGCCGCCTGATGGGAACCGCTGTGACGCTCGTCAAGGACTCTCCGCCCGATGCCCCGGAGATACGCCCTTCGGCCCCCGCCGCCGTAAAGCGGCGGGGGCGCCGGGAGAATCTCGCCGGCTATCTCTTCATGTCCCCGTGGATCGCGGGCTTCCTGCTGCTGACAGCGGGCCCGATGGTCGCCTCCCTCTACTTCGCGTTCACCGACTACAACCTCTTCAATTCACCGAAGTGGATCGGTTTCGACAACTTCACCAAGATGTTCGACGATCCCCGGTGGCAGAAGTCGGTCGAGGTGACGGCCAAGTACGTCGTCATCGGGACGCCGCTCAAGCTGCTGCTGGCGCTCGGGGTCGCCCTGCTGCTGGCGCAGAGCCGTCGCGGCCAGGCCTTCTACCGGGCCGCGTTCTACGCCCCGTCACTGATCGGCGCGAGCGTCTCCGTCGGCTTCGTCTGGCGCGCGCTCTTCTCCGACGACGCCATCGTGGACCGTACGCAGTCCTTCTTCGGCTTCCACACGGGCGGCTGGGTCGGAGATCCGAACTGGGTGCTGTTCAGCCTGGTCGCGCTCACCGTCTGGCAGTTCGGCGCCCCCATGGTGATCTTCCTCGCCGGGCTCAAGCAGGTGCCGAAGGAGCTGTACGAGGCGGCCGAGGTGGACGGCGCTGGACCGTTCCGCAGGTTCTGGAGCATCACCCTGCCGATGATCTCGCCCGTGCTCTTCTTCAATGTGCTCCTGGAGACCATCCACTCCTTTCAGATCTTCGGCTCCGCCTACGTAGTCTCCAACGCCACCTGCGGACCGGCCGACGCCACGCTCGTCTACACCTGCTACCTGTACCAAAAGGGCTTCAAGGAGTCCCAGATGGGCTTCGCGTCCGCCATGGCCTGGATGCTGCTGCTCGCCGTCGCCCTGGTCACGGCCGTCCTTTTCTGGTCGCAGAAGCGGTGGGTGCACTACGAGGAGGACGCCCGATGAGCACCATCCTGCGCAAGCCCATGGAACTCGGTGGCCGCAAGCGCGCCGGCTCGCTGGTCTGGCACATCGGCGCCCTGCTGATCCTCGCGGTCGTCCTCTATCCCGTGATCTGGGTCCTCGGCGCCTCGTTCAAGCCCAGCCGGGAGATCATCGGCAGTCTGAACCTGTTCCCGACCAGTCCCATCCTCGGCAACTTCAAGGGGCTGGCCGACGGCATCGCCGACATCTCGATCGCCACCTTCTTCCAGAACTCCCTCATCTACGCGCTCGGCTCCGTCGTCGGCATCCTCATCTCCTGCTCGCTGACGGCGTACGCCTTCGCCAAGATCCGGTTCGCCGGACGGAACCTGCTGTTCTCGCTGATGATCGGCACGCTGCTGCTGCCGTATCACGTGCTGCTCATCCCGCAGTACGTGATGTTCCAGAAGATGGAGCTGGTCAACACCTATGTGCCGCTGCTGATCGGCAAGTACCTGGCCACCGAGGCGTTCTTCGTCTTTCTCATGGTGCAGTTCATGCGGAACCTTCCCAGGGAACTGGACGAGGCGGCGCGGCTCGACGGGTGCGGACATCTGCGGATCTACTGGTCGATCGTGTTGCCGCTGTGCCGGCCCGCGCTCATCACCAGCGCGATCTTCACCTTCATCAACGCCTGGAACGACTTCATGGGCCCGCTGATCTACCTCAACGAGCCCAGCAAGTACACGGTCTCGCTGGGCATGATGATGTTCCGCGACCAGGAGGGAGTCGCCAACTACGGCGGCATGATCGCGATGTCGCTGGTCGCGCTGCTGCCCGTGCTCCTCTTCTTCCTCGCCTTCCAGCGGTATCTGATCGACGGTATGGCGACGTCGGGATTGAAGGGCTGACATGGCCACCACCCAGCCGCGGGCCAAGGCGCATCAGAAGACGCCTGCGAAGGAGAAGTCCCGCAGGGCGCCCCGTGAATCCGTCTTCGCCGAGCGGTTCGCCGTGTTCGCGGAGTGTCTGCTCACCGGAGTCTGGATCGCGGTGGCCTCGCTGCCGCTGGTCACCTACCCTGCCGCGTTCGCGGCCGGCGCGCGGCATCTGCGGCGGCGTACGCACCATGAGGCGGGCGGTTGGCGGGAGTTCGTGGCCGACTTCCGGGCGGCCGTGCGGGGTGGCTGGATCGCCGGGCTCGCCGGATGGGCCGCGGCGGCCGCGGTGTGGGTGGACGTCCAGGCCGTGCGTGCCGGTATCCCCGGTGGCCCGCTGGTCGGGGCCGTCGGCCTCTTCGCCCTGATCGCAGCGGTGGTCGCCGGACTGCGCGCGGCGGCGGCCTGGGAGCCGGGGGAGTCCTGGCGGACGCTGCTCGCGGACGCCGGGCGCCGCACCGTTCTCGACCCGGCCGGGTCCTTCCTGCTGATCGGCGGAGTGGCCGTGGTGGCCTGTTCCGCCCTGTTCATCGCGCCGCTGGCGGTCCCCGTCCTGGGGGCCGTCGCGGCGGCGGCCGTCGCCGTGGAGGAGCGGTACCGGCGCCGCTGACCACCCTCGCACCACACAGGTCGGCGCCCCCGGCGTCGCACCTCTCTCTGTCATGCCCCTGACCACCCGCACGGAAAAGCTTCCCGCACGGAAAGGAAAGGCCATGTCCCCCATCCCCCGCAGGTCCCTTCTCAAGGCGGCCGCCGTCGCCGGAGCCGCCGCCCAGTTCAGCTGGGCGCTGGGCGGTACGAACGCACAGGCCGCCCCCAGAGCCGAGGCCGCGGATGCGGACCCCGTGACCCTGGACTGGCTGGAGGACGGCGGGCTGGGCGCCGCCCCCGGCTCCACGGTCGGCGTGCCCTGGCCGAAGGGCACGTACCAGCAGGACCAGACCTTCGCGCTCACGGACGCCGACGGCAAGGCCGTGCCCGTGCAGTCCTGGCCCATCGCCTACTGGCCGGACGGCTCTCTCAAGTGGACCGCGCACGCAGTGAGTTCGGACTCGGGGAAGCTCACGCTCACCGCGGGGGACCCGGCCGCGCCCGCCAAGAAGGTCACCGTCGACAAGAGCGGCGGCACCATCGACATATCGACCGGGGTCATCACCGCGAAGATCGGCAAGAGCGGCTCCACGCTGGTCAAGTCCGTGACGCGCGGCTCGACCGAGATCGCCAGGAACGGCCGGCTGGTCCTCATCCGCCAGCCGGAGATCGAGGACGAGGACCAGGGCGCGGAGAAGTCCGAGCGCTTCGACAGTGCCATCTCCGAGGTCGAGGTCGAGCAGGAGGGCCCGGTCCGTGCCGTCGTCCGCATCGACGGCAAGCACCGCAAGGGTGACCGGAGTTGGCTGCCGTTCTCGATCCGACTGTACTTCTACGCGGGCGCCGACTCCTTCCGCATGGTGCACACCATCACCTTCGACGGGAAGCAGGAACCGGGCAAGGCGAGCGGCGACTTCATCCGCGGACTCGGCGTCCGCTTCACCGTGCCCATGCGGGATGCTGCGTACGACCGCCACATCCGCATCGGCGGCGACGGGACCGGTCTGCTGCGCGAGGCCGTCAAGGGCATCACCGGGCTGCGGCGCGACCCGGGCGCGGCCGTGCAGGCGGCCCAGTTCGCGGGCGAGAAGCTGCCCGACCCGTCGACCTGGGACCAGCGGGTGACGACACGGCTGCAGTACATCCCCGAGTGGGGCGACTACACCCTCGCCCAGCTCTCCGCCGACGGCTTCACGCTGCGCAAGCGGACGAAGAAGGGGTACGGCTGGATCGGCGCGGGCGGCGGACAGCGCGCGTCGGGCTTCGGTTACGTCGGCGGTCCGAGCGGCGGATTCTCCTTCGGGCTGCGGGACTTCTGGGAGAAGTTCCCGGCGCAGCTCGACATCCGCGAGGCCCACACCGACGAGGCCGAGGTCACCCTCTGGCTCTGGTCGCCCGAGGCGCAGCCCATGGACCTGCGCTTCTACCACGACGGCATGGGCCAGGACACCTATGCCGAACAGCTCGAAGGTCTCAATATCACCTATGAGGACTACGAGCCGGGCTTCGGCACGCCTTACGGCATCGCCCGCACCTCCGAACTCCTCTTCTGGGCCAACGAGTCGACGCCCGCCCCCGAGAAGCTGGCCGAACAGGTCGATGCCGTAAGGGTGTTGCCGCAGCTCGCCGCCCCGCCCAAGCAGCTCATCAAGGCGAAGGTGTTCGGTCCCGGCCTCTACTCGGAGCCGGACCGCTCCACGCCCGCCAAGGCGAAGATCGAGGAGCACCTCGACTTCCTCTTCACCTATTACAAGGACCAGGTGGAGATGCGCCGTTGGTACGGCTTCTGGGACTACGGCGACATCATGCACTCGTACGACCCGGTCAGGCACCAGTGGCGGTATGACGTCGGCGGCTACGCCTGGGACAACTCCGAGCTGTCGCCGGACCTCTGGCTGTGGTTCGCGTACATCCGAAGCGGCCGCTCGGACATCTTCCGCTTCGCCGAGGCGATGACCCGGCACACCGGCGAGGTCGACGTCTACCACCTAGGCCAGTGGGCGGGCCTCGGCACCCGGCACGGCGTCCAGCACTACGCCGACAGCGCCAAGCAGCAGCGCATCGCCAACACCACGTACCGCCGCTACTACTACTTCCTCACCGCGGACGAACGGGTCGGCGACCTCATGCACGCCAACGTCGACTCCGACGAGACGTTCCTGGTGCTCGACCCGATCCGCAAGATTCGCACCGAGCCGTACACGCCCGACCGGCACGCGCTGTCGATCGGCTTCGGCACGGACTGGAGCGGGCTCGTGTCGGCGTGGCTGACGGAGTGGGAGCGCAAGGGGCCGAAGTGGGAGAAGGCCAAGGCGCGCGTGCTGTCGACGATGGAGACCATCGCCGCTCAGCCCAACGGCTTCGTGCAGGGCAGCGGCCTGTACGACCTGGACACGGGCAAGTTCGCGGTCGCCGGGACGCCCGTCGTCGGAGTCTCGCATCTCTCCGCGGTCTTCGGCCTCAACGAGCTGTGCGCCGAGCTCATCGACCTCGTCGACATGCCCGCCTTCAAGGACGCGTACCTCGACTACTGCCGTTACTTCAACGCCACCAAGGCCGAACAGGCCGCGCGCTACGGCTCCAATTTCGGCACGCTGCTGCTCTTCCAGGGGCACTCCCGCCTCGACGCGTACGCCGCCGTGCAGACCGGCGACGCGAAACTCGCCACGCGCGCGTGGAGCAAGTTCTACAACTCCGACGGCTACACGGAGTCCTCGCCCTGGAAGACGGAGAAGCTGAGCGGCCCGGTCACCCTGGTGCCGGGCAGCGAGGCCAACTGGGTCTACACGAACGACACCGCGCTGTACGGCCTCGCCGCCATCGAGAATCTGGCGCTGCTGGGCGACAAGATGCCGTAGCCGTACGCCCGTCGAGGACGCGCTGGTGCCCCGGCAGGCAACGTTTGCCCGTCAAGGAGCGGCGTCCGGTGCGTGCTCTCGGTGTGCCGGCCGGAAGCCCTCGTACTGGATGTACTTGGGCTTTCGGCCGGTGCGGCGAGAGGGCGTGTCGGGCGTCGCGACGGGGCGAACGTTGCCTGCCGGGGCACTAGTCCATCCTCCCCAGCACCTCCCGCACTCGCCGCGCGTCGCGGATCCGCTGCTCGTACGTCGCACCCAGTGCGAGCAGCAGCAGACCGGCGAGTGCGGGAGGCACCCAACGGGGGAGCGCGTCGACCACCTGCACGATGTACGGGGCGAGTTCGTGCAGCGCGTCCAACGTGAGCACCGTGCCGCCCAGTACGAGCGGCGCCTGGAGGCGGTTCCGGGCGCCCACGAGGGTGACGAGCAGCGCCGCCACGCCGAGCAGCAGCGGGCGCGACCAGTGGGCGTCGCCCCACGCCGCGAACAGGCTCGGCACGAGCGTGGCCGACAGCCCCGGTCCGTACGCCGTCCACGACGAGACCTGGGAGTCCTTGCGGCGCCTCAACGCCCCTACCAGCAGCGCCGGGACGCTCACCGGGAGTGTGTACGCCTCCGGGGAGCCGACGTCCCAGGCCGCCAGGCGGACCCAGGTGGCCAGCACGAAGAGGGCGGCGGCCGCGTATCCGACGGGGCGTCGGTCCTCCCGTACGGCGGTGCCACCGGCAATCACCCCGCAGAGCGCCAGCACCAGGGCCAGCATCGGGGGATCGGTGACCGTGAGCGCGATGGCGAGCAGACCCGCGACGGCTCCCGTCACCTCCACCGGCACGGCCACGGACGAGTCACTCAGGCGCGCCGCGAGCAGGGCCGCGCCGACCGGCACCACGAGGACGAGCAGCGCGGTGTGCTGTGGCTGCCAGCCGAGGGAGCCTCCCACGGCACAGGCCAGGGCGGTGGTGTACGCGAGGGAGGCCGGCGCCGCGACGGAGCCGAGGCCGGGGCGCCACGCCGAGGCCGCGAACAGGACGGCCAGTGCGGCGAGGACGGTGAGGGTCGGACCCTCGGAGGCCAGCGACAGGAACGCGAGGCCGAGGGAGGTGAGCAGGGCCAGCAGGAGCGGGGGTGCCTGGGGCCGGCCCGGGCGGGCGGCGTACGCCAGAGCGGCCACCGTCGTGAGGCCCTGCACCAACAGCCCCGCCACATAGGGGAGTTCGAGAGCCGCCGGGAGCACGAGCACCGTCGCCCAGGCCAGCGTCAGTGCGCAGATCATGGCCTGTGGACGCCAGGAGGTGCCGCGGACCGCCACCACAAGGACTGCGGCGACGAGCGCCAGGACGATGGGTGCCGTGGCCGCGGCGGCGGGCCAGGGCACGTCCATGGCCACCGCGTCCCGGGCGGTCTTCGGTGCGCCCGACCAGATCCTCTCCGACCAGCCGACCGGACCCAGCAGAGCGAGGGCGGCCGGCGGCAGCGCCCACACCACCGCCACGGCATGCACGGAGCCGGAGGCCCAGGCGAGGCCGCGCCGCACCGGATCGGGCCAGCGGGTGTGTACGGCGGCCAACAGAGCGATACCGAACGCCAGATGGCCCGGGACCGTCCAGTCGTCGGGCAGCGCCGAGCGCAGGACGCCGCCGAGTGCGGCGACGGAGATGAGACCGCCCGCCAGGGCGAGGCCGGTCGCGGCGTTCGGCTTCGGGGCGTGCCACGCCGCCGCCAGGGCGATCGCCGCGGCAAGAAGGAGGAGCGCCGCCGCACGGGCGGCGGCGCTCGGGCCGGAGGCCGTCCAGGACAGCCAACCGGCGGCAAAGGTGCCCCAGCCGCCCAGACCGTACGCGCCGACGGCGGCGACCACACGGACGGACTTCACGGGGATCCGCAGAGCGACCAGCGTGTCGAACGCGGCCGTCACCAGCAGCGCGGCCGTGACGGTGCGGACGCCCGCGTCGGCCGCCGCCGCCCAGAGGAGCAGCGGGAGCTGGGCCGCGGCCACGGCGGTGGGCAGAGGCAGTCGGAGGGGGAGCCAGGGGAGCCGCATGCCGGTGGTGGCCTCGGGCTCTGCGGTGCCGGGGATGTTCGCCCGTTCTCCCGCGCCGGCGGTGTCCGTCCGCTCTCCCGCACGGGTGCTGTCCGTCCGCTGTGCGGCCGTCCGGTTCAGCGCGCCCACGGCGAGACCGTACGCCGTCCACACCACGGCCAGCACCGCCGACGCGATCGCCGCGTACCCCGGTCCGTCGGTGTCCGGCAGCGCGACCTCGTGCAGCGCGTAGACGTCGAGGACCGTCAGCGCGAGGCCGAGTCCCGCCACCGACTCGGCCGTCGAACGCAGCCCGCGGCCGAGGAGGAGTACGGGCGCACCGAGCGCGGCCAGCGTCACCGCGCCGAGAACCAGTGCCCGCCCGACGATCCCCAGGTGTCCCCAGCTGACCACGGTGAACGCGACGGCGGCCACGGTCAGCAGGATGCCGCCGAGCAGCAGGAGCAGGTTCTGGACACCGGGTGCGCTGGTCTCGGGCCGACGCGCGGGGACGGCCTGGGGCCGGTGCGGGGGAGCGGGCGGCGCGGCCACCGCCTGGAGGGCCGCGACCAGCCACGCGCGGCGCGCCAGCAACACGGTCCGACGGGCGTCGAGTTGCCGCAGCTCGGCGTCGAGGAGTCGCAACTCCTCGGCCGGGGGCGGGATGTGGGTCATGCTCCGGAGTGTGGTCCCGGTCACGTTCGACGGCATGAGTGCGCGTACTCAGGATCTACTCAGATCCGCGGACGGGCACACTCGGTACCGCGGACGGGCACACTCGGTGCATGGACTGGAGCCATTACCGCTTCCGCAGCGTGTGGGACCTGCCCGCGCCGCCCCCCGCCGTGTACGTCGTGCTGCAACAGGCCGAGGACTACCCCCGCTGGTGGCCCCAGGTGCGCGAGGTGATCCCCGTCGACGAGCGCAGCGGCGTCATCCGGATCCGCTCGGTCCTTCCGTACGACGTGACGTTCACCGGGCGGGAGGTGCGGCGCGACCCGGCGGGCGGCGTGCTGGAGATCGCGATGTCCGGCGACATCGACGGCTGGGCGCGCTGGACGCTCACCGCGGACGGGCCGGGCAGCACCCGCGCCCAGTACGACCAGGAGGTCGTTGTGAGCAAGCCGCTGCTGCGGCGGTTCGCCGTGCCGGGGCGGCCCGTCTTCCGCGCCAACCACGCGCTGATGATGCGGGCGGGGCGGCGCGGCCTCAGGGCCTACCTGGAAGCGGTTTGAACGAGACCCGGCGGGACCTGTATGGTTCAGTGCGTTCCCGGGCGATTAGCTCAGTGGGAGAGCGCTTCGTTCACACCGAAGAGGTCACTGGTTCGAACCCAGTATCGCCCACCCGGAGAAGACCGGTCCGTCACAGACGGACCGGTTTTTCTGTGCTCACGGACCGGTTTTCGGCGCCTTCAGGCCGCTGCCGCGGGCAGGTCCGGCCGCAGCGGCCACGCCGGATCCACCGCCTCCTCCGAGCCGCTGCGCGCGAACCACGCCTGCAGTCCGCGTGCCTGTGCCGCATGCCACACCGCCTGCAGCGTGTGCAGCTCGGCCGGGGTGAGCCGCTCCAGACGGGCCGCGAAACGGCGCCCCACCGCGCGCACGACATCCATCGCGGCCAGCGCGTCGGCAGCCGCGTCGTGCGCCCCCTCCAGGACCACGTCGTAGTGCGCGCACAGGTCGGTGAGGGTGCGGCGGCCCTTGCGATAGCGGTCCAGATGTTTGTCGAGGACCCGGGGATCGAGCACGCGCAGCGGCGTAGCCTCGAACCAGCGGTCGAGGGAGGAGGCGCGATGGCGGCGCAACTCCCGGTCCAACAACGTCAGATCGAAGGGCGCGTTCATCACCACGAGCGGACGGCCCGCCGCGGCCTGTTCGCCCAGCTCCCGGGCTATCTCGTCCATCACCGGCGACGGCCAGCGGCCGTTGCGCTGCAGATGTTCGTCCGTGAGCCCGTGCACCGCCGTCGCCCCCGCGGGCACCGGCACTCCGGGGTTCACCAGCCATCGGGTCACCCGCGGACGGGAACCCGGGGCGTCCTGGACGACGACGGCGGCCGACACGATCCGGTCGGTCTCGACGTCCACGCCCGTGGTCTCCGTGTCGAACGCGGCCAAGGGGCCCTCGTACCAGCACGTCATACGTTCACAACTCCTCGTTCACCCACGGCAGCTGACGTACCGTCTTCTGCCCGTTTGGTGATACCCGGGCTGTTTGCGCCGTACGCCGGAGGGAGACAACAGAGGTACGGGTCTTTGCAGTTCAGCGGCCCGTCGCGGGGAAACACTTGGTTGGGAAGGCTGTTGGACTCATGGCACTCGCGCAGCCCGAACGGGGCGGGCTGCTGCCCCAGCGGACGGCACCCCATCGCGGCACACTCGCCACCACCGCCTGCATGGAGACCTTGCAGGTCGGCTATCTGCACGCCGTCGCGGCAGCCGCGGGCTGCTCGCTGTCCCAGCCTTTTCCGGACAACGGCATCGACTGGCACGTCAGCCACAGCGCCCCCGGGCACACGGTCGACGACGAAGTCACCATCAAGGTGCAGCTCAAGTGCACGTACCAGATCCCGCCGAACCCGCCGGGGCCCGCCTTCTCCTTCACGCTCGACAACGAGCACCTGGCGAAGCTCGCCCGCACCCCGGTCTCGGTGCACAAGATCCTGGTCGTGATGCTCGTGCCCAGGTCCCAGGGCGACTGGCTGCGCGCCAGCCACGACCGGCTCGATCTGCGGCACTGCTGCTACTGGACCAACCTCGCCGGACACGACATCACCGGCCGGCGCAGGACCACCGTCCGCATTCCGACGGCTCGGATCTTCGACGACCGGGCGCTCTGCGAGATCATGACGCGGGTCGGGACGGGAGGCAGACCATGACCCACCGCCCGATCGGCGAGGCCCTGCGACCGGTCAGGCCGCATCCGGCCGAGGCCCTGTGGCACGAGCCGCCCGCGCCCGGTCAGGTCGACCCCGCCGTGCTCAGCGCCCTGCTGCAGCGGCACGGCTGGCAGCGGCGAGGAGGCGCGCCGGGACGGTACGGCCGGTGGACCCCACCCGGGCCCGGAGGCGGCGGCACCAGCCTGCTGGTGCCGGAGAACCGGGCATTCCCCGACAGCGACGACCTGCTCGGGGAGGCGCTCGTCGCGCTCTCCCGCAGCGGCTCACCGTCCGCGCGTGACGTACTCGTCGCGCTTGCCGTGCCCAGCGACGAGATCCGCTGGTGGCGCGACGTCCCCACCGGACCCGTGGGCGCCGCGCCCTGGACCGTCGAGGAGCAGCTGCGCGCGGCCGCCCGCCAGATGCTGCTCGCGGGCGCGCTCGCCACGCGCGCGCGTGCGGGCTACTACGGCGCCCGGCACCGCAGGTCCGCCGCCGCCTCCCTGGAGAACGTCCTGGTCGGCGCCGAACCTGGCGGGCGCAGGCTCACCGCCTTCGTGCCCGTCGACACGGGGCGGCCGGTCGCCATCCGCCTGCACCAGGCCCTCTATGCCGCCCGCGAGGCCATCGACTATCAGCGGGCCACCGGTGGCATGGACGCCTTCGACGCGGCGGTCGAGGCGGGCGTCAGCCACGAGCTCATGGAGGCCCTGGTGGCCCTCGTCCGCGGCACCGAGGGGGCCCGGATCGCCGTTGAGTGGGCGCCCGCCGCCGGTGTCCCCGAGGGCGGCGCGAGTCCCGCCGAGCCGGTCGAGTTCTCACCCGGCGACCTGCCCGTGCTGCGCGAGGCCGGAGCCCGCTTTCTGCGCGAGGAGCCGTCCGTGCCGGTGCGCCTGACCGGCGCCGTTGTGCGGATGCGCAGGTCGGGGCCGCGCGGCGAGGGCACTGTACGGCTGCGGGTCATCGCGGGCGCCGAGGTCCCGCACGTACGCATGACGCTCGACGAGGAGGCGTACCGGATAGCGGGCCATGCCCATCTCGTAGGACTGCCGGTGCGGGTGCACGGAAGGCTGGAGAGCCGCGGCGGCTTCCGCAGGCTCACGGACGCCTCCGGAGTCGTACCCGTGCAGGTGGACGAGGCCGAGCGGGACCGGTTGATGAAGTCGCTCCAGGAGAACCTGGACTTCTTCGAGGAGGCGTGCAGCGGGGACTGAGACGGGGCCGTGGTTATCCGTTTCGCGAACGGGACCCTGGGCTCGGTACGATTCCTGTCTGCGTACGCGAGTGGCGGCGCGCCCACCTTCAGGCAGGAGAGTCCGGTGTCAGACGTCCGTGTGATCATCCAACGCGATTCCGAGCGGGAAGAGCGCGTGGTGACGACGGGCACTACGGCCGCCGATCTCTTCGACGGCGAGCGCACCATCGTCGCGGCCCGTGTCGGCGGCGAGCTCAAGGACCTCGCGTACGAGCTGAAGGACGGCGAGACCGTCGAGGGTGTGGAGATCTCCTCCGAGGACGGCCTCAATATCCTGCGCCACTCCACCGCGCACGTGATGGCCCAGGCCGTGCAGGAGCTCTTCCCCGAGGCCAAGCTGGGCATCGGCCCGCCGGTCAAGGACGGCTTCTACTACGACTTCGATGTCGCCGAGCCGTTCACGCCCGAGGACATCAAGCGCGTCGAGAAGAAGATGCAGGAGATCCAGAAGCGCGGACAGAAGTTCTCCCGCCGGGTCACCTCCGACGACGCCGCCCGCGAGGAGCTGGCCGACGAGCCCTACAAGCTGGAGCTCATCGGCCTCAAGGGCAACGCCGCGCAGGCCGCCGAGGGTGCCGACGCCGAGGTCGGCGCCGGCGAGCTGACGATCTACGACAACCTCGACGCCAAGACCGGCGAGCTGTGCTGGAAGGACCTCTGCCGCGGTCCCCACCTGCCCACCACCCGGAACATCCCGGCGTTCAAGCTGATGCGCTCGGCCGCCGCGTACTGGCGCGGCAGCGAGAAGAACCCGCAGCTCCAGCGCATCTACGGCACCGCCTGGCCGACCAAGGACGAGCTGAAGGCGTACCTGGACTTCCTCGTCGAGGCCGAGAAGCGCGACCACCGCAAGCTCGGCGCCGAGCTGGACCTCTTCTCCATCCCGGAGGAGCTGGGCTCCGGCCTCGCGGTCTTCCACCCCAAGGGCGGCATCGTCCGCCGGGAGATGGAGACCTACTCGCGCCGGCGCCACGAGGACGCGGAATACGAGTTCGTCAACACCCCGCACATCTCGAAGGAAAACCTCTTCGTGACCTCGGGGCACCTGCCGAACTACGCGGACGCGATGTTCCCGCCGCTGGAGTTCGACGGGCAGAACTACCGCCTCAAGGCGATGAACTGCCCCATGCACAACCTGATCTTCAAGGCGCGCGGCCGCTCCTACCGCGAACTGCCGCTGCGGCTCTTCGAGTTCGGCACGGTCTACCGCTACGAGAAGTCGGGCGTCGTGCACGGCCTGACCCGCGCCCGCGGCTTCACGCAGGACGACTCGCACATCTACTGCACCAAGGACCAGATGGCCGGCGAGCTGGACTCGCTGCTCACCTTCGTCCTGGATCTGCTGCGCGACTACGGCCTGAACGACTTCGAGCTGGAGCTGTCGACCCGCGACGACTCCCCGAAATTCATCGGCGAGGAGGCCGAGTGGGAGGAGGCCACCGAGGCGCTGCGTCAGGCGGCCGAGAAGCAGGGCCTCCCGCTGGTTCCCGACCCGGGCGGCGCCGCGTACTACGGCCCGAAGATCTCCGTCCAGGCCAAGGACGCCATCGGCCGCTCCTGGCAGATGTCCACCATCCAGGTCGACTTCCAGCAGCCCAAGCGGTTCAACCTGGAGTACACGTCCGCGGACGGCTCCAAGCAGCAGCCGGTGATGATCCACCGCGCGCTGTTCGGTTCGATCGAGCGCTTCTTCGCGGTGCTCCTGGAGCACTACGCGGGGGCGTTCCCGGCGTGGTTGGCGCCCGTGCAGGCGATCGGCATCCCGATCGGCGACGCGCACGTGCCGTACCTCGAGGAGTTCGCGAAGAAGGCGAAGGCGGCCGGTCTGCGCGTCGAGGTCGACGGGTCCTCGGACCGCATGCAGAAGAAGATCCGCAACGCGCAGAAGCAGAAGGTGCCCTTCATGGTCATCGCGGGCGACGAGGACATGACGGCCGGAGCCGTCTCCTTCCGCTACCGCGACGGCTCGCAGGAGAACGGCATCCCGGTCGACGAGGCGATCGCCAAGATCGTGCAGGTCGTCCAGGAGCGCGCGCAGGTCTGACGCCCACGGCTGCGAGGCGTACGTAGGTGAGGCATACAGCGCTCTTCTGACACGTACGTGAGGTGAGGCCCCCGGAGAGCTCAGCTCCCCGGGGGCCTTTCGTCGCCCTCACGGGTGAACACCTGCAGCAGCCACGAGGAGAACGACCCCGTCACCGCACCGAGCAGTGCCAGGCCGCACCCCATCAGCCCCACTGCGATCACGCGCCCCAGCGGCGTCACTGGTGTCACATCCCCATAGCCCACCGTCGCGAGCGTGGAGCAGGCCCACCACACCGAGTCCCCGAAGGTCAGGATCGTCGCGTGCGGCGCCGTGTGCTCCACCTGGTAGACGGCGAGGGCGCCCGCGAAACCGATCAAGGCGACCGACAGACCCGCGTAGAACACCACGCGCGCGTACAGCGCGAGCCGGGGCTGCCCACGGCGGCACTGTACGGCCTCGTAGACCTTCACGACGCGCAGTGGGCGCAGCAGGGGCAGGACGAGCACCAGGGTGTCAAGCCAGTGCGTCCGTACGAAGCGGAGGCGCTGCCCGCTCAACCGCCAGCGCACCGCGTAATCGACGCCGAACAATGCCCAGGCGGCCACCATCGCCGCCAGGCAGGCGTCCAGCGCGGCGGCGGGCAGTCCGCGACCCAGGACAAGAGCCGCGTACGAGGCGAGAAAGACCAGCGAGGCCAGGGCGAGCGCGACCTCGGTACGTCGCTCCCAGCGGGCCTGCGGGCTGTCGTCGTCCATCGACCCAGCTTGGCCGGGGGCCCTGTTCCGCGGCACCCGCCGACACGCCGCGAACGGGCGAAGTCATATGCTGCACAACATGACGAGTGAGCCGGAGCAGCAGATCGGAGTGGGAACGCAGGACGCGTTCCAGCGCTTGTGGACGCCCCATCGGATGGCTTACATCCAGGGCGAGAACAAGCCCACCGGCCCGGGGGCCGACGACGGCTGTCCCTTCTGCTCGATCCCGGCCAAGTCCGACGAGGACGGGCTGATCGTCAAGCGCGGCGAGCAGGTGTACGCCGTGCTCAACCTCTACCCGTACAACGGCGGCCACCTCATGGTCGTGCCCTACCGCCACGTCGCCGACTACACGGACCTGACGGACCCGGAGACCGCCGAACTGGGCGAGCTGACCAAGCAGGCCATGACCGCGCTGCGCACCGCCTCGGGCGCGCACGGCTTCAACATCGGCATGAACCAGGGCACGGTCGCGGGCGCCGGCATCGCAGCCCATCTCCACCAGCACATCGTCCCCCGCTGGGGCGGCGACACGAACTTCATGCCGGTCGTGGGCCACACCAAGGTCCTGCCCCAGCTCCTGGCGGACACCCGCAAGATGCTGGCCGAGGCCTGGCCGAGGCCTGAGCCGCGTTAGCGGAGTCTCCCCGCGCCCATGAGGGGCGCGGGGCGTCACATCACGCGGCTCCGCCGCTTGGGCGTGACCAGCCCACCACGATCCGCACATCACGACGCACGGTCGCGTCCCCGCTCGTCGGCCGGAGGCCCTACGCGTCGTAGAGATCGGCCTTCCGAGGCATCGGGTCCTGGACCGCCGTGCTGAGGAACGCGGAGCGGTTGCCGAACTTCTCGGTGTCGACGCCGTTCTCCTCCAAGACCCTGATCGCCGCCGCGTGCACCACACGCAGGACCGGCGTCGCGGCCCGCAGCGCGTCGTCCGCCATGAAGCGGTGCCGCCACGGCTGATCGGCCCACGCGTGCCGCAGCCCGAAGGGCTCAGGCAGCGTCAGGGTCCCGCCGAGCCAATTGAGGAACGGCGGATACCAGGTGAAGGGCGCCCGCGCCGTGAGCCGCACGACCTCGTCCGTGGTGACCAGCGGCAGATGCACCTTGCGGGTCTCCCAGAACTTGACGGCCTTCGCGACCTCCTTGGTCGGCGCCTCCGGCTTCGTCGTGAAGAGCGGGTTCACCGGACCCAGCGCGTGCCCCGTGACCTCGATGCGCAGTGTCTCGTGCAGCACGGTCACGGTGATCAGCATGGTGATGATCAACTGGCCGTCCCAGAGCGTCCATTGGACCCCGAGGTAGTGCCGGTCCCCGCTGCCGAACTGCTGCTTGTTGCAGATGTCCTGTATGGCGTGGGTCTTGATCGTGTACGCGTCCACGTCCGTACCGGCCGGCCGGGACACCGCCTTCGCGTTCTCACCGATCGGTGTGACGACCCAGTGCTTTATCGAAGGGGCGGGAAAACCACCGGTGTTGAGGGGGCCGCGCTCCAGCATGCGCAGCTGGTCGTGGATGGACCGGATCACGTCCCAGCTGCGGAACGGATGGATCTCCTTGTCCGCGTCGCGCGGCACCAGGTCCTCGGCGAGCTGCCAGGCACCCCAGCGGGTGCCCATGCCGAGTATGCCCTTGGGGCCCGCGTAGAAGACCGAGTTGGACTGCTGCTCGGCGGTGAGCCGGGCGAGGGACTGGCGCAGCCGCTCGGCCGCCGTCTCACCGGGACTGCCGGGCACGGCCTCGGGGATCTTGGCGCCGATGCCGCCGCCGGACAGCAGGCTGTCCCAGCGGTCGCGCAGGTCCTTGGCCGTACGCTCGCAGATCTGCTTGGCCCAGAGCCAGCCGACGACGGGGAGCACGATCGCCGCGCGTGCGTACCAGGCCCAGAAGCCCGTGAACGGCATGCGGATGAGGAAGAGCACGGCGAGGGCGCCGACGGCGACGAGGAGCGTGGTCGCGAGGGCCGAGGCGCGCTTGTCCTCGCGCTTGGCGATCTGCGTGCGGATCTGGAAGACGAGCAGCCAGACCAGGAGCCCGGGCAGGAAGAGCAGCCCGCACAGCACCATCACGGCCGACAGCCAGTTGTCGCGCTCCCTGCGGATGCGGTTCGCCGCAAGGCAGTGCTCCACGATGACCTGCGGCTCGGTGCCGAAGGACTGGATGAGCGGTTTGCGGCCCGCGCCCAGCATGCGGTCCTGCACGGCTCGCGCGAAGGCCTCGCCCAGGTTCGGCGCGAACAGCTTGATCTTGCCGGGCTTCACGGTGGACTTGTGCCAGTCGTTGTCGGCCTTGAGGATCTCCTCGACGCCGTTGTCACGGTACGCCGCCGAGGCCAGGGCGAAGGTCGCCGCCGTCTGCCCCGCGGAGCCCGAGAGCGGCACCTGCGCCCCGGGAGTGAAATCGAAACCGTCGAATGCCACTTCCGCCCCCCTCGCCGCCACACCCGCTCCTGCGGCCTTTCCCGACTTCCGTGCCCCGCACACCTGTTGATCAGGTCATCGTCTTGATCAGGTTCTCAGAGTATCGGCCGCGACCGACATTCGTCGGCGGACGGCCGAAGCCGTCCGCCGACCGATGAGGCGCCGAACGCTCAGGCGTCCTGGGCCTGTTCGCGGATCCTTTCGGCGATCTGAGGCGGCATCGGTTCGTGCCGCGCGTAACTGCGGTTGAAGCGCGCGGTGCCGTGCGAGAGGGAGCGCAGATCGACGGCGTACCGCCCGATCTCGATCTCCGGGACCTCGGCCCGTACTAGGGTGCGTCCGCCGCCCGTCTGCTCGGTGCCGACGACTCGGCCGCGCCGCCCCGACAGGTCGCTCATCACGGCGCCCACATAGTCGTCGCCGACCAGGACGGTCACCTCGGCCACCGGCTCCAGGAGATGGATTTTGGCCTCGGCGGCCGCCTCGCGCAGGGCGAGCGCGCCGGCCGTCTGGAACGCGGCGTCGGAGGAGTCCACGGAGTGCGCCTTGCCGTCGAGCAGCGTGATCCGTACGTCGATGAGGGGATAGCCCGCGGCCACGCCCTTGGCGGCCTGGGTGCGGACGCCTTTCTCGACGGACGGGATGAACTGCCGGGGCACGGCGCCGCCGACGACCTTGTCCACGAACTCGATGCCCGAGCCGTTCGGCAGCGGTTCGACCTCGATCTCGCAGATCGCGTACTGGCCGTGCCCGCCGGACTGCTTCACATGGCGCCCGCGCCCGGCGGACCTGCCCGCGAACGTCTCCCGTAGGGAGACCTTGTACGGGACGACGTCGACCTGGACGCCGTAGCGATTGCGCAGCCGCTCCAGGGCGACGTCGGCGTGGGCCTCGCCCAGGCACCACAGGACGACCTGGTGGGTGTTCTGGTTCTGCTCCAGGCGCATGGTGGGGTCCTCGGCGACCAGCCGCCCCAGGCCCTGCGAGAGCTTGTCCTCGTCGGCCTTGCTGTGCGCCTGGATGGCGAGCGGAAGCAGCGGGTCGGGCATCTGCCACGGCTCCATGAGCAGGGGAGTGTCCTTCGCCGAGAGGGTGTCCCCGGTCTCGGCCCGGTTCAGCTTCGCCACGCACGCCAGATCGCCCGCGATGCAGTGCGTGAGGGCGCGCTGCTGTTTGCCGAACGGCCTGGACAGGGCGCCCACGCGCTCGTCCACGTCGTGGTCCTCGTGACCCCGGTCGGTCAGCCCGTGCCCGGACACGTGCACCGTCTCGTCGGGGCGCAGGGTGCCCGAGAAGACGCGGACCAGCGAGACCCGGCCCACGTACGGATCGGACGCCGTCTTCACGACCTCCGCGACCAGCGGCCCGTTCGGGTCGCAGGCCTTCACCTCGCGCGCCTCGCCGGCCGGCGTGGTCACCGTGGGGGCCTCGCGCTCCAGCGGGGTCGGGAAGCCGCCCGTGACGAGTTCGAGGAGTTCGACCGTGCCGAGGCCCTGGCGGGCGCCGTCGGAGGCCGGAGCGGCGGCCAGCACCGGGAAGAAGGTTCCCCGCGCCACGGCCCGCTCCAGGTCCTGCACGAGCGTCTTGAGATCGATCTCCTCGCCGCCGAGATAGCGGTCCATGAGGGTCTCGTCCTCGCTCTCGGCGATGATCCCCTCGATGAGCCGGTTACGTGCCTCCTCGATGAGTGGCAACTGCTCGGGTCCCGGCTCCGCCTCCTTGCGCTCCCCGGAGGAGTAGTCGAACAGCCGCTGGGACAGCAGCCCGATCAGACCCGTCACGGGAGCGTGCCCGTCGGGGCCCTCCTCGCCGCGCAGCGGCAGATACAGGGGCAGCACGGCGTCGGGGTCGTCCGCGCCGAAGGCCTCCGCGCAGATCCGTGTCATCTCTTCGAAGTCCGCTCTGGCGGCTTCGAGATGGGTGATCACGATGGCCCGCGGCATGCCGACGGCCGCGCACTCCTCCCACACCATCCGGGTCGAGCCGTCCACGCCGTCCGAGGCCGAAACGACGAAAAGGGCCGCGTCCGCCGCTCGCAGACCGGCCCGCAGTTCCCCGACGAAGTCGGCGTATCCGGGGGTGTCCAGAATGTTGATCTTGTATCCGTCCCAGTCGACGGGTACCAGGGAGAGCTGCACCGAGCGCTGCTGCCGATGCTCGATCTCGTCATAGTCGGAGACGGTGCCGCCGTCCTCCACACGGCCCGCCCGGTTCACTGCTCCCGCGGTGAGCGCGAGAGCTTCCACCAATGTCGTCTTGCCCGATCCGCTGTGGCCGACCAGCACCACATTCCGTACGGACGCGGGGTGGTCGGCCGCTGTAGCCCTGCCGGCGGCTCCGGGGTGTGCGTTCGCCTTGTCGCCCATGGCCTTGCCTCCCGTGCACGGTGAGGTCTCTGTGGGCGCGGGCATACGGATCCGCGTGCGGTGCGGCTCCGATGACGCCCGCGGTGTCTTCGAGCTTTGCACTCACGTCACGGTGCGTCCATACGGCGGACTCGATCGCGCCGTGACACCGACGGCATCGGGTCATGACACGGGGTGCGGGTGCCCGACCGTCGCACACGCGCGCGCCTGGCTACGATGGGCCAGCCGGTGGCCAGCAGGGGCCGCGCGGCGACACCGACCCTCGGGAAGGCCATGCTGAACAAGTACGCGCGTGCATTCTTCACGCGTGTCCTCACACCGTTCGCCGCGTTTCTCATCCGCCGGGGGGTAAGCCCCGACACGGTCACCCTCCTGGGCACGGCCGGAGTCATGGCGGGCGCGCTGGTCTTCTACCCCCGGGGAGAGTTCTTCTGGGGCACGATCGTCATCACGCTCTTCGTGTTCTCGGACCTCGTCGACGGCAACATGGCGCGCCAGCTCGGTCGCTCCAGCCGTTGGGGCGCCTTCCTCGACTCGACGCTCGACCGGGTCGCCGACGGCGCGATCTTCGGTGGCTTCGCGCTCTGGTACGCGGGCAACGGCGACGACAACGTCCTGTGTGCCGTCTCGATCTTCTGCCTGGCCAGCGGCCAGGTGGTCTCGTACACCAAGGCCCGCGGCGAGTCGATCGGGCTGCCGGTCGCGGTCAACGGACTGGTGGAGCGTGCCGAGCGGCTGGTGATCTCGCTGGTTGCGGCCGGCCTCGCGGGCCTGCACAAGTTCGGCGTGCCCGGCATCCAGGTGCTGCTGCCCATCGCCTTGTGGATCGTCGCGGTCGGCAGCCTCGTGACGCTGATCCAGCGCGTGGTGACGGTACGCCGCGAGTCCGCGGAGGCCGACGCCGAGGCCGCGGCCCAGAACAGCGGAGCCACGCCGTGACGAGCCTCCAGGACCGGCTGGTGGACGGGGCGTACGCGCTCGGCTGGAGCACCGTGAAGAAGCTCCCCGAGCCGGTCGCCGTGCGGCTCGGCCGGACTATCGCCGACCTCGCCTGGAAGAAGCGCGGCAAGGGCGTGCAGCGCCTGGAGAGCAACTACGCGCGCGTGGTGCCCGACGCGACGCCCGAGCGCCTCGCCGAGCTCTCCAAGGCGGGCATGCGCTCGTACCTGCGCTACTGGATGGAGTCCTTCCGGCTGCCCGCATGGAGCGAGGAGCGCGTGAAGACGGGCTTCGACCCGAAGGACGTGCACCACCTCACCGACGCGCTCGCCTCCGACAAGGGCGTGATCCTCGCCCTCCCGCACATGGGCAACTGGGATCTCGCGGGCGCCTGGGTCACCACCAAGCTCCGCACGCCGTTCACGACCGTCGCCGAGCGCCTCAAGCCCGAGTCGCTGTACGACCGATTCGTCGCCTATCGCGAGGGCCTCGGCATGGAGGTCCTGCCGCACAGCGGCGGCACCGCGTTCGGCACGCTGGCCCGGCGGCTGCGCGACGGCGGGCTGATCTGCCTGGTCGCCGAGCGTGACCTGTCCTCGTCCGGCGTCGAGGTGAAGTTCTTCGGCGAGGCGACCCGGATGCCCGCGGGACCGGCCCTGCTGGCCCAGCAGACCGGCGCCCTGCTCCTTCCGGTGACGCTCTGGTACGACGACTCGCCCGTGATGAAGGGCCGCGTGCATCCCCCCGTCGAGATGCCCGAGACAGGTACCCGGGCGGAAAAGACGTCTGTCATGACACAGGCGATGGCCGACGCCTTCGCCACGGGGATCGCCGACCATCCGGAGGACTGGCACATGCTGCAGCGCTTGTGGCTCAAGGACCTCGACCCGGGGAAGGATCCTGACAAGAGCAGGAAGGACCCTGAGAACACCGGAAAGGTCTCCGATAACTCCGAGAAGGACCCTGAGAAAGGGACCCTGTGAGGATCGGCATCGTCTGCCCGTACTCCTGGGACGTGCCGGGCGGCGTCCAGTTCCACATCCGTGACCTGGCCGAGCACCTCATCCGCCTCGGCCATGAGGTGTCCGTCCTCGCCCCCGCGGACGACGAGACACCCCTGCCCCCGTACGTCGTCTCGGCGGGCCGTGCGGTCCCGGTGCCCTACAACGGCTCGGTGGCACGCCTGAATTTCGGCTTCCTGTCGGCGGCCCGGGTGCGGCGCTGGCTGCACGACGGCACCTTCGACGTGATCCACATCCACGAACCGGCCTCGCCGTCGCTCGGCCTTCTGGCCTGCTGGGCCGCGCAGGGCCCCATCGTCGCCACCTTCCACACCTCCAACCCGCGCTCCCGGGCGATGGTCGCCGCGTACTCGATCCTGCAGGCGGCCCTGGAGAAGATCAGCGCGCGGATCGCGGTGAGCGAGTACGCGCGCCGCACTCTCGTCGAGCACCTGGGCGGCGACGCGGTCGTCATCCCGAACGGTGTCGACGTCGACTTCTTCGCCCGCGCCAAGCCCAAGGCCGAGTGGCAGGGCGACACCCTCGGCTTCATCGGCCGCATCGACGAGCCCCGCAAGGGCCTGCCGGTGCTCATGAAGGCCCTGCCGAAGATCCTCGCCGAGCGCCCGCAGACCAGGCTCCTGGTCGCCGGACGCGGCGACGAGGAGGAGGCGGTGGAGTCGCTGCCCGTCGAAATGCGCTCGCGCGTGGAGTTCCTCGGCATGATCAGCGACGAGGACAAGGCCCGCTTCCTGCGCAGCGTCGACGTGTACGTCGCGCCCAACACCGGTGGCGAGAGTTTCGGGATAATCCTGGTGGAGGCGATGTCGGCGGGGGCGCCGGTGCTCGCCTCCGACCTGGACGCGTTCGCCCAGGTCCTCGACCAGGGCGCGGCGGGCGAGCTGTTCGCCAACGAGGACGCCGACGCGCTGGCCGCCTCCGCGCTGCGGCTCCTCGGCGACCCGGAGCGCCGGGCCGAACTGCGCGAGCGGGGAAGCGCCCACGTACGGCGCTTCGACTGGTCGACGGTCGGGGCGGACATCCTGTCCGTCTACGAGACGGTGACGGACGGGGCGGCTGCGGTTGCCACCGACGAACGGACCGGGTTCCGGGCCCGGTTCGGGCTGGCGCGGGACTGAACGTGCCGGACACCTCGGCCGGGGGAGCGTCGTGTTGCGCCCCCGCGCGCGGGGAGGCCGGTTCGCTTTTCCAACGGGCCGCCGTACCCGGTCCGCGAAGTGGTCGCGGATCCGGGCACGACATCTCTGCCGTCGAGCTGCCGGGTGGCGAGTTCCGCATGGGCGACACCTTCGGCGAGGGGTATCCGGACGATGCGGAGGGACCGGTCCGCACGGTGACAGTGGAGCCCTTCCGGATCGACGCGACCGCCGTCACCAACGCCAGGTTCACCGACTTCGTGCGGGTCACCGGCTACCGCACGGAGGCGGAGCGGTACGGCAGTTCGTTCGTGTTCCACCTGTTGCTGCACCCCGGTGCACGGGACGCCGTGATGGGGGCAGTCGCCGCGGCACCCTGGTGGCTCGGTGTGGAGGGCGCCTCCTGGAGCGTGCCGGAGGGCCCCGGCTCCGATCTCGAAGGCCGCACGGACCACCCTGTCGTGCACCGTCTCGTTCCACGACGCGCTCGCGTACTGCTCCTGGGCGGGTGCGCGGCTGCCCACCGAGGCCGAGTGGGAGTACGCGGCTAGAGGCGGCCTCGACTGGGCGCGCTATCCCTGGGGTGACGAGTGCGTGCCCGGCGGGCGCGAGCGGATGAACACCTGGGCCCGACTCCTCGACCGGCCACGGCGGTTTCCGTTGCGCCTGGGACCTCGAAGAGCGGTGACCATACCCGGGTAGCCTTGCCGCCCGTGACCGCAACCCTCATCTGGATCCTCGTCGGCCTCGTCGCGATCGGCCTCTACCTGAGCTGGACCGCCGGGCGACTGGACCGGCTGCACGCCCGCATCGACGCCGCCCGCGCCGCTCTCGACGCGCAGTTGCTGCGCCGGGCCTCCGTGGCACAGGAGTTGGCCACGTCCGGGGTCCTCGATCCGGCCGCCTCGATCGTGCTGTACGAGGCGGCGCACGCGGCTCGACAGGCCGAGGAGGAGCAGCGGGAGGTGGCCGAGAGCGAGCTGAGCCAGGCGTTGCGGGCCGTGTTCGGGGAGGTGGCCCAGGTCGAGGCCGTGCGGGAGGCGCCCGGCGGTGAGGAGGCGGCGAGTGAGCTGGCGCAGGCCGTGCGGCGGGTGCCGATGGCTCGGCGCTTCCACAACGACGCCGTGCGTG
Organism: Streptomyces sp. NPDC050564; assembly: GCF_044457265.1. Classification (NCBI taxonomy): domain Bacteria; kingdom Bacillati; phylum Actinomycetota; class Actinomycetes; order Kitasatosporales; family Streptomycetaceae; genus Streptomyces; species Streptomyces sp. NPDC050564. The sequence continues at coordinate 182,184 of NZ_JBITGS010000003.1, read as the reverse complement.
CCGCCCGTGCGCTCCGTCGCCACCGCAAGGTCCGCTGGTTCCGCCTCGCAGGCCACGCCCCGTTCCCCATGGCCTTCGAGATGGACGATGAGCCCCCGACGGCTTTGGCGGACCGCCCGACAAACTGAGGCCGGGTTCAGCCCCCCCCCCCCCCCCGCTTGTCGCGCCGTCCCCCGCCCCCCTCAATGGGGGCGCGGGGAACTGCGCAATCTTTTGGCGGGGGTCTGGGGGCGCAGCCCACAGGGACGGGCAGGGGCGGAGGGGGCGAAAAAAATCCACCGGCTCCCCATTGGCCCTTGCTGTGGCCTGCTCGCCTCGCGTTTCCTCGGTGCTGCACCAAACCCTCTTCCACCGAGTGAGGTCAACCCGTGTCCAGCACGCTCTCCAACTCCGCCCAGACTCCCGAGACCGGCACCGCCCGCGTGAAGCGCGGCATGGCCGAGCAGCTCAAGGGGGGCGTGATCATGGACGTGGTCAACGCCGAGCAGGCGAAGATCGCCGAGGACGCCGGCGCCGTGGCCGTCATGGCCCTGGAGCGGGTCCCCGCCGACATCCGCAAGGACGGCGGCGTGGCCCGTATGTCGGACCCGAACATGATCGAGGAGATCATCGACGCGGTCTCCATCCCCGTCATGGCCAAGTCGCGTATCGGCCACTTCGTCGAGGCCCAGGTCCTGCAGTCCCTCGGCGTCGACTACATCGACGAGTCCGAGGTACTCACCCCGGCCGACGAGGTCAACCACTCCGACAAGTGGGCGTTCACCACCCCCTTCGTCTGTGGCGCCACCAACCTGGGCGAGGCCCTGCGCCGTATCGCCGAGGGCGCGGCCATGATCCGCTCCAAGGGCGAGGCCGGCACCGGCAATGTCGTCGAGGCCGTCCGCCACCTGCGCCAGATCAAGAACGAGATCGCCCGCCTGCGCGGCTACGACAACAACGAGCTGTACGCCGCCGCCAAGGACCTGCGCGCCCCCTACGAGCTCGTCAAGGAGGTCGCCGAGCTGGGCAAGCTTCCGGTCGTCCTCTTCTCCGCCGGTGGCGTGGCCACCCCGGCCGACGCCGCGCTCATGCGCCAGCTCGGCGCCGAGGGCGTCTTCGTCGGCTCCGGCATCTTCAAGTCGGGCGACCCGGCCAAGCGCGCCGCCGCCATCGTGAAGGCGACCACCTTCTACGACGACCCCAAGATCATCGCGGACGCGTCCCGCAACCTGGGCGAGGCCATGGTCGGCATCAACTGCGACACCCTCCCCGAGACCGAGCGCTACGCCAACCGCGGCTGGTAAGGCACACCACCCATGAACACCCCCGTCATAGGCGTCCTGGCACTCCAGGGCGATGTACGGGAGCACCTCATCGCACTGGCCGCGGCTGATGCCGTGGCCAGGCCGGTGCGGCGCCCCGAGGAGCTCGCCGAGGTGGATGGCCTGGTCATCCCCGGTGGCGAGTCCACCACCATCTCCAAGCTGGCCGTCCTCTTCGGAGTGATGGAGCCCCTCCGCGCGCGCGTGCGGGACGGTATGCCCGTCTACGGCACCTGCGCGGGCATGATCATGCTCGCCGACAAGATCCTCGACCCGCGCTCGGGCCAGGAGACCATCGGCGGCATCGACATGATCGTGCGCCGCAACGCCTTCGGGCGTCAGAACGAGTCGTTCGAGGCGGCGGTCGACGTCCAGGGCGTCGAGGGCGATCCTGTAGAGGGCGTCTTCATCCGCGCCCCCTGGGTCGAGTCCGTGGGTGCCGAGGCCGAGGTGCTCGCCGAGCACGAAGGCCACATCGTCGCCGTACGCCAGGGCAACGCGCTCGCCACGTCGTTCCACCCGGAACTGACCGGCGACCACCGCGTGCACGGCCTGTTCGTCGACATGGTGCGCGCGAACCGGACGCCGGAGTCCTTGTAGGATCTCTGGCGTTCGTAAAGAGTTGGGTTACGCGAAGGAGACAGGCAGATGTCCGGCCACTCTAAATGGGCTACGACGAAGCACAAGAAGGCCGTGATCGACGCCAAGCGCGGCAAGCTCTTCGCGAAGATGATCAAGAACATCGAGGTCGCGGCGCGCACGGGTGGCGCCGACCCGGCCGGCAACCCGACGCTGTTCGACGCCATCCAGAAGGCCAAGAAGAGCTCGGTCCCGAACAAGAACATCGACTCCGCGGTCAAGCGTGGTGCCGGACTCGAGGCCGGTGGCGCCGACTACGAGACGATCATGTACGAGGGTTACGGCCCGAACGGTGTCGCGGTGCTCATCGAGTGCCTCACCGACAACCGCAACCGCGCCGCCTCGGACGTGCGTGTCGCCATGACGCGCAACGGCGGCAACATGGCCGACCCGGGCTCCGTCTCGTACCTGTTCAACCGCAAGGGTGTCGTGATCGTCCCCAAGGGCGAGCTGACCGAGGACGACGTCCTGGGTGCCGTGCTCGACGCGGGGGCCGAGGAGGTCAACGACCTCGGTGAGTCCTTCGAGGTCATCTCCGAGGCCACCGACCTGGTCGCGGTGCGCACCGCGTTGCAAGAGACCGGAATCGACTACGACTCCGCCGACGCCAACTTCGTCCCGACCATGCAGGTCGAGCTGGACGAGGAGGGCGCCCGGAAGATCTTCAAGCTGATCGACGCCCTCGAGGACAGCGACGACGTGCAGAACGTCTTCGCCAACTTCGACGTGAGCGACGACGTGATGGCGAAGGTCGACGCCTGAGGGCACTGACAGCGCGACGGGCCGACGGGACACAACCCGTCGGCCCGTCGCTTTGTCAGTGGCACCCGATAGCCTGCACAAACTGGGAGTACCTCCCAGCGGTAGCTGGGGGAGATCGATGATGGGGGGGCAGAGGTGCGGGTACTGGGCGTTGACCCCGGGTTGACCCGGTGTGGAGTCGGGGTGGTCGAAGGAGTCGCGGGCCGGCCCCTGACCATGCGCGCCGTCGGTGTCGTACGGACCCCGGTGGACGCCGAGTTGGGCCCGCGTCTGGTCGCCATCGAGCAGGGCATCGAGCAGTGGCTCGACGAGCACCAGCCCGAATTCGTCGCCGTGGAGCGGGTGTTCAGCCAGCACAACGTGCGCACGGTGATGGGCACCGCCCAGGCCAGCGCCGTCGCCATGCTCTGCGCCGCCCGGCGCGGCATTCCCGTCGCCCTGCACACCCCGAGCGAGGTCAAGGCTGCCGTCACCGGCAACGGGCGTGCGGACAAGGCCCAGGTGGGTGCCATGGTCACGCGTCTGCTCCGGCTCGACGCGCCGCCCAAGCCCGCCGACGCCGCCGACGCCCTCGCCCTGGCCATCTGCCACATCTGGCGCGCCCCCGCCCACAACAGACTTCAGCAGGCAGTCGCGCAGAACCGGCTCCAGCAGGCCGCCGCCCTGCACGCATCGAAACTCGCATCGAAAGGCCGTACCGCATGATCGCCTTCGTCAGCGGCCCGGTCGCCGCCCTCGCCCCCGACTCCGCGGTGGTCGAGGTCGGCGGTATCGGCATCGCCGTCCAGTGCACGCCCAACACGCTCTCCGGGCTCCGTATGGGACAGCAGGCCAAGCTGGCCACGTCCCTCGTCGTCCGTGAGGACTCGCTGACCCTGTACGGCTTCGCGGACGACGACGAGCGGCAGACCTTCGAGCTGCTGCAGACCGCGAGCGGTGTCGGCCCGCGCCTCGCGCAGGCCATGCTCGCCGTGCACACCCCTGACGCCCTGCGCCGCGCGGTGTCCACCGGGGACGAGAGGGCGCTCACCGCCGTTCCCGGCATCGGCAAGAAGGGCGCCCAGAAGCTCCTCCTGGAGCTCAAGGACCGGCTCGGCGAACCCCTCGGCACCAGTACGGGAATCGGCGCTCCGGTCAGTACCGGCTGGCGCGACCAACTGCACGCCGCGCTCATCGGCCTCGGGTACGCGACGCGCGAGGCCGACGAGGCGGTCTCCGCGGTCGCCCCGCAGGCGGAGGCCGCGGAGGGCACACCCCAGGTGGGCCAGCTCCTCAAGGCGGCCCTGCAGACCCTCAACAGAGCACGCTGAACCACCCGCAGCCCTGAGCCCCGATCGATCCATCACACCGCGAGGCACACGTAATGAACTGGGACGACCCGACCGACGAGACCGCCGCCGAGCGGCTCGTCGGCGCGTCCGCCGACCGCGAGGACCAGGCCGTCGAGGCCGCCCTGCGTCCCAAGGACCTGGACGAGTTCATCGGCCAGGAGAAGGTCCGCGAGCAGCTCGACCTGGTCCTGCGGGCCGCACGCGCGCGTGGCGCCACCGCCGACCACGTGCTTCTCTCGGGCGCCCCCGGACTCGGCAAGACCACCCTCTCGATGATCATCGCCGCCGAGATGGGCGCCCCGATCCGCATCACCAGCGGCCCCGCGATCCAGCACGCCGGGGACCTCGCCGCCATCCTCTCCTCCCTCCAGGAGGGAGAAGTGCTGTTCCTCGACGAGATCCACCGGATGTCCCGGCCCGCCGAGGAGATGCTCTACATGGCGATGGAGGACTTCCGCGTCGACGTCATCGTCGGCAAGGGCCCCGGCGCCACCGCCATCCCGCTCGAACTGCCCCCGTTCACCCTGGTCGGCGCCACCACGCGCGCGGGACTGCTGCCGCCCCCGCTGCGCGACCGCTTCGGCTTCACCGCGCACATGGAGTTCTACGAGCCCGCCGAGCTGGAGCGTGTCATCCACCGCTCCGCCAACCTGCTCGACGTCGAGATCGGCTCCGAAGGCGCCGCCGAGATCGCGGGGCGCTCCAGGGGCACCCCCCGCATCGCCAACCGCCTGCTGCGCCGCGTTCGCGACTACGCGCAGGTCAAGGCCGACGGGATCATCACCCGTGAGATCGCGGCGGCCGCGCTGAAGGTCTACGAGGTCGACGCCCGCGGCCTCGACCGGCTCGACCGGGGTGTCCTGGAAGCCCTGCTCAAGCTCTTCGGTGGTGGCCCGGTCGGTCTGTCCACGCTCGCTGTCGCGGTGGGGGAGGAGCGTGAGACCGTGGAGGAGGTCGCCGAGCCCTTCCTGGTACGGGAGGGACTGCTCGCGCGTACTCCCCGTGGCCGGGTGGCGACACCGGCGGCATGGGCGCATCTGGGCCTGACCCCGCCCCGCCAGTCAGCTGGTGGAAACGGACAACCGGACCTGTTCGGGACGTGACGGCGCGGGTAGGTGCCGGGACAGGAACCCCGGTGCCATGCTGAGCGTTGTTCCATGCGTGCGGACTCGCTTAGACTCCGCCGATGCCGCCCTTGTGGGCGGCGCCGACCACCCCCATCCACCAGGCCGCTCTCATCCCGCGGTCGTGCGAAGGAAACTCCGTCCCGTGAATATCGTCACCCTTCTCCCGTTCATCGTGCTCATCGGGGCCATGTTCCTGATGACCCGCTCGGCCAAGCGCAAGCAGCAGCAGGCCGCGTCGATGCGTAATGAGATGCAGCCCGGCGCCGGCGTCCGCACGATCGGGGGCATGTACGCGACGGTGAAGGAAGTCAACGAGGACACGGTCCTCCTTGACGCTGCCCCGGGCGTGGACCTGCTCTTCGCGAAGAACGCGATCGGCGCCGTCCTGACCGACGACGAGTACAACCGCATCGTTCACGGCATCGAGCACGACCTGAAGTCCGACGGCACGGTCGTTCCGGACGACGCCTCCTCCCTCACCGAGACCGACGAGCCCGCCGCCGACGCCTCCGACGACAAGCCCATCGACCTCGGCAAGAAGGACGCGGCGGACGAGCCGGCCGACAAGCCCGCCGAGGCGAAGGCCGACGAGGTCGCAGCAGAGCCGAAGAAGACCGACGGCGAGGCCGACGCGAAGTAGTCACGACCCGGGAGCACGGCGCGACCCGCTCGCGCCCCGTGCTTCCCGGGACGTGCTGTTCTCGCACGGAGTCCCGACACCATGTCATGGCCGTCCGCGCGCTCACCCGGCGCAGGGCGGCCCGAGAGGGAGTACGAGAAGGTGGCAGCACCGAAGAAGGGCCGGAGCGCGAGCGCCCAGAGCAGGCCGGGGCGCTCACTGGCCCTCATCCTGATCGCCATCGCGGCGCTCACCGGGGGGATGTTCGTCTCCGGGCACCCCACTCCGCGTCTCGGCATCGACCTCGCCGGCGGCACGAGCATCACGCTCACGGCGAAGAACGAGCCGGGCCAGCCCAACGCGATCAACAAGACCAACATGGACACCGCGGTCGACATCATGAACCGCCGTGTCAACGGTCTCGGTGTCTCCGAGGCCGAGGTGCAGACCCAGGGATCCGACAACATCATTGTCAACATCCCCAAGGGCACGAACTCGAAGCAGGCCCGGGAGCAGGTCGGCACGACCGCCAAGCTCTACTTCCGTCCGGTCCTGACCACCGAGGTCTCCGGGTCCGACGCGTCGGCCAGCCCGTCGCCGAGCGCCTCCAGCAGCTCATCCGACAAGGCCACCGACAAGGCGAGCTCGTCTTCGTCCCCGTCGAGCTCCACGACGCCGTCGGCCACCGCCACCTCCCAGGGCCGAGCGGTCACCGACGCCCTGAAGGCCGACTCCACGCCGTCGGCGAGCAGCTCCGCGAGCTCCTCGGCCTCCTCCAGCGCCTCGCCGTCCCCGAGCGGCAGCGTGGACCCCGCGACCGCCAAGCTCGAGGCCGAGTACACCGCGCTCGACTGCACGGACAAGGCGGTCCGCGCCAAGGCCGGCGACGGCGCCAAGCCCACCGACTCCACCGTGGCGTGCGGCAAGAACTCCTCCGGTCAGTGGCAGAAGTACATCCTGGGCCCGGCCGAGGTGTCCGGCACGGACATCAAGAAGGCCGGCGCCGTCTTCGACACGCAGAGCGCCGCGGGCTGGAAAGTCACCATGGAGTTCACGTCCAGTGGCTCCAAGAAGTTCGCCAGCATCACCGGCAAGCTCGCCCAGAACCAGCCCCCGCAGAACCAGTTCGCCATCGTCCTCGACGGTGAGGTCGTCTCCGACCCGCGCGTCGACCAGTCGCTGAGCGGCAACGCGGAGATCTCCGGAAGCTTCAGCCAGACCGAGGCGCAGGACCTGGCCAACATGCTGAAGTACGGCGCCCTGCCGCTCACCTTCAAGGAGTCGAGCGTCACCACGGTGACCGCCGCCCTCGGTGGCGAGCAGCTGCATGCCGGCCTGATCGCCGGCGCGATCGGCCTCGGCCTGGTCATCATCTACCTGGTGGTCTACTACCGGGGCCTGTCGCTCATCGCCATCGCGTCGCTGATGGTCTCCGCCATGCTCACCTACGTGATCATGGCGCTGCTCGGTCCCACCATCGGTTTCGCGCTGAACCTGCCGGCCGTCTGCGGTGCGATCGTCGCGATCGGTATCACGGCGGACTCGTTCATCGTGTTCTTCGAACGCATCCGGGACGAGATCCGCGAGGGCCGCTCGCTTCGCCCCGCCGTCGAGCGGGCCTGGCCGCGCGCCCGGCGCACCATCCTGGTCTCCGACTTCGTGTCGTTCCTCGCCGCCGCGGTGCTCTTCATCGTCACCGTCGGAAAGGTCCAGGGCTTCGCGTTCACGCTCGGTCTGACCACCCTGCTCGACGTGGTCGTCGTCTTCCTCTTCACCAAGCCGCTGATGACGATCCTCGCCCGCAAGAAGTTCTTCGCGAACGGTCACAGCTGGTCCGGCCTCGACCCGAAGCGACTGGGCGCCAAGCCGCCGCTGCGCCGCACCCGTCGCCCCTCCGCCCCCGTCGACACGAAGGAGGCGTGAGATGTCGAAACTCGGCACCCTCGGCGCCCGACTGCACCGCGGCGAGATCGGCTACGACTTCGTCGGCAAGCGCAAGATCTGGTACGGCATCTCGATCCTGATCACCATCACGGCCATCCTCGGCCTGACGGTGCGCGGTCTGAACATGGGCATCGAGTTCCAGGGTGGTGCCGTCCTCACCACCCCGAAGGGCATGACCGTCTCGGTGAACCAGGCCGAGTCGTACGCGCAGGACGCCTCCGGCCACGACGCGATCGTCCAGAAGCTCGGCGACGGCAGCCTGCGCATCCAGATCGCCGGCATCGACACCGACAAGTCCGACCAGATCAAGGAGACGCTCGCCAAGGATCTGAAGATCGACTCGGAGAAGATCAACGCCGACCTGGTCGGACCCAGCTGGGGTGACCAGATCGCCAACAAGGCCTGGGAGGGCCTGGCGATCTTCATGGTCCTCGTCGTGATCTACCTGGCGATCGCCTTCGAGTGGCGCATGGCCGTGGCCGCGCTCGTCGCGCTGATTCACGACATCACCATCACGGTCGGCATCTACGCCCTGGTGGGCTTCGAGGTCACACCGGGCACCGTGATCGGTCTGCTCACGATCCTCGGTTACTCGCTCTACGACACGGTCGTCGTCTTCGACAGCCTCAAGGAGCAGACGAAGGACATCACCAAGCAGACCCGCTACACCTACAGCGACGTCGCCGACCGCTCGATCAACGGCACCCTGGTGCGCTCCATCAACACCACGGTGGTCGCGCTGCTGCCGGTCGCGGGCCTGCTGTTCATCGGTGGCGGCGTGCTCGGCGCGGGCATGCTCAACGACATCTCGCTGTCGCTGTTCGTCGGCCTCGCGGCCGGTGCGTACTCCTCGATCTTCATCGCCACGCCGCTCGTCGCCGACCTCAAGGAGCGCGAGCCGCAGATGAGGGCCCTGCGCAAGCGCGTGCTCGCCAAGCGCGCCCAGGCCGCCGCGACGGGCGAGTCCCTGGAGCCCCGGGTCAGCGACGAGTCGTACGACGACGAGCCGCAGGACGCCGCGCCAGCGGTCGTCGGCCCGCGCAACCAGCCCGCCTCCCGCAACCGGGGCCGTGGTCGTCCGTCGGGGAAGCGCCGATGACCGACATCGAGGCGCTGCTGCTCAGCCGTATCCGCGACGTGGCCGACTACCCGGAGCCGGGTGTGATGTTCAAGGACATCACCCCGCTCCTGGCGGACCCTTCGGCGTTCACCGCGCTCACCGACGCGCTGGCGGACATCGCCGTCCGCAACGGGGCGACAAAGGTCGTCGGCCTGGAGGCCCGCGGCTTCATCCTCGGTGCCCCGGTCGCCGTCCGCGCGGGGCTCGGCTTCATCCCCGTACGCAAGGCGGGCAAGCTCCCCGGAGCGACCCTGGCGCAGGCGTACGACCTGGAGTACGGCTCCGCCGAGATCGAGGTGCACGCCGAGGACCTGGCCGTGGGCGACCGCATCCTGGTCGTCGACGACGTCCTCGCCACCGGCGGCACCGCCGAGGCCTCGCTCCAGCTCATCCGCCGGGCGGGCGCCGAGGTCGCGGGCGTCGCCGTGCTCATGGAGCTCGGCTTCCTGGGCGGCCGCGGCCGTCTGGAGCCGGCCCTGGAGGGCGCTCCGCTGGAGGCGCTGCTCAAGGTCTGAGGATCGAGGCCTGAAGGTCGCGTCCGAGCACCCGGGGGAAAGTCCCGGGAAAGCCTCGGGCAAGGCCTGAGACACCCGTAGGACACCGCGGAGGCGGGCCCGGAGGAATCCGGCGCCCGCCTCTCGCGTTCCACCTGTACGAGGCCGTCCCAGCGGCCGAGAGAGAGTCCGACACTCAGGATCGCTACCATGGGGTTTCCGGAGCCTGACCGGGGGACCCGGAACGCGCACGAGGAGCCCTCTTGCCAGACGAGGCCCAGCCACTCACCGCCGCCAAGCCCGAGCCCGCCTCGGCCCCGGCGGAGAAGCCCGCGAAGAACGCCACGAGCGGGCCGGTCGAGCACGCCCAGTCCGCGCCCGACGACAAGGCGGCCGAGCAGCCACGCGCCAAGCCGGCCCCTCCCGAGCGCGCCACGAGCACCCCGGCGATCCGACCGGCGGCGGGCCAGCCCGCCCGCACCGGCGGCTCCTCCAACCGCGTACGGGCCCGCCTCGCCCGTCTCGGCGTGCAGCGCTCCAACCCGTACAACCCGGTCCTGGAGCCGCTGCTGCGGATAGTGCGCAGCAACGACCCGAAGATCGAGACGGCGACCCTCCGGCAGGTCGAGAAGGCCTACCAGGTCGCCGAGCGCTGGCACCGCGGCCAGAAGCGCAAGAGCGGCGACCCGTACATCACGCACCCGCTCGCCGTGACCACGATCCTCGCCGAGCTGGGCATGGACCCGGCCACGCTGATGGCGGGCCTGCTGCACGACACCGTCGAAGACACCGAGTACGGCCTCGACACCCTCAAGCGGGACTTCGGCGACCAGGTCGCCCTCCTCGTCGACGGCGTCACCAAGCTCGACAAGGTCAAGTTCGGCGAGGCCGCGCAGGCCGAGACCGTGCGCAAGATGGTCGTCGCCATGGCGAAGGACCCCCGTGTCCTGGTCATCAAGCTCGCCGACCGCCTGCACAACATGCGCACCATGCGCTACCTCAAGCGTGAGAAGCAGGAGAAGAAGGCGCGCGAGACCCTGGAGATCTACGCGCCGCTCGCCCACCGCCTGGGCATGAACACCATCAAGTGGGAACTGGAAGATCTCGCCTTCGCGATCCTCTACCCCAAGATGTACGACGAGATCGTCCGCCTGGTCGCCGAGCGCGCCCCCAAGCGCGACGAATACCTCGCCATAGTGACCGACGAGGTCCAGTCCGACCTGCGCGCCGCCCGTATCAAGGCGACCGTCACCGGCCGCCCGAAGCACTACTACAGCGTCTACCAGAAGATGATCGTCCGCGGCCGTGACTTCGCGGAGATCTACGACCTGGTGGGCATCCGTGTCCTCGTCGACACCGTCCGGGACTGCTACGCCGCCCTCGGCACCGTGCACGCGCGATGGAATCCGGTCCCCGGCCGGTTCAAGGACTACATCGCGATGCCCAAGTTCAACATGTACCAGTCGCTGCACACGACGGTGATCGGCCCCAACGGCAAGCCCGTCGAACTCCAGATCCGCACGTTCGACATGCACCGCCGCGCCGAGTACGGCATCGCCGCGCACTGGAAGTACAAGCAGGAGACCGTCGCCGGTTCCTCCAAGATCCGTACGGACGTGCCCCGGGCGGCCAAGGGCAGCGCGGGCCAGGACACCGTCAACGACATGGCGTGGCTGCGCCAGTTGCTCGACTGGCAGAAGGAGACCGAGGACCCCAGCGAGTTCCTGGAGTCCCTGCGCTTCGACCTGTCGCGCAACGAGGTCTTCGTCTTCACGCCGAAGGGCGACGTCATAGCGCTCCCGGCCGGTGCGACGCCGGTGGACTTCGCGTACGCGGTCCACACGGAGGTCGGCCACCGCACGATAGGCGCACGGGTCAACGGACGCCTCGTCCCGCTCGAATCCACCCTGGACAACGGCGACTTGGTGGAGGTCTTCACCTCGAAGGCGGCCGGTGCGGGCCCGTCCCGCGACTGGCTGGGCTTCGTGAAGTCGCCGCGCGCCCGCAACAAGATCCGCGCATGGTTCTCCAAGGAACGCCGTGACGAGGCGATCGAGCAGGGCAAGGACGCCATCGCCCGCGCGATGCGCAAACAGAACCTGCCGATCCAGCGCATCCTCACCGGTGACTCCCTGGTCACCCTCGCGCACGAGATGCGCTACCCCGACATCTCGTCCCTGTACGCGGCGATCGGCGAGGGCCATGTCGCCGCGCAGAGCGTCGTGCAGAAGCTGGTGCAAGCACTCGGCGGCGAGGAGGCGGCCACCGAGGAGATCGACGAGAGCGTTCCGCCCGCGCGCGGTCGGGGTCGCAAACGCCGCTCCAACGCCGACCCCGGTGTCGTCGTCAAGGGCGTCGATGACGTGTGGGTCAAGCTGGCACGCTGTTGTACGCCCGTCCCGGGCGACCCCATCATCGGGTTCGTCACCCGCGGCAGCGGTGTATCGGTTCACCGCAGCGACTGCGTCAACGTCGACTCGCTCTCCCGCGAGCCCGAGCGCATCCTCGAGGTCGAGTGGGCCCCCACCCAGTCCTCGGTCTTCCTGGTCGCCATCCAGGTCGAGGCCCTGGACCGCTCCCGGCTCCTGTCGGACGTCACCCGCGTCCTGTCGGACCAGCACGTCAACATCCTGTCGGCGGCCGTCCAGACTTCCCGCGACCGCGTCGCGACCTCCCGCTTCACCTTCGAGATGGGCGATCCCAAGCACCTGGGGCACGTCCTGAAGGCGGTGCGGGGCGTGGAGGGCGTGTACGACGTGTACCGCGTGACGTCGGCCCGCAGGCCGTAGACCCACTCGCAGGCCGTACATCGGCCACTACGTAGAGGGGCTCCCGTACGCACCGTACGGGAGCCCCTCTACGCAGCAGCGGGAAAACTCAGCCGCCGAACTCCTGCAGGCCCTTCAGAGCCTGGTCGAGCAGCGCCTGGCGGCCTTCGAGCTCCTTCTGGAGCTTGTCGGCCTTGGACGCGTTGCCCGCGGAGCGAGCCGCCTCGATCTGGCCCTGGAGCTTGTCCACCGCGGCCTGGAGCTGACCGGTGAGCCCCTCGGCACGCGCGCGTGCCTCCGGGTTGGTCCGGCGCCACTCGGCCTCCTCGGACTCCTGGAGAGCCCGCTCCACCGCGTGCATCCGGCCCTCGACCTTGGGGCGCGCGTCGCGCGGCACATGGCCGATGGCCTCCCATCGCTCGTTGATGGAGCGGAAGGCGGCGCGAGCGGCCTTGAGGTCCGTCACCGGTACGAGCTTCTCGGCCTCCTCGGCCAGCTCCTCCTTGAGCTTGAGGTTCTCCGACTGCTCCGCGTCGCGCTCGGCGAAGACGGAGCTGCGCGCGGCGAAGAACACGTCCTGGGCGCCGCGGAAGCGGTTCCACAGGTCGTCCTCGTGCTCGCGCTGGGCGCGGCCCGCGGCCTTCCAGTCGGCCATCAGCTCGCGGTAGCGCGCCGCCGTCGGACCCCAGTCGGCCGAGCCGGACAGCGACTCGGCCTCGGCGACCAGCTTCTCCTTGGTCTTTCGGGCCTCCTCGCGCTGCGCGTCCAGCGAGGCGAAGTGCGCCTTGCGGCGCTTGGAGAACGCCGAGCGCGCATGCGAGAAGCGGTGCCACAGCTCGTCGTCCGACTTGCGGTCGAGTCGCGGCAGCCCCTTCCACGTGTCCACCAGGGAGCGCAGCCGCTCACCGGCCGCCCGCCACTGGTCGCTCTGCGCCAGCTCCTCCGCCTCGACGACCAGCGCCTCCTTGGCGTGCCGCGCCTCGTCGGACTGCTTGGCCCGCTGGGCCTTGCGCTCCTCACGGCGCGCGTCGACCGTCTCGACGAGCTTGTCCAGCCGCTCGCGCAACGCGTCCAGATCACCGACCGCGTGGTGGGCGTCCACCTGCTCGCGGATGTGGTCGATGGCGGCCTGGGCGTCCTTCGCCGACAGGTCGGTGGTCTTCACTCGCTTTTCGAGGAGGCCGATCTCGACAACCAGGCCCTCGTACTTGCGCTCAAAGTAGGCCAACGCCTCATCAGGAGAGCCGGCCTGCCAGGAACCGACGACCTGCTCGCCATCGGCCGTACGCACGTACACGGTCCCCGTCTCGTCGACGCGTCCCCACGGGTCGCTGCTCACAGCGCCTCCTCCACATGATGCCTGTGAGGGGCGTCAGCGCCCCCTGGCATCGTCCACAGTTTCGTCACGGCCAACATAGGCGACCAGCGGGTTGCCTGTCCGCATCCCGCGCGACCGAAGTTCCCCGGTTGACGGTCAGGATTTCGTGATGGTCGCCTTGTTGATCACCACGGTCGCGTTCGGCGCGGTGTTGCCCGTCTGAGGGTCGGCGGGCTGCGCACCGGCTGCGGCAATCTTCTTGAGAACCTTCATCCCCGCATCGGACACCGTTCCGAACGGTGTGTAGTCGGGCGGCAGCTGACTGTCCTGGTAGACGAGGAAGAACTGGCTGCCACCGGTGTGGCGACCCTGCTTCGTCTGGGCGTTGTACTGGTTCGCCATAGCAACGGTGCCCGCCGGATACACGTTGCCCTTCAGGCTTTTGTCCTTCAGGTTCTCGTCCGGGATCGTGTAGCCCGGACCACCGGCGCCGGTGCCCTGCGGGTCACCGCACTGCAGCACGTAGATGCCGTCGGTGGTGAGCCGGTGGCACTTGGTGTGGTCGAAGAAGCCCTTGGCCGCGAGGAAGTTGAACGAGTTCACGGTGTGCGGGGCGGCGGCCGTCTTCAGCGCGATGTCTATGTCACCGCACGTCGTCGCCATCTTCATCGTGTAGTCCGCGGACTTGTCGATGGTGATCGCCGGCTCCTTCTTCCAGCTCAGCGCCTTCACCTTGCCCTCCGCGGCCTTCTCGCACGGATCCGGCGCCTTGCTCGTCGGCGTGGCGCTCGGGGTTACTTCGGCGCCCGCGTTGGCCTTCTTGTCGTCGTTCTTGAAGACCCCGGTCGCGTACGACACGACACTGCCCACCACGACGACGCCCAGGACCGAGGCGACCACCGCGTTGCGTGCGTGTGTCTTGCGTCGCGCGGCCGTGCGCCGCTGCTGCTGTCGCAAGAACTTCTCCCGGGCGAGCTGACGCCGCCGCTGTTCCTGGCTGACCACCGGGTTTTCTCCTCATGCGTCTCGTACGTCAAGTGGGACGCGTGCGTCTTGTGAGCCGACCGCCTGCGTGTGCCCCGTACCGTATATGGGTTCGCTGAGGAATCGGCAGCGCCGGTAGGCTCTGGTCCACAGCCACCCGCCCCGTACGAGACAAACGCGTACGCCACCACGAAGGACGATCGTGCTCATTGCCGGGTTCCCCGCCGGGGCCTGGGGGACCAACTGTTACCTGGTCGCCCCCGCCGCGGGTGAGGAGTGCGTGATCATCGACCCGGGCCATCAGGCCGCCCAGGGAGTCGAGGACGCACTCAAGAAGCATCGGCTCAAGCCCGTCGCGGTCATCCTCACCCACGGACACATCGACCACGTCGCCTCGGTCGTCCCGGTCTGCGGAGCGCACGACGTACCGGCGTGGATCCACCCCGACGACCGGTACATGATGAGCGACCCGGAGAAGGCGCTCGGCCGGTCCATCGGAATGCCGCTGATGGGCGAGCTGACGGTGGGGGAGCCGGACGATGTGAAGGAGCTGACCGACGGCGCGAAGCTGGCGCTGGCCGGTCTGGAGCTGTCCGTCGCGCACGCGCCCGGCCATACCAAGGGGTCGGTGACCTTCCAGATGCCCGAGAACGCGGACATCCCGTCCGTGTTCTTCTCCGGGGATCTGCTGTTCGCCGGCTCCATCGGACGCACCGACCTGCCCGGCGGCTCCCACGCCGAGATCCTCGACTCGCTGGCCCGTGTGTGCCTGCCGCTCGACGACTCGACCGTGGTGCTGTCCGGCCACGGCCCCCAGACGACCATCGGCCAGGAGCGCGCCACCAATCCGTACCTGCGGCAGGTGGCCGCCGGCCTGGGAGCGGACCCGACCTCCGCTCCTCGACGAGGAATGTGACGAGAGAATTCCGTGAGCACCTTCAAGGCCCCCAAGGGCACGTACGACCTGATTCCGCCGGAGAGCGCGAAGTACCTCGCGGTGCGCGAGGCGATCGCCGCGCCGCTGCGGAACTCCGGCTACGGCTACATCGAGACCCCCGGCTTCGAGAACGTCGAGCTGTTCGCGCGCGGGGTCGGTGAGTCCACCGACATCGTGACCAAGGAGATGTACGCCTTCGAGACCAAGGGCGGCGACAAGCTGGCCCTGCGTCCGGAGGGCACGGCCTCCGTGCTGCGCGCGGCTCTGGAGGCCAACCTGCACAAGGCGGGCAACCTCCCCGTCAAGCTCTGGTACTCGGGCTCGTACTACCGCTACGAGCGTCCCCAGAAGGGCCGTTACCGGCACTTCTCCCAGGTGGGCGCCGAGGCGATCGGAGCCGAGGACCCGGCGCTGGACGCCGAGCTGATCATCCTGGCCGACCAGGCGTACCGCTCGCTGGGGCTGCGCAACTTCCGGATCCTGCTGAACTCCCTCGGCGACAAGGAGTGCCGCCCCGTCTACCGGGCCGCCCTGCAGGACTTCCTGCGCGGCCTGAATCTGGACGAGGACACCCTCCGCCGCGCGGAGATCAACCCCCTGCGCGTCCTCGACGACAAGCGCGACGACGTCCAGAAGCAGCTGGTGGGGGCCCCGCTCCTGCGGGACTACCTGTGCGACGCGTGCAAGGCGTACCACGAGGAGGTGCGCGAGCTGATCACGGCCGCGGGCGTCTCCTTCGAGGACGACCCGAAGCTGGTCCGCGGGCTCGACTACTACACCCGTACGACCTTCGAGTTCATCCACGACGGCCTGGGCTCGCAGTCCGCGGTGGGCGGCGGCGGCCGTTACGACGGCCTGTCCGAGATGATCGGCGGTCCCGCGCTGCCGTCGGTGGGCTGGGCGCTGGGTGTCGACCGTACGGTCCTCGCCCTGGAGGCCGAGGGCGTCACGCTCGAACTGCCCGCCTCCACCAGTGTGTTCGCGGTGCCGCTCGGGGAAGAGGCCCGGCGGGTGCTGTTCGGTGTGGTCACGGCGTTGCGCAAGGCCGGGGTCGCGGCGGACTTCTCCTACGGCGCGAAGGGGCTCAAGGGTGCGATGAAGAACGCGAACCGGTCGGGCGCGCCGTACACCATCGTCGCCGGTGAGCGGGATCTCGCCGAGGGCGTGGTGCAGCTCAAGGACATGGAGTCCGGCGAGCAGACCGCGGTGCCCGTGGACGGGATCGTGGCGGAACTTCAGTCGAGGCTGGGCTAGATCGCGCAGTTCCCCGCGCCCTTGAAGGGGCGCGGGGAACTGCGCGACAAACCCCCACTCACCCGCAGCCGAAGAGCAGCCGACCGGGGTCTGGGGCGGAGGCCCCAGGTACGGGACGGGTAGGGACGAAGGGGGCGGCTGCAATCCATCAGCGGCTCCGCCGCGGGCCTCACTCCAGCAACCCGAACCGCATCGCACTGGTCACCGCAGCCGTCCGGTCGTCCACCCCCAACTTTCCGAAGACCCGCAGCAGATGGGTCTTCACGGTGGACTCCCCGATGAAGAGCCGACGGCCGATCTCGGCGTTGGTGCACCCCTCGGCGACCAGCCGAAGCACCGCGGTCTCGCGCTCCGAGAGCCGCGGCCGCTCCGGCTTCGTACGCAGCCGGTCCACGAGACGCGCGGCCACGGACGGTGCCAGTACGGTCTCCCCACGGGCCGCGGCCCGTACCGCGTCGGCGAGTTCCGCCCGCGGCAGATCCTTCAGCAGGTAGCCGGCCGCCCCCGCCTCCACCGCCCGCAGAATGTCGCGGTCCGTCTCGTACGTCGTCAGCACGACGACCCGGCACGACAACCCCGCCTCCGTCATGCGGACGATCGAGTCGACGCCTCCGCCTTCCGGCATCCGCAGGTCCATCAGGACGATGTCGGGCCGGAGTTCGGCGGCCAGCGCCTCCGCCTGTGGTCCGCTGGACGCGTCGGCGATCACATCGAGGTCGGGCTCGGCGCTGAGCATGGCGCGCAGCCCTTCGCGTACGACGGGATGGTCGTCGGCGAGGATGATCCGGATCACGAGTCGCTCCTGGGGACGGGCAGGCACACGGTGACGGTCGTGCCGGTGCCGGGCGTACTGCGGACCTGGGCGGTACCGCCCACCTCGGCGGCCCGGGCGCGCAACCCCGCCAGACCATAGCCGTCGACCGGCGCGGCAGGGTCGAAGCCGCAGCCGTCGTCACGCACGGAGACGGCCAGCGAATCGTCGGCGTAGGCGAGCGCGACCGCGATCGCGGCCGAACTCCCCGCGTGCTTGCGGGCGTTCGCCAGCGCCTCCTGGCAGGAGCGCAGCACGACGACCTCGGGCCCGGCGGGCAGTGCGCGCACCGGGCCGGTCACGTCGACCGTCGCGTCATGGCGAGCGGCGAGCCGGCGCAGTGCGTCGGGCAGCGAGGCGCCGTCGAGGTCGGCGGGCGCGCCACCTGCGACCAGGGCCCGTGCCTCGGCGAGGTTCTGCCGGGCGGTCTCGGCCATCAGAGCCAGGTGGCGGCGGGCCTGTGGCAGGTCGTGGTCCAGCTCGGCGTCGACGGCCTGGACCAGCATCAGCAGACTGGTGAAGCCCTGCGCGAGGGTGTCGTGGATCTCCCGGGAGAACCGCTCCCGTTCGGCCAGCGCGCCGTGTGCGGCCGAGAGTCGGGAGATCTCGTGGCGGCTGGCGTCCAACTCGGCGATCAGCTCGGCCCGTTCCTGGCTCTGCTCGATGATGCGGATGACCCAGCTGCCGAGCACCGCGGAGAAGACGAGGGTGACCACGGCGAAGACGGTGTTGAAGAAGACGTCCTGGTCGCTGGGCCACCACAGCAGCGCCCAGCCCACCACCGGCGCGATGTTGATGACGGTCACGGCCGTCAGCGCCCGGCGAAGGCGAAGGCCGATGAAGCACTGCGGAACCAGTGCGAACGTCATCAGGCGGGTCTCGCCGACCAGGATGCCGGGCGGCAGGAACAGCACGATCGCGCCCGCGATGTAGCCGAGGGCGCGGTACTCGTCCGGGCTCTCGGCCGTGAGGATGGGGCGCCCGACCGCCAGATACCAGGGAATCAGCAGGAGAAGCAGTGCGCCGGCGGCGACCCGGATATGCCACCCCGGATGGCTCGTGCCCAGCACGAACACCAGAGTGGCCACCCAGACGATCGCGAAGTACGAGTCCCACAGCCCGAACGAGCGGTCCCAGGTGTTCGACTCGCGCGCTCCGGCCGGATCCGTCATCCGTCGCGCCGGTTCTTCCACCGGAAAGTCAGCAGACACAGCAGCAATCCTCCGACGCACCAGGCCCCGAGCACCAGGGCGATCCGCCCGAACTCCCAGCCACCCGCCTGTTCGAGGACCTTCGCCGACTCGGGCAGGAAGACCCCGCGCAGACCCTGGCACATCCACTTCAGAGGGAACAGCGCGCCGATGTTCAGCATCCAGTCCGGGATGGTGTCGATGGCGATGTACACCCCGGAGATGAACTGGAGGACCAGGAAGGGCAGGACGACCACCGACGTGGCGCTCTTGCCGGACTTCGGAACCGAGCTGATCGCGATGCCGAGCAGGGCGCATGCCGTAAGGCCCAGGACGAAGATCCAGGCGAAGTCCGCCCACTTGCCGAGGTCCGAGGGCAGGTCCACGTCGTACAGCGTCGTGCCGACGAGGAGCAGGATCGCGGTCTCCAGGGCGCCGGTCACCAGAACCAGCCAGATCTTGCCGAGGAAGTACGCGGCCGGTGGCATGGGTGTGCCGCGCAGCCGGCGCAGCACCTTCTCGTCCCGCTCGATCGCGATCGAGATGCCCAGGGACTGGAAGCTGGTGGACATGATGCCCGCCGCCATCATGGCGGGGACGTACAGCTGGGAGGCGGTGATGCCGGCTCCCTGGACGTCGTCGCTGAAGATCGAGGCGAAGAGGAAGAGGAACACGACCGGGAAGGCGAAGGTGAACACCACCTGGTCGCGCTGGCGGAAGAACTGCTTGATCTCCAGTGCGCCCCGCTGGAGGCCGAGCCCCCAGGCGCCGGGCAGCCTGCCCGACGAGGTCGCGCCGCGCGTGCGTACGGCGGTCGTGGTCATCGCGCTTCCTCCTGTCCGGTCAGCCGCAGGTACACGTCTTCCAAGGTGGGGCGGCTCACCCGCAGTCCCGGGATCTCGCCGTCGAAGCGGTGCATGAGCTCGGCGACGGTCCTGGTGGGCGTGTCCGTGCGCTCCTCGCGCGAGGAGCCGTCGGGCTCCGTCCACTCGACGGTCGCCTCGGTGCCGAAGCGTTCGCGCAGCGCGGACGGTTCGCCCTCGGCGACCACCCGGCCCTTCGCGATGACCGCGAGACGGTGCGCGAGCGCCTCCGCCTCCTCCAGGTAGTGCGTGGTGAGCAGGATCGTCGTGCCCTCGTCGGCCAGCTTCCGGATCAGTTCCCAGAACTGCCGCCGCGCGGCCGGGTCGAAGCCGGTCGTCGGCTCGTCCAGGAGCAGCAGCTCAGGGCCGCCGATCACACCGAGCGCCACGTCCAGGCGCCTGCGCTGGCCGCCGGAGAGCGCCTTGACGCGGCTGCCCGCCTTCTCCTCCAGACCGACCAGGCCGATGACCTCCTCGGGGTCGCGGGGCTTCGGGTAGTAGCGGGCGAAATGCCGCACGGTCTCGCGCACCGTCAACTCGGCGGGTGCGGATTCGTCCTGCCAGACGATGCCGACGCGCGAGCGCCACGCGCGCGTGCCGCTCGCCGGATCCGCACCGAGCACCGAGACCTCGCCCGCGTCCCGGCCGCGGTTGCCCTGGAGGATCTCCACCGTGGTGCTCTTGCCCGCTCCATTGGGTCCGAGCAGGCCGAACACCTCGCCCTGCCGTATGCCCAGATCGATGCCGTCGACTGCGGTCACGTCTCCGTACTGCTTGCGCAGCCCCCGTACGTCCACCGCGAGTTGCTCCGCGTGTGTTGTCATGCCGACGAGCCTCCCGCCGAACCGAACGTTCCGGGACGACCGTGCGTACTTCCTTATGTCCATCGAACGGTGGACACGGGGGCGGGTGCGGCACAATGACCCTGCCCGCAGGCCCCTTCGAAGCTACGGAAACGGCGTGATGAGCAAGACGACAGTCAAGGACGTCTCGACCGACCAGGAACGCGTCGCCGCTCCCCGGACGGTCGGCGGCAGTCGTGGGCTCGCCCTGCTGCTGGTGATCACCGGTGCGGCCGGTCTCCTTGCCGCGTGGGTCATCACGATCGACAAGTTCAAGCTGCTGGAGAACCCGAACTTCGTGCCCGGGTGCAGCCTCAACCCGGTCGTCTCCTGCGGCAACATCATGAAGAGCGACCAGGCCTCGGCCTTCGGGTTCCCCAACCCCATGCTGGGCCTCGTCGCCTACGGCATCGTCATCTGCGTCGGCATGAGCCTGCTCGCCCGGGCCACCTTCCCGCGCTGGTACTGGCTGACCTTCAACTTCGGCACGCTCTTCGGGGTGGGCTTCTGCACCTGGCTGCAGTTCCAGTCGCTGTACCGCATCAACTCGCTGTGCCTGTGGTGCTCCCTCGCCTGGGTCGCCACGATCACGATGTTCTGGTACGTGACGTCGTTCAACATCCGCAACAACTTCCTGCCCGCCCCGCGCTGGCTGAAGAGCTTCTTCGGCGAGTTCACCTGGGTCCTGCCGGTGCTGCACATCGGGATCATCGGGATGCTGATCCTGACCCGCTGGTGGGACTTCTGGACCAGCTGAGCCCCGCTGTGCTCGCGGGCCCGGCGGCGTTGTCAGTGGCGTGACATAGGGTTTTGCCTGTGGAGCCCGACCTGTTCACCGCCGCGGCAGAAGAACGCCAGGAGAAGGACCCGTCCGCCAGTCCCCTGGCGGTACGGATGCGCCCGCGCACCCTCGACGAAGTCGTGGGCCAGCAGCATCTGCTGAAGCCGGGATCGCCCCTGCGCAGACTCGTCGGCGAGGGGAACGGCGGCCCGGCCGGACCGTCCTCGGTGATCCTCTGGGGCCCGCCCGGCACCGGCAAGACGACCCTCGCCTATGTGGTGTCCAAGGCCACCAACAAGCGCTTCGTGGAGCTGTCGGCGATCACCGCGGGCGTCAAGGAAGTACGCGCGGTGATCGACGGAGCACGCCGCGCCACCGGCGGCTTCGGCAAGGAGACCGTCCTCTTCCTCGACGAGATCCACCGCTTCAGCAAGGCCCAGCAGGACTCCCTGCTTCCCGCGGTCGAGAACCGCTGGGTGACCCTGATCGCCGCCACCACCGAGAACCCGTACTTCTCGGTGATCTCTCCACTGCTCTCCCGCTCCCTCCTGCTCACCCTCGAACCGCTCACGGACGACGACCTGCGCGGCCTCGTCAAGCGCGCGCTCACCGACGAGCGCGGCCTCAAGGACGCCGTCACGCTTCCCGCGGACACCGAGGAGCACCTGCTGCGGATCGCCGGCGGGGACGCCCGCCGTGCTCTGACCGCGCTTGAGGCTGCCGCCGGCGCCGCGCTCGACAAGGGCGAGGCGGAGATCAGCCTCCAGACCCTGGAGGAGACGGTCGACCGCGCCGCCGTGAAGTACGACCGCGACGGCGACCAGCACTACGACGTGGCGAGCGCGCTCATCAAGTCCATCCGCGGCTCGGACGTGGACGCGGCACTGCACTACCTGGCCCGGATGATCGAGGCGGGTGAAGACCCCCGCTTCATCGCCCGCCGCCTCATGATCTCCGCCAGCGAGGACATCGGCCTCGCCGATCCGAACGCGCTGCCCATAGCCGTGGCCGCCGCCCAGGCAGTCGCCATGATCGGCTTCCCCGAGGCTGCGCTCACCCTCAGCCACGCCACCATCGCCCTCGCCCTGGCCCCCAAGTCCAACGCCGCGACGATGGCGATCGGCGCCGCCATGGAGGACGTACGCAAGGGACACGCGGGACCCGTGCCGGTGCACCTGCGCGACGGGCACTACAAGGGCGCGGCCAAGCTGGGGCACGCCCAGGGGTACGTGTATCCGCACGACCTGCCCGAGGGGATCGCCGCCCAGCAGTACGCCCCGGAGGAGCTCAAGGACCGCGAGTACTACACGCCGACCCGGCACGGCGCCGAGGCGCGGTACGCGGACGCCGTGGAGTGGACCAGGAAGCACCTCGGCCGGGGAAAGCACTGAGACCTCCGGGCGGCGTTGCCGTGGCCTCTGGTCGAAAGCGCTCCTGATCCCCCTGTAAGATGACTGAAGCGCTGCGTCCCGTGTCCGGCTCCGGTCGGCACCACCAGAACGGGACATCCAGCCGGAGCCCCTGCCACCACGGAGGGATTCCAGGAGCGTCGCGCACCGTCGAAGGTGTCGCGGGCAGCCCACCACCATCCGGTCTTCCGGAGCGGTCGGTGGGCCACTCGCGTGCTGCACGTATGTGCCCAGACCAGGGAGCGGCTGCCCAGCAGGTCCGTCAGGGCCCGCAGGGTTTCCCCGGCTGCGGATTGCGACCTCCCCTAACCCTGGTGAAGCCGTACTCGCATCAGAAACATGAGGTGTTTGGTTCATGGCGAACCAGTCCCGCCCCAAGGTCAAGAAGTCGCGTGCCCTCGGTATCGCGCTGACCCCGAAGGCCGTCAAGTACTTCGAGGCCCGCCCCTACCCGCCGGGTGAGCACGGCCGTGGCCGCAAGCAGAACTCGGACTACAAGGTCCGTCTGCTCGAGAAGCAGCGTCTGCGCGCGCAGTACGACGTGTCCGAGCGCCAGCTCGTCCGCGCCTACGAGCGTGCCTCCAAGGTCCAGGGCAAGACCGGTGAGGCCCTGATCATCGAGCTGGAGCGTCGTCTCGACGCGCTGGTCCTGCGTTCGGGCATCGCCCGCACGATCTACCAGGCCCGCCAGATGGTCGTTCACGGCCACATCGAGGTCAACGGCCAGAAGGTCGACAAGCCCTCGTTCCGCGTCCGTCCCGACGACGTCGTGATGGTCCGCGAGCGCAGCCGCGAGAAGACCCTCTTCCAGGTGTCGCGTGAGGGTGGCTTCGCCCCCGACGGCGAGACCCCGCGCTACCTCCAGGTGAACCTCCGCGCCCTGGCCTTCCGCCTGGACCGTGAGCCGAACCGCAAGGAGATCCCGGTGATCTGCGACGAGCAGCTCGTCGTCGAGTACTACGCCCGCTGATCTTCCTGCGGACGTAGCACCACCTGCGCGTCAGCCCGTCGTCTCCCCGCCCTTCGAGGTGGGGGAGACGGCGGGCTCGCGCTTTTCCGGGGGAAGCCTGCGCGGCGAGGGCACCGTACCGAGCGTGCGGCCGTTCCGGGCCGGCCCCAGCGCCCGTGCCACCGCCGCCTCCTGCCCGAGCCGCGCCCCCGCGCGATGGCACTCCGCGTAGCGCTCGTCGCCCAGCCGTTCCCGGGCCATGGCCTCGCACCGCTCGTGCGGCGCGTTGTAGTACGCCGAGCCGAACAGCGGCAGACCCACCGACGGCCACATCCGGGTCGCCGCCCCCTGCAGCACCGCGGCCTCGGCCGGATCGCCCTCCACCGCCGTGACCAGCGCGAGCAACTCCACCGAGAGGACCGTGCCGAGCAGATCGTGGAAGGTGTGCGCGATGCCGAGGCACTCCGCCAGGAGGTCCCGGGTCCGTGCCGTTTCCCCCTCGGTCAAGGCCTCGTACGCCAGGACATACAGCGCGTACGCCAGCGCCCAGCGCTCTCCGTGGTCCTCACAGACCCGGCGGACGTCCTCGCACAGCCTCACCGCGCCCGGCAGATCGCCCTGGAACGCCAGGGTCATCGCCAGCTCGACCTGGCCCATCAGCACATTGCTGTTGAGCTCGCCGATCTCGTGATAGCGGTCCAGCGCCGAGCGCAGCAGGGTTTCGGCACGCGTCATGTCGTCCGTGACCAGCGCCAGACACCCGGTGCGGTGCTCCGCGTACGCCACCGCGGTCGCGTTGCCCCTGCGTTCCGCCTCCTCGCGGCACTCCAGGAGCGCGGACAGCGCGGGCACCGTGTCCCCCTGGAGGACCGCCACATAGCCGAGCACCCACAACGCCTTCAGCCGCGCCTGTTCCTGCGTCCCGTCCTGCGCGCACAGCTCGAGGCTGCGCTCCAGCCAGTGCCGGCCCTCCGACAGCCGGCCGCAGCCGACCCAGTAGAACCACAGGCTGCCCGCCAGGTACTGGCCCAGATGGACCTCGCCCGGCTCGGTCAGACAGTGCTCCAGTGCGCGGCGCAGATTCGGCAGCTCCGTGTCGACGCGCGCGGCGACGTCGCCCTGCCGCGGCGAGAACCAGTCCAGCTCGCACCAGGTGGCCAGGCCCATGTACCAGTCGCGGTGGCGTCGGCGCAGCCGCTCCGCGTCGCCCGTCGCCTCCAGCCAGTCCGCTCCGTACGCCCGCACCGTGTCCAGCATGCGGTAGCGCACGCCCGCCGCCGTCTCCTCGCGGGACAGCACCGACTGCGCGAGCAGTTCGCCCAGCACGTCGAGGACGTCGTCGCAGTGCAGCCCGTCCCCACTGCACACGTACTCGGCGGCCTCCAGGTCGAACCGTCCGGCGAACACCGAGAGCCGCGCCCACAGCAGCCGCTCCTCGGGCGAGCACAACTCGTGACTCCAGCCGATCGCCGTACGTAAGGCCTGGTGCCGTGGCGGCGCATCACGCGCGCCGCCCGTCAGCAGCCGGAACCGGTCCTCCAACCGGCTCAGCAGCTGCGCGGGGGAGAGGGTGCTCAGCCGCCCCGCCGCCAGTTCGACCGCGAGCGGGATCCCGTCCAGGCGCCGGCACAGCTCCCGTACGTCGGACCGGTTGCCCTCGTGCAGGGCGAATCCCGGGACCCGGGCCGCCGCCCGCTCCTCGAACAGCTGCGCCGCCTCCGGCTCGCTCAGCGGCGCCAACGGGAACAGCCGCTCGCCCCCGACCTCCAGCGGTCTGCGCCCCACGGCCAGCACGCGAAGCCCGGGCGCGCTCCGCAGCAGTTCGCCCACCAGCGAGGCGCACACGTCCGCCAGATGCTCGAACCCGTCCAGGACGAGGAGGAGTTGACGCTCGGCGAGATGGTCGAGCAGCACCCGGCGCAGCGGCCGCCACGTCTGATCGGTCAGACCGAGAGCCTCGACGGCCGCGTACTCGACGAGGCTCGGATCGCGCACCGCGGACAGTTCCACGCGCCACGCCCCGTCGCCCGCGTCCGTCCGCGCCGCGGCGTGCGCCGCCAGCCGCGACTTGCCCACGCCGCCCATGCCCGTCACGGTCACCAGGCGCGCCGTCTCCAGTGCCTCGGTCAGCCGCGTGAGTTCGGCCGAGCGTCCCACGAACGCGTCGAGTTCCAGGGGCAGGTTGCCGCGTGCCGCAGGGACGGCGGGCTGAGAACCTCGCATGGGATACGGAGCGTACTGACCCGTAAGCGGTCCGTACAATCGCTTCGCGCAACTCGGCTGCGAGCAGCCGTTAATGCGGTACGGAGCGGCTGCCCCGGCGCGATAGGCTCGGGGGACGACTTTTCGATGTTCAGGCACGCATGAGGGAGCGGGTGCACAGTGTCCGGTGGAGAGGTGGCCGGGATCCTGGTGGCCGTCTTCTGGGCGATCCTGGTCTCCTTCCTCGCCGTCGCGCTGGCGAGGCTGGCCCAGACGCTCAGGGCGACCACCAAGCTCGTCGCGGACGTGACCGACCAGGCCGTCCCGCTGCTCGCCGACGCCTCCGCGGCCGTGCGCTCCGCACAGACACAGATCGAGCGGGTCGACGCCATCGCGTCGGACGTCCAGGAGGTCACGTCGAACGCCTCGGCGCTGTCCTCCACCGTCGCCTCCACCTTCGGCGGCCCCCTGGTGAAGGTCGCGGCCTTCGGCTACGGCGTGCGCCGGGCCATCGGAGGCCGTCGTGAGAATGTGCCCGACAAGGCGTCCCGGCGTACCGTGATCGTGGGCCGCACCGTCCCGTCCGCGCGACGGGGAAAGCGGAAGAAGGACTGACGCAGCGATGTTCCGCCGTACGTTCTGGTTCACCGCCGGCGCAGCCGCGGGTGTGTGGGCCACCACCAAGGTCAACCGCAAGCTCAGGCAGCTGACCCCCGAAAGCCTCGCGGCGCAGGCCGCGAACAAGGCGATCGAGGCGGGCCACCGGCTCAAGGACTTCGCGCTCGACGTCCGCGACGGCATGGCACAGCGGGAGGCCGAACTCGACGAGGCGCTCGGGCTCAACACCCGTCCCGACCTGCCCGCCCCCCGGCGCGTCGCCGCCATCGAGAACAGCGACAACCCGAAGTACAGCAAGAACCCGACGTACGTCGAGAGGTCGACGTACTCGTACAACCGGAATGAGGACCACTGATGGAGTCGGCTGAAATCCGCCGCCGCTGGTTGAGCTTCTACGAGGAGCGCGGTCACGCCGTCGTCCCTTCGGCGTCGCTCATCGCGGACGACCCGACTCTGCTCCTCGTCCCCGCCGGCATGGTCCCCTTCAAGCCGTACTTCCTCGGTGAGGTCAAGCCGCCGTGGTCGCGCGCCACCAGCGTGCAGAAGTGCGTGCGCACGCCCGACATCGAAGAGGTCGGCAAGACCACCCGGCACGGCACGTTCTTCCAGATGTGCGGCAACTTCTCCTTCGGCGACTACTTCAAGGAAGGCGCCATCACCTACGCCTGGGAGCTGCTCACCACGCCCCAGGACAAGGGTGGTTACGGGCTCGACCCGGAGCGCCTGTGGATCACGGTCTACCTCGAGGACGACGAGGCCGAGGCCATCTGGCGCGACAAGATCGGCGTCCCGGCCGAGCGCATCCAGCGCCTCGGTAAGAAGGACAACTACTGGTCCATGGGCGTCCCGGGCCCCTGTGGTCCGTGTTCCGAGATCAACTACGACCGCGGCCCCGAGTTCGGCGTCGAGGGCGGCCCGGCCGTCAACGATGAGCGGTACGTGGAGATCTGGAACCTGGTCTTCATGCAGTACGAGCGCGGCGAGGGCACCTCGAAGGAGGACTTCGAGATCCTCGGCGAGCTGCCCAGCAAGAACATCGACACCGGCCTCGGCATGGAACGCCTCGCCATGATTCTGCAGGACGTGCAGAACATGTACGAGATCGACACCTCCATGGCCGTCATCAAGAAGGCCACCGAGCTGACCGGTGTCGAGTACGGCGCCGCCCACGACTCCGACGTCTCGCTGCGCGTGGTCACCGACCACATGCGCACATCCGTCATGCTCATCGGCGACGGAGTGACCCCCGGCAACGAGGGCCGCGGCTACGTGCTGCGCCGCATCATGCGCCGCGCCATCCGCAACATGCGCCTGCTCGGCGCCACCGGTCCGGTCGTGAAGGACCTGATCGACACGGTCATCGCGATGATGGGCCAGCAGTACCCGGAGCTCGTCTCCGACCGCAAGCGCATCGAGACCGTGGCCCTCGCCGAGGAGGCCGCCTTCCTCAAGACGCTGAAGGCCGGCACGAACATCCTCGACACGGCCATCACCGACACCAAGGAGTCCGGCGGCACGGTCCTCGCCGGCGACAAGGCCTTCCTGCTCCACGACACCTGGGGCTTCCCGATCGACCTCACCCTCGAAATGGCCGCCGAACAGGGCCTTTCGGTGGACGAGGACGGCTTCAGGCGCCTGATGAAGCAGCAGCGGGACCAGGCCAAGGCCGACGCCCGCGCCAAGAAGACCGGCCACGCCGACCTCGGCGCCTACCGCCAGATCGCCGACGCCGCCGGTGAGACCGACTTCGTCGGCTACGACCGCACCGAGGGCGAGTCGACGATCGTCGGCATCCTGGTCGACGGTGCCTCGTCGCCCGCCGCCACCGAGGGCGACGAGGTCGAGATCGTCCTCGACCGCACCCCGTTCTACGCCGAGGGCGGCGGTCAGATCGGCGACACCGGTCGCATCAAGGTGGACACCGGTGCCATCGTCGAGATCCGCGACTGTCAGAAGCCGGTGCCTGGGGTGTACGTCCACAAGGGCGTCGTCCAGGTCGGCGAGGTCACCGTCGGCGCCAAGGCCCAGGCCTCCATCGACGTACGCCGTCGCAAGGCCATCGCCCGTGCCCACTCGGCCACGCACCTCACGCACCAGGCCCTGCGCGACGCCCTCGGCCCGACGGCCGCCCAGGCCGGTTCGGAGAACCAGCCCGGCCGCTTCCGCTTCGACTTCGGCTCCCCGTCCGCCGTACCGACCGCCGTGATGACCGATGTCGAGCAGCAGATCAACGAGGTGCTCGCCCGCGACCTGGACGTCCAGGCCGAGATCATGAGCATCGACGAGGCCAAGAAGCAGGGCGCCATCGCCGAGTTCGGAGAGAAGTACGGCGAGCGGGTCCGCGTCGTCACCATCGGCGACTTCTCCAAGGAGCTGTGTGGCGGCACGCACGTCCACAACACCGCCCAGCTGGGCCTGGTGAAGCTGCTCGGTGAGTCGTCGATCGGCTCCGGTGTCCGCCGCATCGAGGCCCTGGTAGGCGTCGACGCCTATAACTTCCTGGCCCGCGAGCACACGGTCGTCGCCCAGCTCCAGGAGCTGGTCAAGGGCCGTCCGGAGGAGCTCCCGGAGAAGATCTCCGCCATGCTCGGCAAGCTGAAGGACGCCGAGAAGGAGATCGAGAAGTTCCGCGCGGAGAAGGTCCTGCAGGCCGCCGCCGGTCTCGTCGAGTCCGCCAAGGACGTGCACGGCGTCGCCCTGGTCACCGGCCAGGTCCCGGACGGCACCACCGCCGACGACCTGCGCAAGCTGGTCCTCGACGTGCGCGGCCGCATCCAGGGCGGCCGGGCCGCCGCGGTCGCCCTGTTCGCCGTGGCCAATGGCAAGCCGCTGACGGTCATCGCCACCAACGAGGCCGCCCGCGAGCGCGGCCTCAAGGCCGGTGACCTGGTCCGCGCCGCCGCCAAGACCCTCGGCGGCGGCGGTGGCGGCAAGCCGGACGTCGCCCAGGGCGGCGGCCAGAACCCGGCCGCCATCGGCGAGGCCATCGACGCGGTCGAGCGCCTGGTCGCCGAGACGGCCAAGTAAGGCCCAGGGACATGCGTAGAGGACGTCGTCTCGCCATCGATGTCGGGGACGCCCGCATCGGGGTCGCCTCGTGCGACCCCGACGGGATCCTCGCGACACCGGTGGAGACGGTCCCGGGGCGTGACATCCCGGCCGCCCATCGTCGGCTCAGGCAACTTGTCGAGGAGTACGAGCCGATCGAGGTCGTCGTCGGACTCCCTCGCTCCCTCAAGGGGGGCGAGGGTCCGGCCGCGGTGAAGGTCCGCGCCTTCGCCCAGGAGCTCGCCCGGGGGATCGCCCCCGTTCCCGTGCGGCTCGTGGACGAGAGGATGACCACAGTGACGGCCAGTCAGGGCCTGCGGGCCTCGGGCGTGAAGTCCAAAAAGGGCAGGTCGGTGATCGACCAGGCGGCCGCCGTCATCATTCTGCAGCAGGCCCTGGAATCCGAACGGGTGTCAGGTACGTCTCCCGGCGAGGGCGTCGAAGTGGTCATCTGATCGCGATACGGTAACGTTCCGCGCGATGCGGTGGTGTTCGAACAGCCGCCGCACAGCAAAGAGGCGGACGGGAGCCGTGCCACAAGCGCCAGCAGCCACCGCCTCGCGGCTCGTAGGGGATCGATGACTGAGTATGGCCGGGGCGCAGGCTCCGAACCGTGGCATCCGGAGGACCCGTTGTACGGGGACGGCGGATGGGGAGGACAGGCCGCCGACGGCCAGTCCCCCTACGGCGGCCAGCCGCAGCACCATCCGCAGCAGCCGCAACAGCAGCAGGCGCAGTACGGCGACTGGGGCACGGGCCAGCAGGGCGGCTACGGCCACGACCAGCAGCAGTATCACAACCAGGGGCAGCAGCAGTACCAGAACCAGGGCCAGCAGCAGTTTCCCACTCAGGGGCACCCGCAGTACGCGGACCAGGCGCAGCACCAGTACAACGGCCAGGGCCAGCAGCAGTACGTCGACCAGGGACAACAGCAGTACGGCGGTCAGGGGCAGCAGCAGTACCACGAGGGCGGCTGGAGCACGGGGACGCACCCGCACGTCCCGTACGCCGCCGATCCGGCCGACCCCTACGCGGCCCAGTACAACGGTGAGCAGCCCGACTTCTACGGCACCCCCGACGCCTACCCGCCGCCGGAGCCGCCCGCTCGCCGGCGCGCCGAACCCGAACTGCAGACGGACTGGGATCCGGGACCCGACCAGGGCGAACACGCCTTCTTCGCCGGTGGCGGCGACGATGACGACGACTTCGACGACGATCCGAAGTCCGGCCGCGGCCGTGGTGACCGGCGCGGCAAGGGCGGCGCCAAGGGCAAGAAGCGCCGCAGCGGCTGCGCCTGCCTGGTGGTCGTGCTGGTCTTCGGAGGCGGGCTCGGCGGAGTCGGATATTTCGGGTATCAGTTCTATCAGAATCGTTTCGGCCCGGCGCCCGACTATGCGGGCGACGGCACGGGACAGGTGCCGGTCGAGATTCCTTCGGGGGCGGGCGGCTACGACATCGGCAAGAAGCTGAAGGATGCCGGCGTCGTCAAAAGCGTCGACGCCTTCGTGTCGGCTCAGCAGAACAATCCCAATGGAAAAATGATCCAGGCGGGCGCCTATCTGCTGAAGAAGGAAATGTCGGCAGCGAGCGCCGTCAAATTGATGCTCGACCCCAAGAGCCAGGCCAACGTGATCGTCGCCCCGGGGCGGCGCAACGCGGTTGTCTATGCGGATATCGACAAGAAGCTCGAACTCGCCAAGGGCACCACCGCGAAGGTTGCCAAGAAGGACTACAAGAGTCTCGGACTCCCCTCCTGGGCGAACAGCAACCGCTTTATCAAGGATCCGCTGGAAGGATTCCTCTACCCGGCCACATACCCCGCGGCGAAGGGTATGAAGGCCGAGGACGTACTGAAGAAGATGGTGGCGCAGGCCACCGCGAAGTACAACGCGTTGGACCTCGCGGCGAAGGCCAAGGACTTCGACCTGGACAACCCGTTGCAGCTTGTCACGGTCGCGAGCCTCGTCCAGGCCGAAGGAAAGACCCATGACGACTTCCGGAAGATGGCCGAGGTCGTCTACAACCGCCTGAAGTCCACCAATACCGAGACCAACCGGCTGCTCCAGTTCGACTCGACCTTCAACTACTTGAAGGGCCAGAGTAAGATCCACATCAGCGAGTCCGAGATCAACAGCAACAAGGACCCGTACAACACGTACACGCAGAAGGGTCTGCCGCCCGGACCGATCGGCAACCCGGGTGATGACGCATTGAGGGCGGCGCTCAACCCGACGAGCGACGGCTGGATCTACTTCGTGGCGACCGACGGTCAGAACAACACCGAATTCGCCAAGACGTACGCCGAATTCCAGAGGCTCAAGGACAAATTCAATGAAAGCTCGGGCAACTGACGCCCGCCGGGCTGCCGTACTCGGTTCTCCGATCGCCCACTCCCTCTCCCCGGTGCTGCACCGGACCGCGTACAAGGAGCTGGGGCTCGGCGACTGGTCGTACGACCGTTTCGAGGTCGACGAGGAGGCGCTGCCCGGGTTCTTGGGAGAACTCGGGCCGGAGTGGGCCGGGTTGTCATTGACCATGCCGCTCAAGCGTGCGGTGATTCCGCTGCTCGACGAGATCACCGACACGGCCGCCTCGGTCGAGGCGGTCAACACGGTGGTGTTCACGCAGGACGGCCGACGCGTGGGCGACAACACGGACATCCCCGGGATGGTCGCCGCCCTGCGTGAGCGGGGGATCGAGGAGGTGGACTCCGCGGCCGTCCTCGGCGCGGGCGCTACCGCCTCGTCGGCGCTGGCGGCGCTCGCCCGCGTCTGCACCGGTGAAGTCGTCGCCTACGTCCGCAGTGAGGCGCGCGCTGCCGAGATGCGGCAGTGGGGCGAGCGGCTCGACGTCGAGGTGCGGACCGAGGACTGGGCGGACGCGGAGCAGGCGCTGCGGGCACCGCTGGTGATCGCCACGACCCCGGCCGGGACCACGGACGCGCTCGCCGCCGCCGTCCCGGGGCGGCCCTCGACCCTCTTCGACGTGCTGTACGACCCGTGGCCCACGTCCCTCGCGGCGCGCTGGTCCGCGTACGGCGGTGCCGTGGTCAGCGGTCTCGACCTGCTGGTGCATCAGGCGGTACTCCAGGTCGAGCAGATGACCGGGCGTTCGCCGGCGCCGCTCGACGCCATGCGGAAGGCGGGCGAGCACGCGCTCGCCGCCCGGTAGAGGTTCGGCAGGGGGTGCCTGTGAGGGGTTGGCGACTGATGGTCCGATCATGTGTGCGCTCTTGAGTGCGGGACTTACCTCCGGTAAAGATCTCCGGGCGGCCCGACGACGGCGACGGGCGCGTGAACGGAGCCCCCATGACTGGACACGCCCGGCGCGCCTTCCTCACCTACCTGGTGGCCGCGCCCGCCTTGGCCGTGGCGACCAGGATCGGTCTGGACGCCATCGGTCCCGACACCGCGGAGGCGGCGATTCCCACACCGCCGGCGCCGGCGGATCTGATCGACCTAGGTGATCTGCTCATCCTGGCGGGCAAGCCCACCGCGGGCATGCTGGTCCTGAGCGTGGACGAGGACGGCATCGTGCACTTCCGGTTGCCGCGGGAGGAGGTCGGGCAGGGCCTGACCACGGCGGTGGCCATGCTGGTGGCCGAGGAGCTGGACACGCCGCTCGACCGCGTACGCGTCCAACTGGAGGACGCCCGACCCGAGTTGCTGTTCAACCAGCTGACCGGCAGCTCCAACTCCATCCGGTCGCTGTACGACCCGGTACGGCACACGGCAGCGGCCGCGCGGGCCCGTATGGTGGGCGCGGCCGCGAAACAATGGGGCCTGAACGCCGATGACTTGACGGTTCGTCAAGGAGTGGTGACCGCCCCCGACGGCCGCACCGCTTCCTACGGCACGCTGTCGGCGGCTGCCGCCTCCCTCGACCTGGGCTCGCTGACCGGCACACCCAAGAAGGAGTCCGAGCACACCCTCGTCGGCACCCCCACCTCCCGCCTGGACGCCCGCGCGCTCGTCACCGGCAGGCAGGCGTACACGCTCGATCTCGACGTCCCCGGCGCCAAGCCCTGTATGGTGCGCCGGCCGCCGAGCATCAACGGCACGGTGAAGTCGGTCGACAACGAGGCCGTCGTACGTGCCATGCCCGGCGTCCTGGACGTGGTCACCATCGACACCGGTGTCGCCGTGGTCGCCGAGACCTTCGGCCAGGCACTCGACGGCAAGAACGCCCTGGAGGTCACCTGGGGCGGCGGCACGGTCGACGCGCTCTCGGACGACGACATCCGCGCGAAGCTGAAGGCGGCGACGCCGTCCCTGGATCTGCTCGGGCTCCTGGTCAAGAAGGTGGACGCCGAGTTCGACTTCGCGTTCGTCAGCCACGCGCCGATGGAGACCAACTCCGCCGTGGCCGATGTACGGGCCGACGGGGCCGAGATCTGGTCGGGCATGAAGTCGCCGATCGTCGCCCAGGCGGCCATCGCCCAGGCCGTCGGACTGCCGGTGAGCAAGGTCAAGGTCCACGTGGTGCAGTCGGGCGGCTCCTTCGGGCGCCGGCTGTTCTACGACGCGGCCCTGGAGGCCGCCGTGGTGTCCAAGAAGAGCGGTCGTCCGGTGCGGCTGATGTGGTCGCGGATCGACGACACGCGGCACGGGCGGATGCGGCCCGCGACCCACCACCGGATCCGTGCCACCTACGCGGCGGGGCAGGTGCTCACCTTCGTTCACCAGGTCGCCGCGGTGGAGACCGACTTCCGGCACGGTCTCGGGGACGCGATCACCGCCGCCGCGGCCGCACTGCCCACCGGCCTCGGCAACGCGACCTTCGCGCAGACCCTTTTCCTGACCACGGTGAAGTCCCCGTACAACTTCGGTGTCACGACCCAGGCGCTCACCGAAGTGCCGTTGAAGATGCACACGGGATCGTGGCGCTCGGTGTACTCGGCCAACACACGGGGCGCCGAGGAGATCGTCGTCGACGAACTGGCGGCCGAGCTCGGCCGGGATCCGGTCGCCTTCCGCCGCTCCTTCCTCAAGACGGACCGGCAGCGCGCCGTGCTCGACAAGGTCGCCGAGGAGGGCGGCTGGGGGCGGACCCTGCCGTCCGGCTGGGCCCAGGGCGTCGGGTTCCACGACGAGTACAAGTCCTGCACCGCCTGCCTCGTCGAGATCGACGCCACCGATCCCGGGAAGCCGCGGGTGACGAAGGCGGTCATCGCGGCGGATGTGGGGCGGCCGATCAATCCGCGCGGACTGGAGGCACAACTGCTCGGCGGACTCACGGACGCGATCTCCACCACGCTGCGGGCGGGACTGCACATCGACAAGGGGCTCCCGCTGGAAGCGAGCTACTCGCAGTTCCACTACGCACGCCAGAAGGACTCCCCGAAGGACGTACGGATCTTCGTCCTGCCGACGGACCACGAGCCGGGCGGCGCGGGTGAGCTGGGTGTTCCGGCGGCCGTGGGTGCCATCGCCAACGCCTACGCGCGGGCCACCGGCACCAGGCCGCGCCGCTTCCCCGTGAACTTCGACGTCGACTTCACCCCCTTCCCGCGCTGACCCCGTTGTCCGCCTGCCGTCCCTTCGTCTCGAGGAGCACGAGCTTCCATGCCCTCCCACACCTTCACCGTCAACGGGAAGACCGTCACCGTCGACGCCCCCGACGACCTGCCGCTGCTCTGGGCACTGCGCGATCTGCTCGGCGTCCGCGGCCCCAAGTACGGCTGCGGCATCGACGTCTGCAAGGCCTGCACCAGCCATCTCGACGGCGAGGCCGTGCGTCCCTGCGTGGTTCCGGTCGCCGAGGCCGCGGGCCGCGAGGTCACCACCATCGAGGGGCTCGCGGACGGCGACCGGCTGCACCCCGTCCAGGAGGCCTGGCTGGAGCAGGACGTGGCCCAGTGCGGCTACTGCCAGCCCGGTCAGATCATGGCGGCCGTCGCCCTGCTGAAGCGTACGAAGAACCCCACGGACGCCGACATCGACGAGATCGCGAACGTCTGCCGCTGCGGCACGTACTTCCGCATCCGCGAGGCGATCAAGAGCGCGGCGGCACGAATGGCGTGACGGCGGCGGCGCGGATGAGGCGATGGCGGGGCGCACACGGGGCCGCACCAGCTGACAGGGTCCGTCCGCCTGATGGACCTGCGACCGGATCCCGGGCCGAGACGTGGGAGGATCGGAGGTGGCGGGCCAGGGCCGCGCACCCGGTCGCGCCGTCGCCGTACGCGAGGACGCGCGTACGCAGCAGCAGTACCAGGGCGCGAGCATGAGGAGCACCGTTGAGCAGGTTGCGCTGGCTGACCGCGGGGGAGTCCCACGGTCCCGCACTTGTCGCGACGCTGGAGGGCCTTCCCGCCGGCGTGCCGATCACCACGGAGATGGTGGCGGACCACCTCGCCCGGCGGCGCCTGGGCTATGGACGCGGTGCCCGGATGAAGTTCGAGCGCGACGAGGTCACCTTCCTCGGCGGCGTACGGCACGGCCTCACCCTCGGCTCGCCGGTGGCCATCATGGTCGGCAACACCGAGTGGCCCAAGTGGGAGCAGGTCATGGCGGCCGACCCGGTCGCCCCGGAGATCCTCGCCGACGTGGCCCGCAACGCCCCGCTGACCCGGCCCCGGCCCGGCCATGCCGACCTCGCGGGCATGCAGAAATACGGCTTCGACGAGGCCCGGCCGATCCTGGAGCGCGCCTCCGCCCGTGAGACCGCGGCCCGCGTGGCGCTGGGCGCGGTGGCCCGCTCGTACCTGAAGGAGACGGCCGGGATCGAGATCGTCTCGCACGTCGTCGAACTGGCCGCGGCGAAGGCGCCCTACGGCGTCTACCCCAAGCCCTCGGACGTCGAGAAGCTCGACGCCGACCCGGTGCGCTGCCTCGACGCCGACGCGTCGAAGGCGATGGTTGCGGAGATCGACCAGGCCCACAAGGACGGCGACACGCTCGGTGGCGTGGTCGAGGTGCTGGCGTACGGCGTGCCGGTGGGTCTCGGCTCGCACGTGCACTGGGACCGGCGTCTCGACGCCCGGCTCGCGGCCGCGCTCATGGGCATCCAGGCCATCAAGGGTGTCGAGGTCGGCGACGGCTTCGAGCTTGCACGGGTGCCCGGCTCCAAGGCGCACGACGAGATCGTCCACACCGACGAGGGCATCCGGCGCACCTCCGGCCGCTCGGGCGGCACCGAGGGCGGGCTGACCACCGGTGAGCTGCTGCGCGTGCGCGCCGCGATGAAGCCGATCGCGACCGTGCCGCGCGCGCTCGCCACTATCGACGTCGCCACCGGCGAGGCCGCCAAGGCCCATCACCAGCGCTCCGACGTCTGCGCGGTCCCGGCCGCCGGCATCGTCGCCGAGGCGATGGTGGCCCTCGTCCTCGCGGACGCGGTCGCCGAGAAGTTCGGCGGCGACAGCGTCCCCGAGACCCGCCGCAACGTCCGGTCGTACCTCGACAACCTGGTCGTGCGGTGACCGCTCCGAGCGTCGTCCTCGTCGGCCCGATGGGGGTCGGCAAGTCCACGGTGGGCGCACTGGTCGCCGAGCGGCTCGGCTGCGTCTACCGGGACACGGACGACGACATCGTGGCCGAGCAGGGCCGCACCATCGCCGACATCTTCGTCGACGAGGGCGAGCCGGTCTTCCGCGCGATCGAGAAGCGGGCCGTGCACAAGGCGCTCGCCGAGCACGACGGCGTCCTCGCGCTCGGCGGCGGCGCGATCCTCGACGAGGACACCCGTGCGCTGCTCGCCGGGCACCGGGTCGTCTACCTCTCGATGGACGTCGAGGAGGCGGTCAAGCGCACCGGCCTCAACGCCGCACGTCCGCTGCTGGCCGTCAACCCGCGCCGGCAGTGGCGCGACCTGATGGAGGCGCGCCGCCACCTGTACACCGAAGTCGCCCGCGCGGTCGTGGCCACCGACGGCCGTACCCCCGAAGAGGTCGCCCAGGCGGTCCTCGACGCACTGGAGTTGAAGGAAGCATGAGCGAGGCTGTGACCCGTATCCAGGTCGGCGGTACCGCGGGCACCGACCCCTACGAGGTCCTGGTCGGCCGTCAACTCCTCGGCGAGCTGGGCGAGTTGATCGGCGACAGGGCCAAGCGCGTCGCGGTGATCCACCCCGAGGCGCTCGCCGAGACCGGCGAGGCGCTCCGGGCCGACCTGGCAGGACAGGGCTTCGAGGCCGTCGCCATCCAGGTGCCGAACGCGGAGGAGGCCAAGACCGCCGAGGTCGCCGCCTACTGCTGGAAGGCACTCGGCCAGTCCGGCTTCACCCGCACCGACGTCATCGTCGGTGTCGGCGGCGGCGCCACCACCGACCTGGCCGGCTTCGTCGCGGCGACCTGGCTGCGCGGGGTGCGCTGGATCGCCGTCCCCACGACCGTGCTCGCCATGGTGGACGCGGCGGTCGGCGGCAAGACCGGCATCAACACCGCCGAGGGCAAGAACCTGGTGGGCTCCTTCCACCCGCCCGCGGGCGTGCTCTGCGACCTGGCCGCGCTCGACTCGCTGCCGGTCAACGACTTCGTGTCCGGGCTCGCGGAGATCATCAAGGCCGGATTCATCGCCGACCCGGTGATCCTGGAGCTGATCGAGGAGGACCCGCAGGCCGCCCGCACCCCGGCCGGCCCGCACACCGCGGAGCTCATCGAGCGCTCCATCAAGGTGAAGGCCGAGGTCGTCTCCGGCGACCTCAAGGAGTCCGGGCTGCGCGAGATCCTCAACTACGGGCACACGCTCGCGCACGCCATCGAGAAGAACGAGCGCTACAAGTGGCGGCACGGCGCGGCCGTCTCCGTCGGCATGCACTTCGCCGCCGAACTCGGCCGTCTGGCGGGCCGGTTGGACGACGCGACGGCCGACCGTCACCGCACGATCCTGGAGTCTGTCGGCCTCCCGCTGAGCTACCGCTACGACCAGTGGCCCAAGCTCCTGGAGAACATGAAGGTCGACAAGAAGTCCCGCGGCGACCTGCTGCGCTTCATCGTCCTCGACGGCCTTGCCAAGCCGACGGTCCTGGAAGGCCCGGACCCGGCCGTGCTGCTCGCCGCGTACGGCGAAGTCGGGGAGTGACGGCCCTCGGCGAACGGGGCGGGTAACTCCCGACGGGCCCACACTTGGTCCGTTTTGCCCCTCGCTCACGGGCACTTCGCACGTTCCCCGGCCGTTCACACAACGGCGGCCGGGGAAGGTACCGTTCGGTAGCGAGCGGGACCGAGGCCCCGTTCGTCCAGCGCCAATTGCCTGACGCGAGTGAGCCGAAGGGACGCGTCGGTGTCGAGAGGGCGAGTGCCCAAAGGCCCGAAGGGCTGAGCACGGTCGCCCTCCAGACACCGGCTGAGGCGTCCCGAAGGCGAACGAGCCAAAAGACACGAGACGGAGTGGCACCGGATGCAGCACGCAGTGGGGGCTCCGCTGCCGCCGCCCCACCAGCCGGGGCAGGGAACGGCCGCCGACTGGTCGCCGACCGGACAGCACCCGGGACACCCGGGTCCCGCACCCGCTCCCGGTTTCACCGGAGCGCCCCTGCCTCCCGGGGTCCCTCCCACGCAGGTCCCGCATCACGCGCCCCAGCACCACGCTCCGCAGCAGCCTCCGCACCACGCCGCGCAGCCCGCACACCACGCTCCCGTGCCTCCCACGCCGGACACGACCGGGCATGTGCAGCTGCCCCCGGGCGGCCCCGTCGCCATGCCGTCGCCGCCGCCCGCCGCGGGCGCGTCCGACCCCACAGCCACCACGCTCGCGGTGCTGCTCATCGGCCCCGCGGGCGCCGGAAAGACCAGCGTCGCCAAGTACTGGGCGGACCACCGCCGGGTGCCCACCGCGCACATCAGCCTCGACGACGTACGCGAATGGGTGCGCTCGGGTTTCGCGGACCCGCAGTCGGGGTGGAACGATCATTCGGAGGCGCAGTACCGACTGGCCCGCCGCACCTGCGGCTTCGCCGCGCGGAACTTCCTGGCCAACGGCATCTCCTGCATCCTCGACGACGCGGTCTTCCCGGACCGCCCGGTCGTCGGTCTCGGTGGCTGGAAGCGGCACGTCGGTCCCGGCCTGCTGCCGGTCGTTCTGCTCCCGGGTCTGGAGATAGTCCTGGAGCGCAACGCCGAGCGCTCCGGAAACCGCCGCCTCACCGACGAGGAAGTCGCCCGGATCCACGGCCGGATGGCCGGCTGGTACGGCTCCGGGCTGCCCATCATCGACAACTCGCAGCTCGACGTACCGGCCACGGCCCGCGTCCTGGACGACGTGCTCGCCCGGTCGATCGCCAGCCCGCCCCAGTGGTAGTCCCCTCACCCGCACCGCCCGTCCGGCCCCTCTGAAACGGCGACATCCGGCCACCGCTCGTAGGCTCGTTTCATGCCAGAGGTGTACGCGGCCCGCAGAGAGCGGGTCCGAGAGCGCTGTACGGCGGGCGGCAGTGCGACGGCGCTCGTCACCCGCCCCGCCAACGTGAGGTATCTCGCCGGCGCGGCGCCGCGTGGTGCCGTGCTCCTGCTGGGCAGGGGCGAGGATCTGCTGCTGTGCGCCGGCCCGCCGAGCGGCGAGGCCGGCGAAGGACGTCCCGACGAGGCGTTGCGGGTGCAGGTGCTGCCGCGTGCCGGCGGTGATGCCGCCGTTGCCGCCGCCGATGTCGCCGCGGCCCAGGGCGCCGAGTCCCTCGCGGTCGAGGAGCACCACCTGACCGTGACCCGGCACCGCGCCATCGGCTCGGTGGCCCCACGGCTGCGCCTCGGCGACCTGGGCGGTGCGGTGGAACAGCTGCGGGTGATCAAGGACGAGGAGGAGATCTCCTGTCTGCGGATCGGCGCCGAGATCGCCGACCAGGCCCTGGGCGAGCTCCTCGAATCCATCCTGGTCGGCCGCACGGAACGCCATCTCGCGCTGGAGCTGGAGCGCCGCCTCGTCGACCACGGCGCCGACGGCCCGGCGTTCGCGACCTCGGTCGGCACCGGCCCGAACTCGGGGCGGCGTGGCCACCGGCCCACCGACCGGCGGGTCGAGGAGGGCGACTTCCTCTCCGTCTGCCTGGGCGCGACCTACCGCGGCTACCGCTGCGAGATCGGCCGTACCTTCGTGATCGGCACCTCGCCGGCCGACTGGCAGATCGAGTTGTACGACCTCGTCTTCGCCGCCCAGCGCGCCGGACGGGAGTCGCTGGCACCCGGCGCCGCCTACCGTGACGTGGACCGAGCGGCCCGCCAGGTACTGGACTCCGCGGGCTATGCGGAAGGCCTTCCACCGCTGACCGGGCACGGTGTGGGGCTCGAAATCGACGAGGACCCGCAGCTGGCTCCCGCAGCCATGGGTAAACTGGACGCTTGCGTGCCGGTCACCGTCGAACCGGGGGTCCACCTCCCGGGCCGGGGCGGTGTCCGGATCGATGACACGCTCGTCGTACGCCCCGAGGCGGACGGCGGACCCGAGCTACTCACCATCACGACCAAGGAACTGCTCGCGCTCTAGCCTTCGAGCTACGCGCGTGTCCCGGGGTCGTCCACGTCAGTCCAGGAGATTCCGCAACCGTGGCTTCCACGAACGACCTCAAGAACGGCCTGGTGCTCAAGCTCGACGGAGGCCAGCTCTGGTCCGTCGTCGAGTTCCAGCACGTCAAGCCCGGCAAGGGCCCGGCCTTCGTGCGCACCAAGCTGAAGAACGTGCTCTCCGGCAAGGTCGTCGACAAGACGTTCAACGCCGGCGTCAAGGTCGAGACGGCCACGATCGACAAGCGCGACATGCAGTTCTCGTACATGGACGGCGAGTACTTCGTCTTCATGGACATGGACACGTACGACCAGCTGATGGTCGACCGCAAGTCCGTCGGCGATGCCGCCAACTTCCTGATCGAGGGCTTCACGGCCACCGTCGCCCAGCACGAGGGCGAGGTGCTCTTCGTCGAGCTGCCCGCCGCCGTCGAGCTGGTCATCCAGGAGACCGAGCCGGGCGTCCAGGGCGACCGCTCCACGGGTGGCACCAAGCCCGCCACCCTGGAGACCGGCCACCAGATCCAGGTCCCGCTCTTCATCACCACCGGTGAGAAGATCAAGGTCGACACCCGCACCAGCGACTACCTCGGCCGGGTGAACAGCTAACCGTGGCTGCCCGCAACACGGCCCGCAAGCGCGCCTTCCAGATCCTCTTCGAGGGCGACCAGCGCGGCGTGGACGTCCTGACGGTCCTCGCGGACTGGATCCGGCACTCCCGGTCCGACACCCGGCAGCCGCCGGTGAGCGAGTACACGATGCAGCTGGTCGAGGGCTATGCCAAGAAGGCGGCCCGGATCGACGAGCTGCTCGCGCAGTACGCCGTCGGCTGGACGCTGGACAGGATGCCGGTCGTCGACCGCAACATCCTGCGCCTCGGTGCCTACGAGCTGATCTGGGTCGACGAGACCCCGGACGCCGTGGTGCTCGACGAGGCGGTGCAGCTGGCGAAGGAGTTCTCCACGGACGAGTCGCCCTCGTTCGTGAACGGCCTGCTCGGCCGGCTGAAGGACCTGAAGCCGTCGCTCCGCCGGGACGAGGCGTAGGCGCTCCGCCGGTAGGGCGGGTGCGAACAGGGAAACCGTTGGCTCCGCCCCCAGAAGCCGTCACAAAGGGCCCGCAGCAGACGCTGCGGGCCCTTTGGCATTCCGGTACGCATGAGGCTCCCGAGGCGCACAGAAAGCCGCCGAGGTGGCCGGAACGATGAAGTTCCGGCCACCCCGGCGGCACGTTTCTGCTGAGCTGTCCGAAGGGGTCAGCCCTCGTCGTGGGAGACGGCGCGGCGCGCGTCCGCGTCCAGGACACCCCAGCTGATCAGCTGCTCGGTGAGGACCGAGGGCGACTGGTCGTAGATGACGGCGAGGGTGCGCAGGTCGTCCTGGCGGATCGACAGCACCTTGCCGTTGTAGTCACCGCGCTGGGACTGGATCGTCGCCGCGTAACGCTGCAGAGGACCCGCCTTCTCGGCCGGCACATGGGCCAGCCGCTCCAGGTCCAGGACCAGCTTCGGCGGCGGCTCGGCGGCCCCGCCCGGCGTGGTGCCCGGCAGCAGCTCCTGCACCGGAACCCCGTAGAAGTCCGCCAGCTCGGCGAGGCGCTGCACGGTGACGGCGCGGTCGCCGCGCTCGTACGAACCGACCACGACCGCCTTCCAGCGTCCCTGGGATTTCTCCTCTACGCCGTGGAGGGAAAGGCCCTGCTGGGTGCGGATGGCGCGGAGCTTGGCCCCGAGCTGTTTGGCGTATTCGCTGGACATATAGCTCCCCGGACGCTGTATCAACGTGCGGCTCCGCCGCGCGGCTGGTGACTCTTGTGACTCACAGTGAGGTTACGCAGCGTTACTCTCCCCCGTCAAGCCGAATGGTCCGGACCGACCCTTCCGTGGGAGTCACCGGCGGTGGCTTGAAGGGTGGTGATCAGGCGCGTTGCCGGGCTGGTACCGTGGATGGCGCAATTCCGACGTCCTTTAATGATCCGTCCCGTGAGGCGGAGAAGGAGGTCCGTTTCGTATGGACACAGAGCAGGACAAGCAGAGTTACGAAGCCGATGCGCGGCCCGTTCTCGAAGCCCCCGACATCGCGCGGGTGCTGACCCGCATCGCCCACGAGATCGTCGAGCGCGCCAAGGGCGCGGACGACGTGGTGCTCCTCGGCATTCCGACCCGAGGCGTCTTCCTGGCCCGCAGGCTGGCCGACAAGCTCGAAGAGATCACCGACCGCAAGATCCCGGTCGGCTCCCTCGACATCACCATGTACCGCGACGACCTGCGCATGCATCCGCCGCGTGCGCTGGCCCGCACCGAGATTCCCGGTGACGGCATCGACGGCCGCCTGGTCGTCCTCGTCGACGACGTGCTCTTCTCCGGCCGCACCATTCGCGCGGCGCTCGACGCGCTGAACGACATCGGCCGCCCGCGCGCCGTGCAGCTCGCGGTCCTCGTCGACCGCGGTCACCGCGAACTGCCCATCCGCGCCGACTACGTCGGCAAGAACCTCCCCACGTCGTTGCGGGAGACGGTCAAGGTCCAGCTCGCCGAGGAGGACGGTCGCGACACCGTGCTGCTCGGTGCGAAGCGGACCTCCTCGGACGCACAGCAGTAGCCCTCCGGCGTACGCCACTGTCGTACGCCCCTGAGCGCGCCCTGCCTGCCCGAATCCTCCCGAACTGAACTGCCTTACGGAGCCTGACAGATGCAGCGTCATCTCATCTCGGCCGCCGACCTCACCCGCGACGACGCCGTCCTGATCCTCGACACCGCCGAGGAGATGGCCCGGGTCGCCGACCGGCCGATCAAAAAGCTGCCGACCCTGCGCGGCCGCACCGTCGTCAACCTCTTCTTCGAGGACTCGACCCGCACCAGGATCTCTTTCGAAGCCGCCGAGAAGCGCCTCTCCGCGGACGTCATCAACTTCACCGCCAAGGGATCGAGCGTCTCCAAGGGTGAATCCCTGAAGGACACCGCCCAGACCCTCGAAGCCATGGGCGTCGACGCCGTCGTCATCCGGCACGGCGCCTCCGGTGCCCCCTACCGGCTCGCCACCTCCGGCTGGATCGACGCCGCCGTCATCAACGCCGGTGACGGCACCCACCAGCACCCCACGCAGGCCCTGCTCGACGCCTTCACCATGCGCCGCCGTCTGGTC
Organism: Streptomyces sp. NPDC050564; assembly: GCF_044457265.1. NCBI lineage: Bacteria > Bacillati > Actinomycetota > Actinomycetes > Kitasatosporales > Streptomycetaceae > Streptomyces > Streptomyces sp. NPDC050564. The sequence goes on along the minus strand of NZ_JBITGS010000003.1, from coordinate 138,293 downwards.
GGCCGGGACGCCGGGATCGGCCAGGACCTGTCCGGCAAGCGCATCACGATCGTCGGCGACGTCCTGCACAGCCGGGTCGCCCGCTCGAACGTCGATCTGCTGCACACCCTCGGCGCCGAGGTCACCCTCGTCGCTCCGCCGACCCTGGTGCCGGTCGGCGTCGGGACCTGGCCCTGCGAGATCTCGTACGACCTCGACAGCACGCTCTCCAAGTCCGACGCGGTGATGATGCTGCGCGTGCAGCGCGAGCGGATGAACGCGGCGTTCTTCCCCACCGAGCGCGAGTACTCGCGGCGCTACGGCCTCAACGGCGACCGCATGGCGAAGATGCCCGAGCACGCGATCGTGATGCACCCCGGCCCGATGGTCCGCGGCATGGAGATCACCGCCGAGGTCGCCGACTCCGAGCGCTGCACCGTCGTCGAGCAGGTCGCCAACGGCGTCTCGATCCGGATGGCCGTCCTGTACCTGCTCCTTGGCGGCAACGAGCCCGCCGTCACCCACACCCGTACCGAGGAGAAGTAAGAACATGAGCAAGATCCTGATCCGTGGTGCGAAGGTGCTCGGGGGCGAGCCGCAGGACGTCCTGATCGACGGCGACACGATCGCCGAGGTGGGCAGCGGGCTGTCCGCCGACGGTGCCGAGATCGTCGAGGCCGAGGGCAAGGTGCTGCTGCCGGGCCTCGTCGACCTGCACACCCATCTGCGTGAGCCCGGCCGCGAGGACTCCGAGACCGTGCTGACGGGCACGCGGGCCGCGGCGAGCGGGGGCTACACGGCCGTGTTCGCGATGGCCAACACCTTCCCGGTCGCCGACACCGCCGGTGTGGTCGAGCAGGTCTACCGGCTCGGCCGGGAGCACGGCTACTGCGACGTGCAGCCCATCGGCGCCGTCACCGTCGGCCTGGAGGGCAAGAAGCTCGCCGAGCTGGGCGCGATGCACGAGTCGGCGGCCGGCGTCACGGTCTTCTCGGACGACGGCAAGTGCGTGGACGACGCGGTGATCATGCGCCGCGCGCTGGAGTACGTGAAGGCCTTCGGGGGTGTCGTCGCGCAGCACGCGCAGGAGCCCCGCCTCACCGAGGGCGCCCAGATGAACGAGGGCGTCGTCTCCGCCGAGCTGGGGCTCGGCGGCTGGCCCGCGGTGGCCGAGGAATCGATCATCGCCCGGGATGTCCTGCTCGCCGAGCACGTCGGCTCGCGCGTCCACATCTGCCACCTGTCCACGGCCGGTTCGGTCGAGATCGTGCGCTGGGCCAAGTCCCGCGGCATCGACGTCACCGCCGAGGTCACCCCGCACCACCTCCTGCTCACCGACGAGCTGGTACGCACCTACAACCCGGTCTACAAGGTCAACCCGCCGCTGCGCACCGAGCGCGACGTCATGGCACTGCGCGAGGCGCTCGCCGACGGCACGATCGACATCGTCGCCACCGACCACGCGCCGCACCCGCACGAGGACAAGGACTGCGAGTGGGCCGCGGCCGCCATGGGCATGGTGGGCCTCGAAACCGCGCTGTCCGTCGTCCAGCAGACGATGGTCGAGACCGGCCTGCTCGACTGGGCCGGCGTCGCCGACCGCATGTCCGTCAAGCCCGCGCGGATCGGCCGGGCCGCGGGCCACGGCCGTCCCGTCTCGGCAGGTGAGCCCGCGAACCTCACGCTGGTCGACACGGCATACCGTGGGTCCGTGGACCCCGCTGGCTTCGCCTCGCGCAGCCGCAACACCCCCTACGAGGGCCGTGAGCTGCCGGGCCGGGTCACGCACACCTGGCTGCGGGGCAAGGCCACCCTCGTCGACGGGAAGCTCGCGTGACACCTCTCATCTCGATGGCCGCCGAACACAAGTCGGCGCCCGTGACCGACTGGTCCGGCCGGATCGGCTGGCTCGTCGGGCTCACCCTCTTCGTCGTGCTCGTCTACTGGCTGATGCGCGAGGGCTGGAAGTGGCGCGCCACCCTCCAGGGTGACCTGCCCGAGCTGCTTACCGCGCCAGAAGACCTCGGCCCGGCGAAACTGAGCATGAGCGGCCGCTACCACGGCTCCACCACCGCAGGGCAGTGGCTCGACCGCATCGTGGCGCACGGCCTGGGCACCCGCAGCCGGGTCGAGCTGACTCTGACGGAGGCGGGCCTGGATGTCGTACGCCCGGGAGCGACCGACTTCTTCGTGCCTCTCGCGGCCCTGCGCGAGGCCCGGCTCGACAAGGGCATCGCGGGCAAGGTCCTCACCGAGGGCGGACTCCTCGTCGTCACCTGGGCGCACGGCGACAAGCTGCTCGACTCGGGCTTCCGCTCGGACCGCGCGGCCGAGCACAACGAGTGGGTCGACACCCTGAACAGCATGATCAACAAGAGCATCGACACGGAAGGCGCACGATGACGACCTCCACCAGGGGAGCTGCCAAGGTTCCCGCCGTACTCGTCCTGGAGGACGGCCGGATGTTCCGCGGCCGTGCCTACGGGGCCGTGGGGGAGACCTTCGGCGAAGCGGTGTTCTCCACCGGCATGACCGGCTACCAGGAGACCCTCACCGACCCGTCGTACCACCGTCAGGTCGTCGTGATGACCGCCCCGCACGTCGGCAACACCGGCGTCAACGACGAGGACCCCGAGTCGCAGCGCATCTGGGTCTCCGGCTACGTCGTACGCGACCCCGCGCGCGTGCCCTCCAACTGGCGCGCCAAGCGCTCGCTGGACGAGGAGCTCCGCCACCAGGGCGTCGTCGGCATCAGCGGTATCGACACGCGTGCGCTGACCCGCCACCTGCGCGAGCGCGGCGCCATGCGCGTCGGCATCTTCTCCGGCAACGCGCTGCCCGACGAGGGCACCATGCTCGCCGAGGTGCGCCAGGCCCCGGAGATGAAGGGCGCGAACCTCGCCGCCGAGGTCGCCACCAAGGAGACGTACGTCGTCCCCGCGATCGGCGAGAAGCGCTTCACCGTCGCCGCCGTCGACCTGGGCATCAAGGGCATGACCCCGCACCGCATGGCCGAGCGCGGCATCGAGGTGCACGTGCTGCCCGCCACGGCCACGGCCGAGGACGTGTACGCCGTGAACCCCGACGGCGTGTTCTTCTCCAACGGCCCGGGTGACCCGGCCACCGCCGACGGTCCGGTCGCGGTCATGCAGGAAGTGCTCTCGCGCAAGACGCCGCTCTTCGGCATCTGCTTCGGCAACCAGATCCTGGGCCGGGCGCTCGGCTTCGGCACGTACAAGCTGAAGTACGGCCACCGGGGCATCAACCAGCCCGTGCAGGACCGCACGACCGGCAAGGTCGAGGTCACCGCGCACAACCACGGCTTCGCCGTCGACGCCCCGCTCGACAAGGTGTCCGACACCCCCTACGGCCGCGCCGAGGTCTCCCACGTCTGCCTCAACGACAACGTGGTGGAGGGCCTCCAGCTGCTCGACCAGCCGGCCTTCAGCGTCCAGTACCACCCCGAAGCGGCAGCGGGCCCGCACGACGCCGCCTACCTGTTCGACCGCTTCGTATCCCTGATGGAGGGCCAGCGTGCCTAAGCGCACCGATATCCAGTCCGTCCTGGTCATCGGCTCCGGCCCGATCGTCATCGGCCAGGCCGCCGAGTTCGACTACTCGGGAACCCAGGCGTGCCGCATCCTGCGCGCCGAGGGCCTGCGAGTCATCCTGGTCAACTCCAACCCGGCGACGATCATGACCGACCCGGAGATCGCCGACGCGACCTACGTCGAGCCGATCACCCCGGAGTTCGTCGAGAAGATCATCGCCAAGGAGCGCCCGGACGCGCTCCTGCCCACCCTGGGTGGCCAGACGGCGCTCAACACCGCCATCTCGCTGCACGAGGCAGGCACCCTCGACAAGTACGGCGTCGAGCTCATCGGCGCCAATGTCGAGGCCATCAACAAGGGCGAGGACCGCGACCTCTTCAAGGACGTCGTGGAGGCGGTGAACCAGAAGATCGGGCACGGCGAGTCGGCCAAGTCCGTCATCTGCCACTCCATGGACGACGTGCTGGGGGGCGTCGAGACGCTCGGCGGCTACCCCGTCGTCGTCCGTCCCTCCTTCACCATGGGCGGCGCCGGCTCCGGCTTCGCGCACGACGAGGAGGAGCTGCGCCGCATCGCCGGTCAGGGCCTCACGCTCTCCCCGACCACCGAGGTGCTCCTCGAGGAGTCCATCCTCGGCTGGAAGGAGTACGAGCTGGAGCTGATGCGCGACAAGCACGACAACGTCGTGGTCGTCTGCTCCATCGAGAACTTCGACCCGATGGGCGTGCACACCGGTGACTCGATCACCGTCGCCCCGGCGATGACGCTCACCGACCGCGAGTACCAGATCCTGCGCGACATCGGCATCGCGGTCATCCGCGAGGTGGGCGTGGACACGGGTGGCTGCAACATCCAGTTCGCGGTGAACCCCGAGGACGGTCGCGTGATCGTCATCGAGATGAACCCTCGCGTGTCGCGCTCCTCGGCCCTCGCCTCCAAGGCGACCGGCTTCCCGATCGCCAAGATCGCCGCGAAGCTCGCGGTCGGTTACACGCTCGACGAGATCCCGAACGACATCACCGAGCAGACCCCGGCGTCCTTCGAGCCGACGCTCGACTATGTCGTGGTCAAGGCGCCGCGGTTCGCGTTCGAGAAGTTCCCGTCGGCGGATTCGACCCTGACGACCACCATGAAGTCGGTCGGCGAGGCCATGGCGATCGGCCGCAACTTCACCGAGGCGCTGCAGAAGGCGCTGCGGTCGCTGGAGAAGAAGGGCTCGCAGTTCACGTTCGTGGGCGAGCCCGGCGACAAGAAGCTGCTCCTCGAAGAGGCCGTACGGCCGACCGACGGGCGCATCAACTCCGTCATGCAGGCCATCCGCGCGGGCGCCACGCCCGAGGAGGTCTTCGAGGCGACGAAGATCGACCCGTGGTTCGTCGACCAGCTGTTCCTGATCAAGGAGATCGCGGACGACCTGGCCGCCGCCGACAAACTCGACCCCGAGCTGCTGGCGGAGGCCAAGCGGCACGGCTTCTCCGACGTGCAGATCGCCGAGATCCGCGGGCTGCGCGAGGACGTCGTGCGCGAGGTACGGCACGCGCTGGGCGTGCGCCCGGTGTACAAGACGGTCGACACGTGCGCCGCCGAGTTCGCGGCCAAGACGCCGTACTTCTACTCCTCGTACGACGAGGAGACGGAGGTCGCGCCCCGCGAGAAGCCCGCGGTGATCATCCTGGGCTCCGGCCCGAACCGTATCGGCCAGGGCATCGAGTTCGACTACTCCTGCGTCCACGCCTCCTTCGCGCTCAGCGACGCGGGCTACGAGACCGTGATGGTCAACTGCAACCCCGAGACCGTCTCCACGGACTACGACACCTCCGACCGCCTGTACTTCGAGCCGCTGACGCTGGAAGACGTGCTGGAGATCGTCCACGCCGAGTCGCTGGCCGGTCCGATCGCGGGTGTCATCGTCCAGCTCGGCGGGCAGACCCCGCTGGGCCTGTCGCAGGCGCTCAAGGACAACGGCGTGCCGGTCGTGGGTACCTCGCCCGAGGCCATCCACGCCGCCGAGGACCGCGGCGCCTTCGGGCGGGTCCTCGCGGAGGCGGGTCTCCCGGCGCCCAAGCACGGCACCGCCACCACCTTCGCCGAGGCCAAGGCCATCGCCGACGAGATCGGCTACCCCGTCCTCGTACGGCCCTCGTACGTGCTCGGCGGGCGCGGCATGGAGATCGTGTACGACGAGACGCGGCTGTCCTCGTACATCGCCGAGTCGACCGAGATCAGCCCTTCCCGGCCCGTCCTGGTCGACCGGTTCCTCGACGACGCGATCGAGATCGACGTCGATGCCCTGTACGACGGCGAGGAGCTCTACCTCGGCGGCGTCATGGAGCACATCGAGGAGGCCGGCATCCACTCCGGCGACTCGGCGTGCGCGCTGCCGCCGATCACCCTCGGCGGGTTCGACATCAAGCGGCTGCGGGCATCCACGGAGGCCATCGCTCGCGGAGTGGGCGTGCGCGGACTGATCAACATCCAGTTCGCGATGGCCGGCGACATCCTGTACGTCCTCGAAGCCAACCCGCGAGCCTCGCGTACCGTGCCCTTCACGTCGAAGGCGACCGCGGTGCCGCTCGCCAAGGCCGCGGCCCGGATCTCCCTCGGCGCGACCGTCGCCGAACTGCGGGCGGAGGGGCTGCTGCCCGCGGGCGGTGACGGTGGCACGCTGCCGCTCGACGCGCCGATCTCCGTCAAGGAGGCGGTCATGCCGTGGTCGCGCTTCCGCGACATCCACGGGCGTGGCGTGGACACCGTCCTCGGCCCGGAGATGCGCTCCACCGGTGAAGTCATGGGCATCGACTCGGTGTTCGGGACGGCGTACGCCAAGTCGCAGGCGGGTGCGTACGGTCCACTGCCGACCAAGGGCCGCGCCTTCATCTCGGTCGCCAACCGTGACAAGCGCTCGATGATCTTCCCGGCGCGTGAACTCGTCGCTCACGGGTTCGAGTTGCTCGCCACGTCCGGCACGGCCGAGGTGCTCAAGCGCAACGGCATCAACGCCACGATCGTGCGCAAGCAGAGCGAGGGCGAGGGTCCGAACGGTGAGAAGACCATCGTCCAGCTCATCCACGACGGCATGGTCGACCTCATCGTCAACACGCCGTACGGCACCGGTGGCCGCCTCGACGGCTACGAGATCCGTACGGCCGCCGTGGCCCGGTCCGTGCCGTGCCTGACGACGGTCCAGGCGCTCGCCGCCGCCGTCCAGGGTATCGACGCGCTCAACCACGGTGACGTGGGCGTGCGTTCACTCCAGGAACACGCCGAGCATCTGACCGCGGCCCGCGACTAGCAGCCCTGAGGGGGACATCGGAAACGGTGTCCCCCTCTTCATGAGGCTCATGAGGCTTCAAGAGGACATCGAGACATGTACAAGCTTTTCTTCAACCTCGTCTTCAAGCGCATGGACCCGGAGCAGGCGCACCACCTCGCCTTTCGCTGGATCCGGCTCGCCGTCCGCGTCCCCGTAGTGCGCACCTTCATCGCCGCCGCGCTCGCGCCCCGCTACCAGGAGCTGCGCACCGAGGCGTTCGGGCTGCGGATGCACGGCCCGTTCGGGCTCGCGGCCGGCTTCGACAAGAACGCCGTCGCCATCGACGGGATGTCGATGCTCGGCTTCGACCACATCGAGATCGGCACGGTCACGGGGGAGCCGCAGCCCGGCAACCCCAAGAAGCGCCTGTTCCGTCTTGTGCCGGACCGTGCGCTGATCAACCGCATGGGGTTCAACAACGAGGGCTCCGCGGCCGTCTCCGAGCGTCTGGCGGCTCGTACGCCCGTCTTCAGGACCGTCGTGGGCGTCAACATCGGCAAGACCAAGGTCGTACCGGAGGCCGAGGCCGCCGCCGACTACGTGAAGTCGACCGAGCGGCTGGCCGCGCACGCCGACTACCTCGTGGTCAACGTCAGCTCCCCGAACACGCCCGGTCTGCGCAATCTCCAGGCCACTCAGTCGCTGCGACCGCTGCTGACCGCGGTCCGCGAAGCAGCCGACCGTGCCGTGACCGACCGGCGCGTGCCGCTGCTCGTCAAGATCGCGCCCGATCTCGCGGACGAGGACATCGACGCCGTCGCCGACCTGGCCGTCGAGCTCGGCCTGGACGGGATCATCGCGACGAACACCACCATCGCGCGCGAGGGACTCGGTCTGAAGTCCGACCCCTCTCTGGTGAAGGAGACCGGCGGACTCTCGGGCGCGCCGCTCAAGGCACGCTCCCTGGAGGTGCTGCGCCGCCTCTACGCGCGCGTGGGCGACCGGATCACCCTGGTGGGCGTCGGCGGCATCGCGAACGCCGAGGACGCCTGGCAGCGCATTCTGGCGGGCGCCACGCTGGTCCAGGGCTACAGCGCCTTCATCTACGAGGGCCCCTTCTGGGGCCGCGCCATCCACAAGGGGCTCGCCGCCCGCCTGCGTACGAGCCCGTACGCCACCCTCGCCGACGCGGTCGGCGCCGACGTGAGGAAGTCCGCATGAGCCTGGAACCCTTTGGCGCTCGTCTTCGCCGCGTCATGGACGAGCGCGGCCCCCTGTGCGTGGGCATCGACCCGCACGCCTCCCTGCTCACCGACTGGGACCTGAACGACGACATCGCGGGCCTGGAGCGCTTCAGCCGTACCGTCGTCGAGGCGCTGGCCGACCGGGTCGCCGTCCTCAAGCCGCAGAGCGCCTTCTTCGAGCGCTTCGGGTCGCGCGGGATCGCCGTCCTGGAGAAGTCGGTCGAGGAGGCGCGGGCGGCCGGGGCGCTGGTCGTGATGGACGCCAAGCGCGGCGACATCGGTTCGACCATGGCCGCGTACGCGGAGACCTTCCTGCGCAAGGACGCACCGCTCTTCTCGGACGCGCTGACGGTGTCGCCGTACCTCGGCTACGGATCGCTGAAGCCCGCGGTGGAGCTCGCGCGCGAGAGCGGGGCCGGGCTCTTCGTCCTCGCGCTCACCTCCAACCCGGAGGGCGGCGAGGTGCAGCACGCGGTCCGTGCGGACGGCCGGAACGTCGGAGCGACGATGCTCGGGCACTTGGCCACCGAGAATGCGGGGGAGGCGCCCCTCGGCTCCTTCGGCGCGGTCGTCGGGGCCACGCTCGGCGATCTCTCCTCGTACGACCTGGACATCAACGGACCGCTCCTCGCGCCCGGAATCGGCGCTCAGGGGGCGACGGCGGCCGATCTTCCGGGTGTCTTCGGCACGGCGGTGCGCAATGTCGTCCCGAACGTGAGCCGGGGTGTTCTGCGTCACGGTCCCGACGTGGCCGCGCTGCGTGCGTCCGCGGAGCGCTTCGCGCAGGAGATCAGGGCCGCCGTGGCCACCGTCTGAGTCCTCGGACAGTCGCTCGGCAGTGCTGCGATGAGTGTCTTCGGAGCGCCCCGAGTCTGAATACATCCTCAAATCCGGGGCAGTATGTCCGAAATGTCCGGCTCCAGGGAGGCTGACCAGGACTTTTCCGCTGTTCTCGCTGACTCTGGCGCACTTGCCCGCTAGTCTCCGTCGAGTGAGGGCACCTCCCACGCCCTCAAGGCAGTGGGGGAGAACGGGCAAGCGTGTTGCTCGTATCTCCCCAGGTGTGGGGCGACTAGGTTCCTCACCGGTCCGTATCCGACAGTTCGACATCCGAGGTGACGTAGGCGTGGCTCTTCCGCCCCTTACCCCTGAACAGCGCGCAGCCGCGCTCGAAAAGGCCGCCGCGGCTCGCCGGGAGCGGGCCGAGGTCAAGAATCGACTCAAGCACTCCGGCGCCTCCCTTCACGAGGTCATCAAGCAGGGCCAGGAGAACGACGTCATCGGCAAGATGAAGGTCTCCGCTCTCCTCGAGTCCCTGCCGGGCGTGGGCAAGGTCCGCGCCAAGCAGATCATGGAGCGACTCGGGATCTCCGAGAGCCGCCGCGTACGCGGCCTCGGCTCGAACCAGATCGCCTCCTTGGAGCGTGAGTTCGGCGGCTCCGGCGCCTGAGTCCTGGGCACTCCGGGATTGCTGGAATAATCGCTGCATGAGTGAACGTCCGCGGCTGACCGTGCTCTCCGGCCCCTCAGGGGTCGGCAAGAGCACGGTCGTCGCCCATATGCGCAAGGAACACCCCGAGGTCTGGCTCTCGGTGTCGGCGACGACCCGCAAGCCGCGCCCCGGTGAGAAGCACGGAGTCCACTACTTCTTCGTCACCGACGAGGAGATGGACAAGCTGATCGCCAACGGTGAGCTGCTGGAGTGGGCCGAATTCGCCGGCAACCGCTACGGGACGCCGCGCCAGGCCGTCCTGGAGCACCTGGAGGCGGGTGTGCCTGTCCTCCTGGAGATCGATCTCCAGGGTGCCCGGCAGGTCCGTGAGTCCATGCCGGAGGCCCTGCTCGTGTTCCTGGCCCCTCCCTCCTGGGAGGAGCTGGTGCGCAGGCTCACCGGGCGGGGCACCGAACCGCCCGAGGTGATCGAGCGCCGCCTGGAGGCGGCCAAGATCGAACTTGCGGCCGAGCCGGAGTTCGATGTCACCCTGGTCAACACCTCCGTCGAGGACGTGGCGCGCGAGCTGCTAGCCTTGATGGACGTTGTGTGATCTTCACTGATCAATCCCACCTTTCGGAAGGCCAAGCGTGTCCTCTTCCATCACCGCGCCCGAGGGCATCATCAACCCTCCGATCGACGAGCTCCTCGAGGCCACCGACTCGAAGTACAGCCTCGTGATCTACGCGGCCAAGCGTGCCCGTCAGATCAACGCGTACTACTCGCAGCTCGGCGAGGGCCTCCTCGAGTACGTCGGTCCGCTCGTCGACACCCACGTCCACGAGAAGCCGCTTTCGATCGCCCTGCGTGAGATCAACGCGGGTCTGCTGACGTCCGAGGCCGTTGAGGGCCCCGCCCAGTAGTCACCGTTTCTTTCCTTCATCCCAGGCCCGGCAGCGCGACTGTCGGGCCTGTGGTGTGTCATGGGGTTGTACGTTTTCGAGTGTTGGGGAGGCCCGGTGGACAAGCCGAAGGTCGTTCTGGGGGTCAGCGGCGGCATCGCCGCCTACAAGGCCTGCGAGCTGTTGCGTCGTTTGACCGAGTCGGGTCATGACGTACGGGTCGTCCCCACCGAGTCGGCGCTGCACTTCGTCGGCGCCGCCACCTGGTCCGCGCTCTCCGGCCATCCCGTGTCCACCGAGGTCTGGTCGGACGTCCACGAGGTCCCGCACGTTCGCATCGGCCAGCAGGCCGACCTGGTGGTCGTGGCTCCCGCGACGGCCGACATGCTTGCCAAGGCCGCCCACGGCCTGGCCGACGACCTCCTCACGAACACTCTGCTCACGGCCCGCTGTCCGGTCGTCTTCGCGCCCGCCATGCACACCGAGATGTGGGAACACCCGGCCACGCAGGAGAACGTGGCGACGCTGCGCCGCCGCGGCGCCGTCGTCATCGAGCCCGCGGTGGGCCGCCTGACCGGCGTCGACACCGGAAAGGGACGGTTGCCCGAGCCCGCCGAGATCTTCGAGATCTGCCGCCGGGTGCTCGCGCGGGGCGTGACCGAGCCCGATCTGGCCGGCCGTCACGTCGTGGTCAGCGCGGGCGGCACACGCGAGCCGCTCGACCCGGTCCGCTTCCTGGGCAACCGCTCCTCCGGCAAGCAGGGGTACGCCCTCGCCCGTACGGCGGCCGCGCGCGGCGCCCGGGTCACCCTGATCGCCGCGAACACCGGACTGCCGGACCCGGCCGGGGTGGACGTCATCCAGGTCGGGACGGCCGTGCAACTGCGCGAGGCGGTGCTGAAGGCGGCCGCCGACGCCGACGTCGTGGTGATGGCCGCAGCGGTGGCGGACTTCCGGCCGGCCACGTACGCGGCCGGAAAGATCAAGAAGAAGGACGGTCAGGAACCGGAACCGATCGTTCTGATCCGCAATCCGGACATCCTCGCGGAGATCTCGACGGACCGCCCGCGCCCCGGCCAAGTCGTCGTCGGCTTCGCCGCCGAGACGGACGACGTCCTCGCCAATGGCCGTACGAAGCTGGAGCGCAAGGGCTGCGACCTCCTCGTGGTGAACGAGGTGGGGGAGCGCAAGACGTTCGGCTCCGAGGAGAACGAGGCCGTCGTGCTCGGGGCCGACGGCAGTGAGACCCCGGTGCCGTACGGGCCCAAGGAGGCCTTGGCCGAGACCGTGTGGGACCTGGTGACACGCCGCCTGCGGTGAATGTCTCATTCGCCTCAACGGACGCCTCCATCCGCGCGAAATACGGTGTGACGAACCTGGTGAAGACCGATCGTCATGGCGCAGAATGCCCGTGCCGCAGGTCACAGCGCTTCCGAGAAGCGAGACAAGGGGGCCTGCGGGCGAGCGCGACCGATAAACTGTTCTCGGACGACGCCGGGCGCAGCCTCCGTCCCGTCCGCCAATGATCAGCCAGCAGCCGCTGCAACCACAGGGAGCGTTGTGTCCCGTCGCCTGTTCACCTCGGAGTCCGTGACCGAGGGTCACCCCGACAAGATCGCTGACCAGATCAGCGACACCATTCTCGACGCGCTTCTGCGAGAGGACCCGACGTCCCGGGTCGCCGTGGAGACGCTGATCACGACCGGCCTGGTGCACGTGGCCGGCGAGGTCACGACCAAGGCGTACGCGCCGATCGCGCAGCTCGTGCGGGAAAAGATCCTCGAGATCGGCTACGACTCGTCGAAGAAGGGCTTCGACGGCGCGTCCTGTGGCGTCTCCGTGTCCATCGGCTCGCAGTCGCCGGACATCGCGCAGGGCGTCGACACGGCGTACGAGAACCGGGTCGAGGGCGACGACGACGAGCTCGACCGGCAGGGTGCGGGCGACCAGGGCCTGATGTTCGGTTACGCGACCGACGAGACGCCGAACCTGATGCCGCTCCCGATCCACCTGGCGCACCGCCTGTCGCGCCGCCTCTCCGAGGTCCGCAAGAACGGCACGATCCCCTACCTCCGTCCCGACGGGAAGACCCAGGTCACCATCGAGTACGACGGTGACAAGGCGGTCCGCCTGGACACGGTCGTGGTCTCCTCCCAGCACGCTTCGGACATCGACCTGGACTCGCTCCTGGCCCCCGACATCCGCGAGTTCGTGGTCGAGCCGGAGCTGAAGGCTCTCCTGGACGACGGCATCAAGCTGGAGACCGAGGGCTACCGCCTCCTGGTCAACCCGACCGGCCGCTTCGAGATCGGCGGCCCGATGGGCGACGCCGGCCTGACCGGCCGCAAGATCATCATCGACACGTACGGCGGTATGGCCCGCCACGGTGGCGGTGCGTTCTCCGGCAAGGACCCGTCCAAGGTCGACCGCTCCGCCGCGTACGCGATGCGCTGGGTCGCGAAGAACGTCGTCGCCGCGGGCCTCGCCTCCCGCTGCGAGGTCCAGGTCGCCTACGCCATCGGCAAGGCTGAGCCCGTCGGTCTGTTCGTCGAGACCTTCGGAACCGCGAAGGTCGACGCCGAGAAGATCGAGACCGCCATCACCGAGGTCTTCGACCTCCGCCCGGCGGCCATCATCCGCGACCTCGACCTGCTGCGCCCGATCTACTCCCAGACGGCCGCGTACGGCCACTTCGGCCGCGAGCTGCCCGACTTCACGTGGGAGCGGACGGACCGGGTGGAGGCGCTGCGCAAGGCCGTCGGTCTGTAGGACCAACTGTTCGGCGAGGCCCGGTGCCCCTTCGGGGGGCCGGGCCTCGCCGTTTTCCCACGCAGTCGAAATTGACTGGTTCGGCCGGCCACTGGTTCGTACGCTGGTGATCTCCCGGTGTGATGGCCGCGGTTACTTCGGTGGAGTGCATCCATGGTGCGCGGTGAATCTGGAACATGGTCCGCTGCCGCTTGGAACTCGGGAGGTGCTGACGTCGTGGCGCCCGGTGCGATGGGTGCGGGTACTTCCGGGAGATCTCCCTCGCAGGTTCGAATCCTGCTGCCGGTCCTGGACCGGTATGGCCGAGCGGTCTATGGCAGAAGCGCCCTCAGGGCGTTCGTGATCCGCGGCCGGCTTGATCTCGGGCGCGCGGCGGTGTCAGTGGGGTCTGGTAGGAATGTTGCTGTGAGCAGCGCGAATGGGCGGGGTGAGGGTGGCGCGGAGGGTGCGCCGCCCGAGCAGCTTGCGCTGATTCGCGAGGGGGTGCGGCAGGCCAAGGCGCCCAAGGCGAAGCCGCGGACGTGGCGGGGGGCGGCTCTTGCCAAGGAGTTGCCCGTCGCGCGGGTGCTGGTCGACAAGGGTGTGCTGCATCTGGATCGGTACTTCGACTACGCCGTGCCCGAGGAGCTCGACGAGACAGCTCAGCCCGGGGTGCGCGTCCGGGTGCGGTTCGGGGCCGGGCGGCATCGCGTGCGTGAGGGCCGGCGTGAGGGCGGGGGGCTGATCGACGGGTATCTCGTCGAGCGGCTCGCCGACTCCGACTACTCCGGGCCGCTCGCCGCGCTGGCCCAGGTGGTGTCTCCCGAGCCGGTGCTCGGGCCCGAGTTGCTGGGGCTGGCGCGGGCCGTCGCCGATCGGTATGCGGGGAGCCTCGCGGATGTGCTGCAGCTTGCCGTGCCGCCGCGGAACGCGCGGGCCGAAGGAAAGCCCTCGCCCGCGCCGCTGCCGGTTCCCGGGGCGCCCGAGGTGGGGTCCTGGGCGCGCTACGGGCGCGGGGCCGCCTTTCTGGAGTCGCTCGCGGCGGGCGGGGCGCCGCGAGCTGTGTGGAACGCGTTGCCGGGGCCCGGTTGGGCCGAGGAAATCGCCAGAGCCGTGGGCGCGACGCTCGCCTCCGGGCGGGGGGCCCTCGTCGTCGTACCGGACGGCCGGGCCGTATCCCGGGTCGATGGCGCGCTGACCTCGCTGTTGGGGGAGGGGCGGCATGCGGTGCTCACCGCCGAGGCCGGGCCCGAGAAGCGGTATCGGGAGTGGCTCGCCGTCCGGCGCGGGTCCGTGCGGGCCGTCGTGGGGACCAGGGCCGCGATGTTCGCGCCCGTGCGGGATCTGGGGCTGGTCGTCATCTGGGACGACGGGGACGACAGCCACAGCGAGCAGCACGCGCCGCAGCCCCATGCGCGGGAAGTGCTGCTGCTGCGCGCCGCCCATGACAAGTGCGCTTTTCTGCTGGGGAGTTGGGGCTGCACAGTCGAGGCGGCGCAGCTCGTCGAGAGCGGGTGGGCGCTGCCGCTGGTCGCGGAGCGCGAGCAGGTGCGGGGGGCCGCTCCGCTCGTGCGGACCGTGGGGGACGGCGATCTCGCGCGGGACGAGGCGGCTCGTGCCGCGCGGCTGCCCACACTTGCCTGGCAGGTTGTCAGGGAGGGACTGAAGAGCGGGCCCGTGCTCGTGCAGGTGCCTCGGCGGGGTTACGTGCCCAGGATGGCCTGCGCGCAGTGCCGGGCGCCCGCGCGGTGCCGGCACTGCGCCGGGCCGTTGGAGGCGCAGGACGCTGGGGCGCTGCGGTGCGCGTGGTGCGGGCGGGACGAGGCGGCCTGGCACTGCCCCGAGTGCGGCGGGTTCCGGCTGCGGGCGCAGATCGTGGGGGCGCGGCGCACCGCCGAGGAGCTGGGGCGGGCGTTTCCGGCTGTTCCGGTGCGGACGTCCGGGCGGGAGCAGGTGTTGGACACGGTCTCGGAGGCGCCCGCCCTGGTCGTCAGCACACCGGGGGCCGAGCCCGTCGCCGAGGGCGGGTACGCCGCCGCGCTGCTGCTCGACGGCTGGGCGATGCTCGGGCGGCCCGATCTGCGGGCCGGTGAGGATGCGTTGCGGCGGTGGATCGGGGCCGCGGCCCTCGTGCGCCCGCAGGGGGCAGGGGGCACCGTGGTGGTCGTCGCCGAGCCGACGCTGCGGCCCGTCCAGGCACTCGTGCGGTGGGATCCCGTCGGGCATGCGGTGCGCGAGCTTGCCGAGCGGGCCGAGCTGGGGTTTCCGCCTGTCTCTCGGATGGCGGCCGTCTCCGGTGCGCCGGAGGCTCTCGCCGGATTTCTCGCCGTGGTCGAACTGCCACACGACGCCGAAGTGTTGGGGCCCGTACCGATGGCCGTCACGGAGGCGGGGCGGCCGCGGCGGGTGGGCGCGCCGCCTCAGGGTGAGCGCTGGGAGCGGGCCCTCATCCGCGTGCCGCCCGGGAGCGGTGCGGCGCTGGCGACCGCGCTGAAGACCGCGCAGGCGGCGCGGATGGCGCGTGGGGGGAGCGAGCCCGTACGGGTTCGGATCGATCCGCCGGACATTGGGTGAGGGCGCGTCAGTGAAGGCGTGCCCTCCTGGGCCGCCTCGGCGCGGGCTGCCTCACCATGAGGCTGCCTCCCGGGCCGGTCTGCTCCGGGAGGCAGCGGGGGAGTCGGTCAGCCGTTGCGCGGGCCCGGGAACGCGGTGGGCCTGACGTCCTCTCGGAGAGTGGGACTGCCCGCCGTCGGCTGGGTCGGCATCGAGCGGGCCGCGGGGACCGTCGGCACCGTGGGGAGGCCGGTGTTGACGGCTACCGTGCGGCTGTCCGACGTCTCGGTGGCCCGCTCGGCCTCGGCCGCCGCCTGGGCGGCGGCGCGGCGGGCGCCGTAACGGCGGTGCACAGCCTGCTTGGTGACTCCGAGGGCCGAGCCCACCGCGTCCCAGGAGAAGCCGAGTGAGCGGTCGAAGTCCACGGCGGCCGTGACCAGGGTCTCGACACTGTCCCGCAGCTCCTGGGCGAGGCGGACGGTCGGGGCGGGGGCGCGTCCGTAGACGACGAAGCCCGTGGAGGGGCCGGAGCGGCGCGGGCGGTAGACGTTGCCCAACTGGGCGGTGAGCGTGCGCAGTGCGTCCACCTGCCGGCGGACCCGCTCGATGTCCCGCACCAGCAAGTGCAGGCTTGCCCGAGCCTGGGCGTCGTGGGTTGCGTGGTCGGCCATGAACAAGCCTCTCGAACCGGCGTTGAAAAGGATCGGGCCGCGATTGCGGCCCGTTGTGGTCAACTCTTTCTTGACCAACGCGTTTGCGCTCCGCTGGTCACGCATCCGGTGCGTAAGGGCATATGCCCGGGGCGCGTCTTGATGCGTACGCCCCCGGTGGGGGACTCGCCTCGGCCTTCGGTCTTGGCTCACTTGTTCTCCCGCCCGCGCACCACCCGTACGAGTCAGGTGTCAAGTGCGGGTCTCCCGTGGCGGCGGGGCGCCGTTGGCGGCTGCGGTTGGGGGCTGCCGGGTGGGACCGCGGGTTGTTGGGGCTGCGGGTTGAGGGCTGCCGGTTGGGGCTGTGGGGTGGGGGCCCCCGGTTGGGACTGACGGTTGGGAGTGACGGTGTGGGCTGGGGGTTCGGGCTGGCGGTTGGGGGCTGCGAGTTGGGGGGGCGGGCGGCGCGGAATCTGCGCGCCCCCGGGTCCCGGCGCCGCATAGACTGGTGCGCTGCCCCGTGCTTCGCCCCACCGGCAGGTGTGCGGGGGCTCAAGAACTCCCGCCCGAGAGGCCAACCGCCACCCATGAAGCTTGTCTTCGCAGGTACCCCCGAGGTCGCCGTTCCCGCTCTGGACGCCCTGATCGCCTCCGGGCGGCACGAGGTGGCCGCCGTCGTCACGCGGCCCGACGCGCCGGCCGGGCGGGGGCGGCGGCTCGTCGCGAGTCCGGTCGCCGAGCGGGCGGAGGAAGCCGGGATCGAGGTGCTGAAGCCGGTGAAGCCTCGGGACGAGGAGTTCCTGGCCCGGCTCGGGGAGATCGCACCCGACTGCTGTCCCGTGGTCGCGTACGGGGCGTTGCTCCCACGCGTCGCCCTCGACATCCCCGCCCACGGCTGGGTCAATCTGCACTTCTCGCTGCTGCCCGCCTGGCGCGGCGCCGCTCCCGTGCAGCACGCGATCATGGCCGGCGACGAAATCACCGGTGCGTCCACGTTCCTCATCGAGGAAGGGCTCGACTCGGGGCCGGTGTACGGGACCGTCACCGAGGAGATCCGGCCCACCGACACCAGTGGCGACCTGCTCACCCGGCTGGCCTTCGCCGGCTCCGGCCTGCTCTCCGCGACGATGGACGGGATCGAGGACGGCAGCCTCAAGGCCGTGCCGCAGCCCGCCGACGGCATCACCATGGCGCCGAAGATCACCGTCGAGAACGCCCACATCGACTGGGCCGCCCCGGCGCTGCGCGTCGACCGGGTCGTCCGCGGGTGCACGCCCGCGCCCGGCGCCTGGACCGTGTTCCGGGGGGAGCGGCTCAAGCTCATCCAGGTCGCGTCGGTGCCCGACCGCACGGACCTCGCCCCGGGCGAGCTGTCCGTCGGCAAGAACAACGTGTACGTCGGGACCGGTTCGTACGCCGTCGAGCTGCTCTGGGTCCAGGCCCAGGGCAAGAAGCCGATGCGCGCCGCCGACTGGGCGCGCGGCGTACGGATTCCCTCCGGGGAGCGTCTCGGGGTCTGACCGGCGTACGCGGGCCGCGAGGGCCGCCCCCTCCGCCCCGCCGACGAGGCCGGGCCCCTCGCGGGCACTGCGCGCCCGCGCCGCGAGCCCATGCCTGTTCGGGTGCACGCCGCCCGCAAGGTCTCCCCGCGCCTGTCCGGACGTAGGCTGGACGGGTCGAACCATCCAGAATCCGGAGCACCTTTTTCGTGAGTGAGCAGTCCCGTCGGCCGCGCAAGCCCGGCAAGCCCTATCGCCGTCCGCAGAAGGACCCGGTCCGCATGCTCGCCTTCGAGGCACTGCGGGCCGTGGACGAGCGGGACGCGTACGCGAACCTCGTTCTGCCGCCGCTGCTGCGCAAGGCGCGGGAGAAGGGCGACTTCGACGGGCGGGACGCGGCGCTGGCGACTGAGCTGGTCTACGGAACGCTGCGTCGGCAGGGGACGTACGACGCCGTCATCGCGGCCTGTGTCGACCGCCCGCTCAGGGAAGTCGATCCGCCGGTGCTCGATGTGCTCAGCCTCGGCGTGCATCAGCTGCTCGGGACGCGGATTCCCACACACGCCGCCGTCTCGGCCTCCGTCGAGCTCGCTCGTGTCGTGCTCGGCGACGGTCGCGCCAAGTTCGTCAACGCCGTACTGCGCAAGGTCGCGCAGCAGGATCTCGACGGCTGGCTGGAGCAGGTCGCGCCGCCCTACGACCAGGACCCCGAGGACCATCTCGCCGTCGTGCACTCGCACCCGCGCTGGGTCGTCTCCGCGCTGTGGGACTCGCTGGGCGGCAGCCGTGCGGGCATCGAGGATCTGCTCGAAGCCGACAACGAGCGGCCCGAGGTGACCCTGGTGGCCCGGCCCGGGCGTTCCACCGCCGATGAGCTCCTCGACGTGCTCGGGGACGAGTCCGCGCTGCCCGGCCGTTGGTCGCCCTATGCCGTGCGGCTCACCGAGGGCGGCGAACCGGGCGCCATCGATGCCGTGCGGGAGGGCCGGGCGGGCGTCCAGGACGAGGGCAGCCAGCTGGTCGCGCTCGCTCTGGCGAACGCGCCGCTCGACGGGCCCGACAAGGCCTGGCTGGACGGCTGCGCCGGACCCGGTGGCAAGGCCGCCATGCTGGGCGGGCTCGCCGCCGAACGCGGTGCCGTCCTGCTCGCCTCGGAGAAGCAGCCGCACCGGGCGGGCCTGGTGGCGAAGGCGCTCGCCGGCAACCCCGGGCCGTATCAGGTGATCGCCGCCGACGGCACCCGTCCGCCGTGGCGGCCCGGCACCTTCGACCGCGTCCTCATGGACGTGCCCTGCACGGGTCTGGGCGCCCTGCGCCGCCGTCCCGAGGCCCGCTGGCGGCGCCGCCCCGAGGACCTGGACGGCTTCGCGCCGCTCCAGCGGGGGCTGCTGCGCACGGCGCTCGACTCGGTACGGGTCGGCGGTGTCGTCGGGTACGCGACCTGCTCGCCGCACCTCGCCGAGACCCGCGCGGTCGTCGACGACGTGCTCAAGCACTACGACGACGGCTCTGCCGAGCTGCTCGACGCCCGTCCGCTCCTGCCGGGCGTACCGGCCCTGGGCGACGGCCCCGACGTGCAGCTGTGGCCGCATCTGCACGGGACGGACGCCATGTACCTGGCGCTGATCCGCAGGACCGGCTGACCTGGCCCCCGGCCCGTTCCGGTCCGGCTGCGACGCCGGTTCCCCAGTCCGGCTGCGAAGCCGGTTCCGGAGTGTGTGACGGCGGTTCCCTAGTCCGGCTGCGACGCGGGTTCCGGAGTGTGTGACGGCGGCGCCGTCGACCGCCCCGAGCCGGCCTCCTGGGCCAGTCGGTGCGGCCACCACACCTTCGCTCCGACATCCAGGAACAGCGACGTCACCAGGATCGACCGCACGACGAAGGTGTCCAGGAGGACGCCCAGGGCCACAGCGAAGCCGATCTCGGCGAAGGCGACCATCGGGAGGGTGCCGAGCGCGGCGAAGGTGCCGGCCAGGACCAGGCCGGCGGACGTGATGACCGCGCCCGTCGCCGCGAGGCCCGTCACCACACCGGCACGGGTGCCCTGGCGGCCGGCCTCCTCGCGGATCCGGGTGGTCAGGAAGATGTTGTAGTCGATGCCGAGGGCGACCAGGAAGACGAAGACGAACAGCGGGAAGTCCGTCTGCTCGCCCGCGTAGTCGAAGAGGTGCCGGAAGGCGAGCGCGCTGGCGCCGAGCGCTGCGGCGAAGGACAGTACGACCGTCCCGATCAGCAGCAGCGGCGCCACCAGGGCGCGCAGCAGCACCCCCAGGATCAGCAGCACGACCAGCAGGACCGCTGGGATGATCAGGACGTTGTCGTGGGTGGTCGCCGCCTCCATGTCGAGCAGGGCCGCGGTCCCGCCGCCCACCCGCGCGTCGGCGTCCGGCACGGCGTGCGCGGCGTCCCGTACGCGCTCGACCGTCCGTTTCGCGGCCTCGCTGTCGGCGGGATCGCTCATCGTCGCCTCGAACAGCACGTTGCCGTCGTACGAGGGTTTCGTACCGGCGGGCACGGTGAGGCTGTTCGGCACCACCCCCTTCGTACCGGCCACCGCACTGCGGACCTGTTCGCCCTGGGCCCGGTGGGAGACGATGACCAGCGGATCACCGCTGCCCGCCGGGAAGTACCGCTCGGAGATCTCCTGGCCGGTGATCGAGTCCGGCTTGCCGGTGAACGCGTCCGCGTTGCTGATTCCCTCGGCGCGGATCTGCAGCAGGCCGAGGGAGAGGGCCGCCAGGGCGAGGGCGGTGGCGCCCCAGACGACGCGCGGGCGGCGGGCGATACGGCGGCCCATCCGGGCCCAGACGCCGCTCGCGGTCGGGTCGGACGAGCCGAAGTGCGGGATCGCCGGCCAGAAGATCCAGCGGCCGAAGACCAGCAGCAGGGCCGGGAAGAGCGTGACCATGGCGAGGAGGGCGACGGCCACGCCGATCGCGGCGACCGGGCCCAGGCCCCGGGTCGAGTTCATCTCGGCGGCCAGCAGCACCAGCATGCTCAGGACGACCGTGGCGCCGGACGCCAGCACCGCCGGGCCCGCACGGTTCAGGGCGAGGGCCATCGCCTCGTGGCGGTCGTCGTGGCGGCGCAGCTCCTCGCGGTAGCGGGCGACCAGAAGGAGCGCGTAGTCGGTGCCCGCGCCGAAGACGAGGACGGTGAGGATGCCCGCGCTCTGCCCGTTGACGGTCAGGCCCGCGTGTTTCGCGAGGAGATAGATCAGCGCCTGGGACGTGAAGAGCGCGGCGACCACACCGATCAACGGGACGAAGATCAGGGTGAGACTGCGGTAGGTGAGCAGCAGCATCACGATCACGACGCCCATCGCGGAGAACAGCAGCGTCGAGTCGATGCCCTCGAAGGCCTTGGAGAAGTCGGCCGAGGTGCCGCCCGGGCCCGTGATGTGCACCGCCAGACCGCCGCCGCCCTTGCCGACCTGGTCACGGAGGGAGTCGACCGCGGGCGCGATCTCCTCCCAGCCCTTCTTGTCCATCGTGATCGGCACGTAGATCTGGGCGGCTTCGGGGGCGGTCGGGTTGTTGTAGACGGGGCCGCGCGTCTCGGCGCCGCGTACGCCGTGTGCCGTGAGCCCCTTGATCCGCTGGGCGTCCTGGGCGATCGCCTGCTTGTCCTCGGCGGTCAGGCCGCCCTCGCGGGCGTACACGACGACCGCCGGGATCTGCTCGGGCCTGAACTTGTTGGACGTGTCAAGGACTTGGGTGGACTCGGCGGACCCGGGCAGCCAGGAGGCCGCGTCGTTGTCCTGGGCGTCGGTGAGCTTCGAGGCGAGCGGGGCCGCCACCACGAGCGCCACCAGCCACAGGCCGACGATCAGCCACTTGCTGCGCCGCCCGCACACGAAACCGATGAGTCCCTGGCGCACATGGCGCTGTTTGCCGTCCGTCATGGCCACCCCCGTAGCCGTATCTGGAGCCGGTCGGCGGCCCAGCATGGCATGTCGGGCCGCTGTACAACATCCGTAGAACGGCCTAGGTCTGGACCGAGGAGAGCAACCGGTGCCGGGCATGGCAGTCTTGGGGCATGGCCGTGCAGATCAACCCCAGCATCCTGTCCGCCGACTTCGCCCGTCTTGCCGAGGAGGCAAACGCGGTGGAAGGAGCCGACTGGCTCCACGTCGACGTCATGGACAACCATTTCGTACCGAACCTCACGCTCGGTGTGCCGGTCGTAGAGTCTCTGGCCCGTGCGACGGACACGCCGCTGGACTGCCATCTGATGATCGCGGACGCCGATCGGTGGGCTCCCCAGTACGTCGAAGCGGGTGCCGGTTCCGTGACCTTCCACGCCGAGGCGGCCGCCGCGCCGGTGCGACTCGCCCGCGAGATCCGGGCCAAGGGTGCCCGCGCCTCCATGGCACTCAAGCCCGCGACCCCCATCGAGCCGTACGAGGACCTGCTCCCCGAACTCGACATGCTGCTGATCATGACGGTCGAGCCCGGCTTCGGCGGCCAGGCTTTCCTCGACATCATGCTCCCGAAGATCCGCCGCACCCGTGAGCTGATCAGCAAGCACGGCCTCGAACTGTGGCTCCAGGTCGACGGCGGTGTGTCGGCCTCCACCATCGAGCGGTGCGCGGAGGCGGGAGCCGATGTCTTCGTCGCCGGTTCGGCGGTGTACGGGGCATCGGACCCGGCTCAGGCGGTACGTGCATTGCGCACCCAGGCACAGGAGGCGACGTCCCATGCGGCGTGGGCGTGCGACCACTGAGCCAAGGGAACGTGAACGCCGCCCATCAGGGCGGATCAAGTACGCCGGATCTGCAAGGATGAACGGCGAATCCAGAGTGTGAACAGCAGTGAGGAGATCGCCGTGTCGGGTATGTCGGCGGGCCGGTCAGCCATGCGGATGGGACCCGCTGAGCTGGTGCAGGCGGCGGCCATGGCCCGCCGCTTCTACCTCGAGGGCAAGTCCAAGATCCAGATCGCGGAGGAGTTCGGCGTCAGCCGCTTCAAAGTGGCGCGGGTCCTGGAGACCGCTCTCGAACGGGATCTGGTGAGGATCGAGATCCGCGTGCCCGCCGAGCTGGACGCGGAGCGCTCCGACGCGCTGCGCGCCCGCTACGGCCTCAGGCACGCCGTCGTGGTCGAGTCCCCGGCCGAGGCCGAGGAGTCACCCGATCCCGAGAACCTCGGAGAAGTGGCCGCCGACCTGCTCGGCGAGCTCGTCAACGAGGGCGATGTCCTCGGCCTCGCCTGGGGCCGCTCCACCATTCACATGGCGGCCGCGCTCGACCGGCTCCCGCCGTGCACGGTGGTGCAGCTGACAGGCGTGTACGACGCCGGGACCGCCGAGCGCGGTTCGGTGGAGGCGGTGCGGCGTGCCGCCCAGGTGTCGGGCGGGGACGCGCACCCCATCTACGCGCCGATGCTGCTGCCCGACGCGGCCACCGCGGCCGCGCTGCGCAACCAGACCGGGATCGCCCGCGCCTTCGAGTACTTCGACAAGGTCACGGTCGCGTGCGTGTCCATCGGTTCCTGGGAGCCGGGCATCTCCACGGTGCACGACATGCTCAGCGACGAGGAGCGCGCGCACTACGCCTCGCTCGGTGTCGCCGCCGAGATGTCCGCGCACCTCTTCGACGCCGAGGGCCGGCGGGTCGGCCGTGACCTGGGTGAACGCTGCATCACGGTCGAGGCCGACCGGCTGCGGCGCATTCCCGAGGTCGTCGCCATCGCGGGCGGGCAGCGGAAGGCGGCCGCCATCGACGCGGTGCTGCGCTCCGGGCTCGTCACCAGCCTGGTGACGGACACGTCGGCCGCGGACTATCTGATGACGGCCGGGTCGCCGCCGCGTCCGGCTCTGAACCGGGCGGACCCCGACGGGGCCTGAGGGCTCCGCACCGCGCGCCGCGAGGGGGCGGCCGTGGCAGCATCGACGTCATGCTGCTGCGGTCCGTCCCCCGCGCGTTCGCGGGCCTTTTCCTGTGTCTCGGAGTGCTGCTGACGGGCTGCTCGTCGACGAGCACGAGTGTCTCCGACACCCGTGAGTCGACGGCAGCCCCGTCCTGGGTCGGCGACATGCGGACCGTCCCCGTGGACCGGCTGCCCGCCGAGGCCCGTCAGACCCTCGCCCTCATCGACAAGGGCGGCCCCTTCCCGTACGCCAGGGACGGCGTCGTTTTCGGCAACTTCGAGCGGCTGCTGCCGAAGCACCCCCGCGGCTACTACCACGAGTACACCGTCAAGACCCCCGGCGAGCGGGACCGCGGAGCCCGGCGCATTGTCACCGGGCAGGGCGGTGAGATCTACTACAGCGGTGATCACTACAAGTCGTTCAGGGCGGTGCTGAGATGACCCACGAGCCCTTCGCGGACGGGTGCCGCGCGGCCGGATGGCAGGTCACCGAACTCGACCTCACCGGCGTCGGGGACAAGGACGCCTTCATGGAGCGCTGCGTGCGCGCCCTCGATCTGCCCGAGTGGTTCGGCCGGAACTGGGACGCGCTCGCGGACGTCCTGGGCGACCCCGACTGGGGGCCCGCGACGCCGGGCCGCCTGCTCGTGGTGACCGGCTGGCGCCCCTACGCGGTCCGCCGCCCCGACGAGTGGGAGATCGCCCAGGAGGTCCTGGCGTCGGCCGCGGGGCACTATCAGGAGCACCATGCGACCCTGTCCGTCGTCCTCTCTCTTGGAGGATCCGACCAACTGCTCTCCGACCAGCCTGGATGATCTGTCCGGGCATCGCATACCAGTCGACATGGGACAATGAAGTACGTGCTCTTCCCCCTGGCTGACCTGTCCGGGGGCCACCTCTGATCGACTGGGATGTGCAGCACGTGCGTTTCCTCAATGACATCCAGCCCCCGTACGACCTGACGTATGACGACGTCTTCATGGTGCCCAGCCGCTCCGCGGTCGGCTCGCGTCAGGGCGTGGACCTCGCTTCCCCGGACGGCTCGGGCACCACCATCCCGCTCGTCGTCGCCAACATGACCGCCATCGCGGGCCGCCGGATGGCCGAGACCGTCGCCCGCCGCGGCGGCCTCGTCGTCATCCCGCAGGACATCCCGATCGAGGTCATCACCGAGGTCATCTCCTGGGTCAAGGGACGCCACCTGGTGCTCGACACTCCGATCGTCCTCGCCCCCCACCAGACCGTCGCCGACGCGCTGGCGCTGCTGAACAAGCGCGCGCACAACGCGGGCGTCGTCGTGGACGAGGACGCCCGGCCGGTCGGCGTGGTCACCGACGCCGACCTCACCGGCGTGGACCGCTTCACGCAGCTGACCGAGGTCATGTCCCGGGACCTGCTGCTCCTCGACGCCGACATCGAGCCGCGCGAGGCCTTCCACAAGCTCGACCACGCCAACCGCCGCTACGCCCCCGCCGTGGACGCGGACGGCAAGCTCGCCGGCATCCTGACCCGCAAGGCAGCCTTGCGCGCCACGCTGTACACCCCGGCCACGGACGCGAACGGCAAGCTGCGCATCGCCGCCGCGGTCGGCATCAACGGCGATGTCGCGGGCAAGGCCAAGCAGCTGCTCGACGCGGGCGTCGACACGCTCGTCATCGACACCGCGCACGGTCACCAGGAGTCGATGATCAGCGCGATCAGGACGGTGCGGGCGCTCGACCCGCAGGTCCCGATCGTCGCGGGCAACATCGTTGCCGCCGAGGGCGTCAAGGACCTGATCGACGCGGGCGCGGACATCATCAAGGTCGGTGTGGGCCCCGGCGCCATGTGCACCACCCGCATGATGACCGGCGTCGGCCGGCCGCAGTTCTCCGCCGTCCTGGAGTGTGCCGCCGAGGCCAAGAAGTACGGCAAGCACGTGTGGGCCGACGGCGGTGTCCGTCATCCGCGTGACGTCGCGATGGCGCTGGCCGCGGGCGCGTCCAACGTCATGATCGGCTCCTGGTTCGCCGGTACGTACGAGTCCCCGGGCGACCTTCAGCAGGACGCCGACGGGCGCCTGTACAAGGAGTCGTTCGGCATGGCGTCCGCGCGCGCGGTGCGCAACCGCACCAGCGAAGAGTCGGCGTACGACCGGGCCCGCAAGGCGCTGTTCGAGGAGGGCATCTCCACCTCGCGGATGTTCCTCGACCCGTCCCGCCCGGGAGTCGAGGACCTGATCGACTCGATCATCGCGGGCGTCCGCTCCTCCTGCACCTACGCGGGTGCCAACTCTCTGGAGGAGTTCGCCGAGAAGGCCGTCGTCGGCATCCAGAGCGCGGCCGGCTACGCCGAGGGCAAGCCGCTGCACGCCAGCTGGAACTGACGCGCTCTCTGTTGCCCGTACGGCCCCTTTTCCCGGCGGGAAAAGGGGCCGTACGTGTGCGGGGGGACTCGCTACGCTCGACCGGATGAGAATCGAGGACTGCTCGGTCGAGGACCTCGCGGTCCTTGACCACTTCATGCCGTCGTACAGCGTCGACGGGAATCACCGGGCGCGCTTCGCCCGCCAGGAGGCCGGTGACAGTACCTATCTGATTCCCTGGCTCGACGATCGGCCCGTGGGGCATGCGGAGATCCGCTGGACCGGGTGCGCGGCTCCCGAGGTGCGGGCGGCGTGGCCCGGCTGTCCTGAGCTCAACGGGCTGTTCGTGTGGCCCGAGTCGCTGCGCTCCCGGGGCATCGGCAGTGCTCTCGTGCGTGCCGCCGAGGAGAGGGCGGTCGAGCGCGGTATCGGGCTCATGGGGCTCGGCGTCGGCGACGACAACCCGCGTGCCGCCGCGCTCTACGTCCGGCTCGGCTACCGGCCCACCGCGGCGTACGTGGACCGCTACGCGCACCTGGGCGCCGACGGTGAGCGGCACGAGCACGCCGACGCCTGCGTGTTCCTGGTCAAGGAGCTGTTCGTCCCCGAGCGGAGCGTCAAGCCCTCTTGACGTCAAGCCTGCCTGACGCGACGCTGAAGGCATGACGACGACACCGCAGAGCATAGAGCCGCAGTACACCCTGCTGACCGCTGTGGCGCGCCTCGACGAGCTGCGCGTACGGGAGTCGCTCGCCGGGGCCGGGAGCGACGCCGAGGCCCTCGACCGGGCCGAGCTGCTCGAACTCCTCGCACTGAGCGAGGTGGTCGCCCGCAAGGCGGCGTACGGCCGTCAGCTCACCGTCCGCGCCGCCCGCGAGTCCGGCGCCTCCTGGTCGCAGATCGGTGCGGCCCTCGGCACCAGCAAACAGGCCGCGTGGGAGGCCCACACGCGCTGGATCGACGCGCAGGCGGCGGCGTACGGACGGCCCGGGCAGCTGGGGTTCGACGAGGAGGACGTGGCGCAGGCGCGGGCGATCGCCGGGGGGCCGGACGAGGGATGACGCCGGGGCGCCGAGCCGCGCGCCCTCAGGGACGCCGCTCCGTCTTCCGTATCGCCTCGACCACCGCCTCCGCCAGTAGCGCGTGCCCCTCGTCGCCGGGGTGTACGCCGTCCACCAGATGGGCGGCGTCCAGGAGTCGGCCTCCGGGGAGCAGGGGGACCTCGCGTGCGGCCCGCTCCACCGCGTTGCGCAAGTCCGTCAGCGTGGCGCCCAGGCGGTTCGGGGTCGCCTCCGCGCCCGGGCGTACGACGGGGGAGACGACCAGCAGGGGGACGTGCGGGTGGGCCCGGCGGACGACCGCCAGGAACGCGCGGGTCACCTCATGCAGCAGCGGGGCCGAATGCGGGGTCCGCGCCCAGCAGTTCGTGCCGAAGGCGACAGTGATCAAGTCGGCGTCGAGCGAGGCCAGTTGCTCGGCCGAGGCGAGTTCGCCGCGCGCCGCGCCCGCGTAGCCGAGGTTCACCGTGTCGACGCCCAGGGCACGTCCGGCGATGGCGGGCCAGGCGAGGTGCGGGCGGGACGCCGCCCAGCCCTCGACGATCGAGTCGCCGTGGACGAGCCAGCGGGGGCGTGCGGGAGTGGGCTCGATCGTGCCCGCGTCCGTGTCGACCGTCCGGATCACCGGGCACAGGGCTTCCGGCAGGTGGACCGTGAACTCCCCGTCCGGATGAGGGAGTTGGAGAACCGCCGTGCCGTCGTACGTCGGGTGCGCCGAGGTCTCGTCCGCCACCTCGTCGCCGGACAGCAGAGTGAAGACGGGGGCGTGGGGGCGGTAGGTGTCCGCGAGGGACGGTTCCGACGCCGCGTACCGGATCCGCAGTGCGGACGCCCCGTGACACCTCAACTCCAGGCGTACGCCCGCCGGTACGAGCGCCCGCGACCACGTGTCGGCCGGCAGCCGGTCCCGGTCGGCCGGGTCGGCCCGCAGCGGACGGCCGTCGTGCGACCGCCAGGCGATGCCGCGCAGGAGGCTCGTCATCGTGGGCCGCCGATCGTCGGGTACGGGAACTTGACCGTGACGCCGCCGTCCACGACGAGGGTCTGACCGGTGACGTACGAGGAGAGCGGGGATGCCAGGAAGAGCAGGGCCGAGGCGATGTCGGCGGGCTCGGCCATGCGCCCGAGCGGGGCGTTCTCCGCGTTGCGGCGGCGGCCCTCCGTGCCCAGCAACGCAGCCACCCGGGGCGTCCAGACCGCCCCGGGCGCCACGGCGTTGACCCGCACTCCGCGTGGTCCGTACTCCACCGCCGCCGAGCGGACCAGCGACACGAGGCCGGCCTTCGCGGCGCCGTACGCGGCGTGCAGCGGTGCGGAGGTCAGGCCGGAGACGGAGGCGACGAAGACGAGGGGGCCACCGCCGGATTCGGCGACCGCCGGGCCGCCGTACTGGACCGCGAGCCACGCGTGTCGCAGCACCATGTCGAAGTGCCAGTCCCAGGCCTGGTCGTCCATCGCGTCGAGGGGGCCGTACCGCGCCATGCCGACGATGTCGACGACTCCGCCGACCGGGCCCAACTCCCGTACGGCATACGTGAAGAGGTTGCGTACGGCTTCCCGTTCGGTCGCGTCGGCGACGTACGGTACGCCGCCCGTCTCGACGGCGACGGCCTCCGCGCGTTCCTTGTCCACGTCGACGCAGAGCAGCCGGGCGCCCAGTGAGGTGAGCGCGTGTGCGGTCTGGCGGCCGATGCCGTTTCCGGCGCCCAGGAGGACGAACGGCCGACCGTCGAGGCGGTGGAGGGAGGCGTAGTCGGGCACCGGGGACGTGTCCACAGCGGTCGAGGGGTCAGGGGTGGTAGGGCCTGGGGTCATGGCGCCGCCTTCGGTCGGTACCCCGCCAGCTCGGGGATGACTTCCTTCCCGAGGATCTCGATCGTGCGCAGGATCTCCCGGTGCTCCAGATAGCCCCACTGGACGTAGCAGATGAGCTGGTCGATGCCGAGGTCCGCATAGTGTTTCGCCTTGCGGACGATCGTCTCCGCGTCGCCGATGAGGATCATGTCGCCGTCGTTGAACTCCCGCACAGGAACGGCACCTTGGAGGATCGGACTGAGGAGCGGAAAGGCCCGCTCACGCTCGTGGGGGGAGAGATGGGGGAGCTCCCAGTCCAGGGTGAAGCGCGCGAGGTTCTCGTACCACCAGGCGACCGAGTCCCAGACGCGCCTGCCCGGACGGTCCGCGGCGTGGACGAGGGTGTACGCGGCGACGCGGTCCGTCGTGACGTCCGTGATCGGGTGCGGGGCGAGGGCCGCCGCGCGGTAGGCGGAGACCTGACGGGCCATCGCCTCCAGCGGCTGCATGATCGAGAACGAGAGCAGGCCGAGACCGCTCGCGCCCGCGACCTCGGCCGAGCCGGGCGAGGTCGCCGCCATCCAGCAGGGCGGATGCGGGTCCTGGACCGGTTTCGGGGTGACCATGCGGCGGGGGAAGGCGAAGCGCGGCGACTCGTAGGCGAAGTACTCCTCGCGCCACATTCCGGTGACGATCTCGATGGCCTCGCGCCAGTCCTCGCGGGAGTTGGCGCGGTCCACGCCGAATGCCGTCTGCTCCATGGGCGTTGACCGGCCGGTGCCCCACTCCACGCGTCCGTCGGACAGTACGTCGACGGCGGCGACCTTCTCCGCGATCCGCTGCGGGGGCGTGAAGCCGAAGGGCGTGAGGGTCACGCCGAAGCCCAGCCGGATGCGCTCGGTCAGCGCCGCGAGATGGCCCAGCAGCACCTCCGGGGCGGGGCAGTGCGAGCGCCCCTCGCGGAAGTGGTGCTCCACCGCCCACACCGTGCGGAAGCCCATCCGGTCGGCCAGCCGGATCTGCTCCACGGCCTCGCGGTACGCCCGCTGCTCGGCCGCGCGCTGACCGTAGGGGTGCGGCCCCTTCCAGGGCTTCGGTACGTCGATCTCGTACAGGACATCCAGGTCCATGCCGTGCCTCCCGTATCGAGTGGCGAGCACCATGAAGCAGACCTGACGAGGTGTCAATCCATACGGCTTCAGGAACCTGTCCAGGCGCGGAAAGGCGCCTTGCGCAACCATCGAAAGGTCCCGCGCAACGAACATGCGCCGGGATGCGATGAACGCAACGATCTTGCGGAGATGCGCAAGGTTGCTGCATTACGCCCGTGAAGGCCGGACTCATAGGGTCATGCGCTGTACAGAGGCGTGGCGGGGACCCCGCTCGGTGGGTTCCTGCTCGCAGGGGTGCCGCCGGTCTCCGCCGTCCCGACCGGCAGCGATGAAGGAGCCAGCGCGTGCTCGACCAAGGCGCACCCCCGCAGTCCCGCACCACATCCGCCCCACCGTCCCCGGGGATCGGCGCGCGCCTCATGCGCCGCAAGCCTGTGGAACGCCTGATCGCCGAGGGCGGCCAGGGAGAGGGTGGCACCCTGCGGCGCTCCCTCGGACTGTGGCAGCTGACCATGATCAGCATCGGTGCCACGCTCGGCACCGGCATCTTCGTCGTCCTCGGCGAGGCCGTCCCCAAGGCCGGGCCCGCGGTCACCCTGTCCTTCGTGATCGCCGGTCTCACGGCGCTCTTCTCCGCCCTCTCCTACGCCGAGCTGGCGGGCACCATCCCGGTCTCGGGGTCCTCGTACTCGTATGCGTACGCAACGATGGGCGAGCTGATCGCCTGGATCTGCGGCTGGTGTCTGGTCCTGGAGTACGGCGTG
Source organism: Streptomyces sp. NPDC050564 (assembly GCF_044457265.1). Taxonomy (NCBI): domain Bacteria; kingdom Bacillati; phylum Actinomycetota; class Actinomycetes; order Kitasatosporales; family Streptomycetaceae; genus Streptomyces; species Streptomyces sp. NPDC050564. Next base: position 107,540 of record NZ_JBITGS010000003.1, on the reverse strand, counting down.
TCGGTGGCCGCGGTCGCGGTCGGCTGGGGCGAGTACCTGAACGAGCTGCTCGACGGCACGATCGGCGTCACCATCCCGGACGCCCTGTCCGCGCCGCCCGGCGACGGCGGCATCTTCAACCTGCCCGCGCTGATCGTGGTGCTGCTCGCCATGGCGTTCCTGCTCGGCGGGGCGAAGGAGTCGGCGCGCGCCAACACGATCATGGTGTGCGTGAAGATCGCCTCGCTGGTGCTCTTCTGCGCGATCGGCATCCAGGGCTTCCGGTCCGGCAACTACGAGCACTTCATGCCGCTCGGCATGGCGGGCGTCAGCGCCGCCGGGGCCACGCTCTTCTTCTCGTACATCGGCTTCGACGCCGCCTCCACCGCCGGTGAGGAGGCGAAGAACGCGCAGCGCGACCTGCCGCGCGCAATCATGCTCTCGCTGGTCATCGTGACAGCCCTGTACGTCCTCGTCGCGGCCGTCGCCGTCGGAGCGAAGCCCTGGCAGCGGTTCAACGACTCGGAGGCCGCGCTCGCCGAGATCATGAAGGACGTCACCGGGCAGACCTTCTGGGGCACGCTGCTGGCCGCCTGCGCCGTCATCGCCATCGCGAGCGTCGTCCTGACCGTGCTGTACGGCCAGACCCGCATCCTCTTCGCGATGTCCCGTGACGGGCTGGTGCCCAAGGTCTTCGCGCGGGTCGACCCGAGGACGGGTACGCCCCGTGCCAACACCGTGATCGTCTCGCTGTTCTGCGGCGTCCTCGCCGCCGCGATTCCGCTCGGCCAGCTCGCCGATGCCACCAGCATCGGTACGCTCTTCGCCTTCGCGCTGGTCAACATCGCCGTTGTCGTGCTGCGCCGGACACGCCCGGACATGCGGCGCACCTTCCGGGTTCCGCTGTCGCCCGTGCTGCCCGCGATCGGCTTCGCCCTGTGCGTGTGGATGATGGGCAGCCTGTCGACCGTCACCTGGGTGGTCTTCGGGGTCTGGATGGCCGTCGGGCTCGTGTTCTACTTCAGTTACGGCTACCGCCGGTCCCGTGTCGCCACCGCGGAAGCCGCAACCGCAGAACCACTCGCAGAAAAGTGAACCACCCGCAGTGCTGAACGATCTCGACGAACGCATCGTGCACGCCCTCGCCGAGGACGCCCGCCGCTCCTACGCCGACATCGGCCAACTGGTCGGACTGTCCGCGCCGGCCGTGAAGCGACGGGTGGACCGGTTGCGTGCCACCGGCGCCATCACCGGATTCACCGTCCGGGTGGACCCGGCGGCGCTCGGGTGGGAGACCGAGGGGTTCGTCGAGATCTACTGCCGCCGGAACACCTCGCCGGAGACGATTCAGCGAGGGCTCGAGCGGTATCAGGAAGTCGTGGCCGCCTCCACCGTCACCGGGGAGGCGGACGCGGTCGTGCAGGTCTTCGCCTCCGACATGCGGCACTTCGAGCGGGTCCTTGAGCGGATCGCGGGCGAGCCCTTCGTGGAGCGTACGAAGTCCGTGCTGGTGCTCTCGCCTTTGCTGCGGCGGTTTTCTTCCGGGTCGCCCACGTAGGTGCCTCCGAGGGGCCGGTGGGGCCGGTTCGCGGCGGCGGACCGTGTGTGGCTGTCGCGACGTTGCCCGCGACCTCGACGAGGCGCTGCCGCTCACTCCGCCGTCTTGCGGGCCAGGGCGTTGTTGCCGATGGAATTGTGAACGCTGAAGCTGACCGCGTCCGAGCGGTAGCGGTCGTCCGACCACTCCACCGGGCGCCCTTCGCGTGTGGTGGTGACGCGGCGGACGCGCAGGAGCGGGCTGGTGCGGCGGATGCTCAGGAGGTCGGCGTCCTGGGCGCCGGCCGCCACCGCGTCGATGACGTGCTCGCCGTAGGCGAAGACCAAACCGGTGTCCTCGAAGAGCCGCTGGGTGACCGAGGGGCACTCCGGCTCGATGGCCTCGACGGCGGGGGAGATCCAGTCCGCGTACACGGTCCGCTCCAGCAGGACCGGCTCGCCGTCCAGGCCGCGGATGCGCAGGACGTGCAACACGGATGTTTTCTCGGGTAGTTGGAGGCGTACGGCGTCCTCCGCGGTCGCCGGCCGGTATTCCTGGGACACCACATGACCCGTAGCCTCGCGCCCCATCGCGCGCGCCCACTGGGCGAAGCTGCGCAGTTCGGCGAAGCTCTGGCTGCGGCGGCTGGCCAGGACCACCCGGCGGGCGCCCTGGCGGGAGCCGATGAGCCCCTCGGCGGTCAGGGCCGCGACGGCCTGACGAACCGTGCCGCGCGAGACGCCGTAGTGGGCAGCGAGGTCCGTCTCCGCGGGCAGCAGACTGCCCACCGTGTACTCCTCGCGGTCGATCGCCCGCCGCAGCTCGTCGGCGATCTCCTCGTGTCGCGCCGCCATGCTTCCCCTCTGATTCGACTTCTGTGCACAGCGTGACCAGCCTAATCGAGATACAGCCGTGATCTGCGCGGAGCGGGATTGTGCAGGGAATCGCGGGTCACGGTTTCGCCAAAGTTTACGAACGGGACACCATCTCCGGGCCTACTTGGGCCAACTTGTTCAGACAAGTTTTCCGTCCCACCCCACCCTCGTGCGTACTCCTGGAGAGACCGTGACCGTGTTCCTGCCGAGGACCGCCGTCCTCACCGGCGGCCTCGCCGTCGCCGCCGCACTCGCCCTGAGCGCCTGTGGCGCCGCTCCCGACGACAAGGCGACCACCGCCAACGGCAAGTCCGCGGCCACCGCGACCTCGGCCGCGGACTTCGGTGGCCTCGACGCCCTGGTCAAGGCCGCCAAGAAGGAGGGCACGCTGCACGCGATCGCGCTGCCCCGCGACTGGGCCAACTACGGCGCCCTGATCGACGGTTTCAAGAAGAAGTACGGCATCAAGGTCGAGGTCGAGAACCCGGACGGCGCCAGCCAGGACGAGATCAACGCCGTCACGTCGCGCAAGGGCCAGGACCGCGCGCCCGACGTCCTCGACCTGGGCAGCTCGTTCGCGCTCAGCGCCGCCCAGCAGGGGTTGCTCGCGCCGTACAAGGTGAGCGCCTTCGGTGACATCCCCGAGGGGCAGAAGGACCCGAAGGGCCAGTGGTACAACGACTACGGCGGCTACATCTCCATCGGCTGCGACGCCAAGAAGGTCAAGGAGTGCCCGACGACCTTCAAGGACCTGCTGAAGCCGCAGTACAAGGGCCAGGTGGCCCTCAACGGCAACCCCACCAAGTCGGGTTCGGCCTTCGGCGGTGTGTACGCGGCCTCGCTCGCGAGCGGCGGCTCCTTCGACGACATCCAGCCCGGCCTCGACTTCTTCGCCAAGCTGAAGAAGAACGGCAACTACACGCCCGTCGAGTCGACGCCGGCCACCGTCGAGAAGGGCGAGACGCCCATCAGCATCGACTGGGACTACCTGAACGCCGGTTACGCCGACGAGTTCAAGTCCAAGGGCGTCGACTGGAAGGTCACCGTCCCGACGGACGGCCAGTTCTCCCAGTACTACTCGCAGGCCATCAACAAGGACGCCCCGCACCCGGCGACCGCTCGGCTGTGGCAGGAGTACCTGTACAGCGCCGAGGGCCAGAACCTCTGGCTCAAGGGCTACGCCCGCCCGGCCCTGATGACCGCCATGGACAAGGCCGGCACGCTCGACAAGACCGCCGCCGCCAAGCTCCCCGAGGTCTCGGGCACGCCGAGCTTCCCGACCGAGGCCCAGCAGAGCAAGGCCAAGGGCGTTCTCGCCCAGGGCTGGGGCAAGGCCGTCTCCGGATGACCACCGTCCTCACCGAGGCCCCGGCCGACGTGGCGCCCGCCGCTGCTGACCAGCGGCGGCGCCGCGCGCCCGGCTGGCTCGCCGTCGCCCCGCTGCTCGTCGTCGTGGGCATCGCCTTCGGGATTCCCGCCCTGGCCATGCTGAACGGCGCCTTCACGGTCAAGGACCAGGCCACCGGCGCCACGTCGTACACCGCGGCCAATCTGACCGGCTCGCTGCAGGGCGCGTACCTCACCGCCCTGATCGGCAGCGTCAAACTCTCCGCCGTCTCCGCGGGCATTGCGACCGTCCTCGGACTGCCGCTCGCCCAGGCCGTGGTGACCTCGCGCCGGCGCGCGCTGCGCGAGGCCGTGCTCACCGCGTCCGGCGTCCTAGCCAACTTCGGCGGGGTTCCGCTGGCCTTCGCCTTCGTCGCCACCCTCGGCAACTCCGGTGTGCTGACCCGGCACTTGGGCCTGACCGACAAGGGCTGGAACCTCTACAGCTTCTGGGGTCTGGTCATCGTCTACCTGTACTTCCTGATCCCGCTGATGGTCCTCACCATCACCCCCGCCCTGGAGGGCCTGCGCTCCCAGTGGCGCGAGGCCGCGCAGAACAACGGCGCCACCGCCGTCCAGTACTGGCGGCACGTGGCGCTGCCCGTCCTCGCGCCCTCGCTGCTCGGCGGCCTGGTGCTGCTCTTCGGCAGCGCGTTCGCCGCGTACGCCACCGCCGCTGCCATGGTGGGCAGCGCGGTTCCGCTGGTCACACTGCAGATCGCCGACGCCATCTCCGGCAACGTGCTGGTCGGCCAGGAGAACGTGGCGCTCGCCCTCAGCCTCGACATGGTCCTTGTCGCGGGCCTGGTCATGGCCGTGTATCTGCCCCTGCAACGACGGAGTGCGCGATGGCTCGCCTGAACCTGTGGCGCTGGGTCGTCCTCGGCTGCGCCGCGCTTTACTTCCTGGTCCCGCTCGCCGCGTCGGTGATCTTCACGGTCGACGTGCCGGGCCAGGGCGTCACCTTCGACGCGTACAGCCAGATCGTCTCGACCGACGGTTTCGTCTCCAGCCTGCTGCTCTCGCTGGAACTGGCCGCCGCCACCATCGCCATGGTGCTGCTCCTGATGGTGCCCGCGATGGTCGCGCTGCGGCTCGGGGCGCCTCGGCTGCGGCCGGTGGTCGAGGTGGTGTGCTCCCTGCCGTTGGTCGTGCCGCCGATCGCCTTCGTCGCCGGGATCGCCACCGTGCTGAAGTGGGGGCCCGAGCACCTCTCGCGCACCCCGCTGTTCCAGACGTTCGTGGCGATCCAGAACCCCGACTTCCCCATGGTGCTCGTCCTCGCGTACGTCGTGATGGCGCTGCCCTTCGTGTACCGGGCGCTGGACGCCGGACTGCGCGCCATCGACGTGCGCACCCTCGTCGAGGCCGCCCGCAGCTGCGGCGCGGGCTGGCCGCAGGCGCTGGTCCGGGTCGTGCTGCCCAATCTGCGCGGGGCGCTGCTCAACGCCTCCTTCCTCACGCTGGCGTTGGTCCTCGGCGAGTTCACGGTCGCCCAGTTGCTCGGCTTCCAGCCGTTCGCCGTGTGGATCTACAGCGTCGGCGGCTCGCAGGCCCAGCTGTCCGTCGCCGTCTCCGTGCTCAGTCTGCTCGTCACCTGGGCCCTGCTTCTTTCGCTCGCCGGGCTCGGCGGGCGCTCCCGTACCGCTTCCCGGGGATGAACCATGACCGTCACCACGCTTGAGAAGGCCGCCGACGCCAAGGCCGCCACCGTTGAATTCCGGGGCCTGCGCCGGGAGTTCGGCCCGACCGTCGCCCTCGACGGATTTGACCTCACCGTTCAGCCCGGCGAACTCCTCGCCCTGCTCGGCCCGTCCGGATGCGGCAAGACCACCGCGCTGCGCATGCTGGCCGGATTCGAACACCCCGACTCCGGTGAGGTGTTGGTCGACGGCGAGGACGTCACGCGCGTCCCGGCGCACCGTCGTGACGCGGGGATGGTCTTCCAGTCGTACAGCCTCTTCCCGCATCTGAGCGCCCTCGACAACGTGGCCTTCGGACTGCGGATGCGCAAGGTACGTACGGCCGAACGGCGCTCCCGTGCCGCCGAGTTGCTCGACCTCGTGGGTCTCGCCGACAAGGGCGAGCGGTTCCCGCACCAGCTTTCCGGTGGCCAGCAGCAGCGCATCGCACTCGCTCGCGCGCTCGCCCTGCGGCCGCGCGTGCTGCTGCTCGACGAGCCGCTGTCCGCGCTGGACGCCAAGGTGCGGCTCACGCTTCGCGAGGAGATCCGCCGTCTCCAGCAGGAACTCGGCATCACCACCCTGTTCGTGACGCACGATCAGGAAGAGGCGTTGTCCATGGCGGACCGGGTCGCGGTCATGCGGGCCGGGAAGCTCGAACAGTGCGCCGCGCCCGCCGAGTTGTACCGGCGTCCCGCCACCGCCTTCGTCGCCGAGTTCGTGGGCACGATGAGCCGGATTCCGGGACACCTGGACGGCGAGACGGTCGAGGTGCTCGGTCAGCGGCTGCCGGTGGACGGGGACGCGCCCGCCGTACCGGAGGTGGATGTGCTCGTACGGCCCGAGGCGGTGCGGGTGCGCTCGGACGACGCCGGTGACGCGCGCGTCGTGGCGACCGCCTTCCTCGGGGCGGCCACCCGGGTCACCGTGCGGCTCGCGGACGGCACCGAGGTCAAGGCCGACCTGCCCACGCACGAGGCCGCGGCGCTCGGATCGGGTGCCGCCGTGACGGTGGGACTGCCGGAGCGGGCGGTGCTGGTCGCCGAGCGCACGAACTGAAGAAGGGCCGGGTTTCGCACGCCGGAGCCCGGCCACCGAGACCGCCCCACCGACGAAAGAGAGCACCGTGACCCACCGCACCACCCCCCAACTCACGCTCCAGGCCGTCCTGTTCGACATGGACGGCACGCTCGTGGACACCGAGCGGCTGTGGTGGGAGGCGGTGGAGCAGGTGGCCGACGGGCTCGGGCGTCCGCTGACGGGCGCCGACCAGGCCGAGGTGCTCGGGCGGCCCGTCGAATACACCGCGGCCTGGTTGGGCGGGATCACGGACGCCCCGGCCGAGGAGATCGCCGGCGAGCTGCACCGGGAGTTCGCGGACCGTGTCCGCACCGGCGTCGTGCCCCGGCCGGGAGCCCTGCGACTCCTCCAGGAACTGGTGCACGAGGGCGTCCCCACCGCCCTCGTCACCGCATCCCCGCGCGCGGTCGCCGACACCGTGCTGGAAGCCCTCGGCGCCGGACACTTCGCCGTCTCCGTCACCGCCGATGACACCGAGCGCACCAAGCCCGCCCCCGACCCGTACCTCGCCGCCTGCCGCGCCCTGGGGGTCGAGCCCGCCGCGTGCGTCGCCGTCGAGGACACCCGGACGGGCGTCGCCTCCGCCGAGGCGGCGGGCTGCGCCGTGCTCGCGGTGCCCTCCCTCGCGCCGATCGCCCCCGCGGCCGGGCGCACCGTCCTCGCCAGCCTGGAGGAGGTGACCCCGGCACGGCTGCGCGCCATGGTCGCGCCCCGCGAGCTGCGGGTGATGAGCTGGAACCTCTGGTACGGCGGCACCAAGGTGGACGACCACCGCGAGAAGCAGCTCAAGGCCATCGCGGAGACGGGCGCGGACGTGGTCGGTCTTCAGGAGACGTACGGGAACTCTGCGGAGGAACTCGCCGTGGCGCTCGGCTGGCACCACCACCGGGCGGGCGAGAACCTCGGCGTCATCAGCCGCTATCCGATCACCGCCCGCCTCGGCGATCCGGACGTCGGTTTCTACGGGGGGACCGGCGTCCGGATCCGGCTGGACGGCGGACAGGAGGTCGACGTCTGGAGCGCCCACCTCGACTACACGCCGTACGGGCCGTACGAGGCCGCCTTCGACCGGCTCCCGGCCGGCGAACTCATCGCCCACGAAGCCGTACGGCTGGAGCAGATGCGGGAGATCCTCCGGCGGATCGCGGAGTCCGCCACCGAGGCCACCCCCGTGGTGCTGGTCGGTGACTTCAACGCGCCCTCGCACCTGGACTGGCCGGACGTCGAGTGGCCGGTGACCAAGGCCGCCGAGGAGGCGGGCCTGCGCGACTCCTACCGCGAGGCCCACCCCGACCCCGTACGGGATCCGGGGCACACCTGGTCGCCGATCCACGTGGAGCACGAGGACGGCAGCGGGCGGCCCGAGCCGCAGGACCGGATCGACTTCATCCTGCATCGCGGCCTGCGGGTGCGCGACTCGCGCACGTTCGTCAGCGGCACCCCGCGCCCCTGGCCCGACGTCGCCGGCAACCACTGGCCGTCGGACCACGCCGCCGTCGTCACCACCTTCACCGTGCCCCGGGCCGACTGACCGCGCACGCACCGGGCGTTGAGTGGACCGAGCACTCCCCTCGTATGGAACAAACAGTCAGTTCAGGAAGCCATTGCGATCCGGGTGCGTCATCCCGTAGGTTGATCCGCGCTCGCTACCAGCGGGTAACACCGATGGGTAACCACGCGTCGCCCGGCCGCCCGACCGTCCTGTCGTCCTGGGGAGACCATGCGCCGCTGGCCCTTCGGCCGTCCCACCACGGTCCGTACGCGCATCGTGGCGCTCGCGCTCGCTCCGATGATCGCCCTCATGGCGCTGTGGAGCTTCGCCATGGTGTCCGTCACCGGCGAACTGCGCGCGCTCGTCCGGGTCCAGGGGGTGTACGTCGACTTCGGCACACCGGTCGACACGGCGGTCGGCCAGATCCAGATCGAACGGCGGCTTGCGGCCGCGTACCTGGGGGCGAATCAAGGTACGGCGGCGGCCGTCGAGCTGCTGGAGCAGCAGCGCCGCACCGACCGCGCCGTGACCGCCATGCGGGACGCGATCCGGGACGGGGACCGCGGCCGGCTGTCCGACCGGCAGCGACAGGCGCTCGACGCCATGCTCCATTCCGTCGACGGGCTGGAGGGGCTGCGGGAGCGCGTGCTGTCCCGCGCCATCTCCTGGGACCGGGCGGTCAGCGAGTACAGCACACTCGTGGAACCGGGCTTCGACGTCCAGTCCGCGCTCACCGCGCTGCAGGCCGGTCAGCTCGCGCGCGAGGCCCAGGTCGTCATCGAGCTGGTGCGGGTACGGGAGTTCGTGTCGCGCGAGGACGCCCTCGTCGCCGGGGCGCGGGCTGCCGGATCGCTCAGCGACCGCCAGTACGACACGCTGACCGCGACGATCGAGGACCGCCGGGTCTTCGAGCGGACGTATGTGCCCGACCTGCCCGCCGACTCGCGCTCCCTCTTCGAGGAGTTCCAGCGCGGGGGCCTCCACCGGCAGTTGACCCGGGGCGAGGACGCCCTGCTGCGGGCGGGCGCGCAGCGTGCGGGCGAGGCCGTCGCGGCCGACTCCTGGCGCACCACCACCGACCGGGCCGTCAAGCGCTACATGCAGATGTGCACCCGGTCGGCCGTCAACTCCGCGGAGCGCGGGCGGGAGTTCGCCTACCGGGAGCTGGCCAAGGCCGCCGTCGTCGGAGTGCTCGGACTCGCCGCCGTGGCAGTGTCCCTGTGGTTCGCCGTGCGCGGCGCCCGTCGTATCTCGCGCCGCCTGGAAACGCTGCGGGACGCCGCCGACCTCCTGAGCTCCCGCCAACTGCCGGACGTGATGCGGCGGTTGAGCGCGGGCGAGGACGTGGACGCCGCCGCCGAGGCTCCGCCGCTGGCCGACGGGGAGGCGGGTGCCGACGAGATCGGACAGGTCGGCCGGTCCTTCAACACCGCCCGCCTCGCGGCCGTCGAGGCCGCCGTCAAGCAGGCCACCCTGCGCCGCGGGTTGTTCGCCGTGCTCCTCAACATCGCCCGCCGCAATCAGGCGCTCGTGCACCGCCAGCTCAAACTCGTCGACACGCTGGAGCGGCGCACCAACGACCCGGACGTCCTGGAGGACCTGTTCCGGATCGACCACCTCACCACCCGCATGCGGCGGCACGCCGAGAGCCTGATCATCCTGTCCGGCGCGGCGCCCGGCCGCAAATGGCGGCGGCCCGTACCCATCGCCCACGTGGTGTCCTCCGCGGTGAGCGAGATCGAGGACTACGCGCGCGTCGTGATCCCGCCGATGCCGGAGGTGGGTGTCGCGGCGGACGCCGTCGCCGACGTCGCCCATCTGATCGCCGAACTCGTCGAGAACGCCACCGTGTTCTCGCCGCCCCACACCCAGGTCACCCTGCGCACCGGCCGGGCCGGGGGTGGCTTCGTCCTGGAGATCGACGACCGGGGCCTCGGCCTCGAGCCCGAGCAGCTCGAGGAAGCCCACCGCACCCTCACCACGCCGGACGACTTCGACCCGACCCGCCACGACCGGCTGGGGCTGTACGTGGTGGGGCGGCTCGCCGCACGCCACGGCATCGAGGTCACGCTGTGCCGGTCGCCGTACGGCGGTACGACGGCGGTGGTGCTGCTGCCGGAGGCGGTCCTCGCGCCGATCGAACCCGAGCGGCCGGAGTCGGTGGCGGACGCGGAGCGGCGGGCGCTGCCCTCCCGGAGGGGAACCGCGGTCCTCCAGGAACAGCGCGCGGCGCAGCAGGAGCACGAGCAGGAGCGGGAGCATGGCCAGGAGTGGGAGCGGGATCGGGCGCAGGAACGAGAGCAGGAGCAGGTCCTGAGCCTGGGCCGTATGCCGGAGAGCGGTCCGGCCTCGGAGTCGCCCGCCCTGCCCACCCGCGTCCGCCAGACCTCCCTCGCCCCCGAGCTGCGCACCGAGGTTCCGGCACCCGACGGGACGTCGGAGCGCGAGGTCACGCCCGAGGAGATCCGCGCGGTCTTCGGCGCCTTCCAGCGCGGCCTCGACCGAGGCCGCAAGGGCCTGCCGACGGAACCCGGCCCCGCGCAGCGAACCGACACCGAGGAAGGAACGGCCGCCGACAATGCGCCCTGACCAGACCCCCGAGCACCCCGCCCAGCTCTCCGAGCTCCCGGGCATCACCCCCGAACCGCCCGGCATCGACCCCGAACAGCCCGGCACCGATCTCGGCTGGCTGCTCGACGACCTCGTGGCCCGAACCGACCACGTCCGCCAGGCCGTGCTCCTCACCGCCGACGGCCTCCCGCTCAGCTGCTCGGACGGCATGCGCAGAGGGGACATCGAGCATCTCGCCGCCGTCTGCTCCGGCTTCCACAGTCTCGCCCGGTCGGCCGGTGAGCGCTTCGCCGCGGGGGAGGTGCGCCAGACCATGGTGATGCTCGACGACGCCTACCTCTTCATCACCCCGGCGGGTGACGGCAGTCGGCTGGCCGTCCTGAGCGAGGTGCAGACGGACGTCGGACAGCTCGCCCACGAGATGGCGCTGCTCGTCCGCCGCGTCGGCCGCCACATGGCCGCCGCCGTACGATCGGCCGCCGACCCCGCGGGCCCCTGATCCGCCCGTGACCGACGACCATTGGTACGAGGACGAAACCGGCTCGATGGTGCGGCCCTACACCGTGACGCGGGGCCGGACCCGGCCCTCGGACCGGCACACCATCGATCTGATGTCGCAGGTCACGGCCGCGCGGACGGACGAGGGACAGCCGGGCGTCGACCACGCCCGCGCCGCCCTGCTCGACCTGGTGCGCCGCGGAGCCCGGCCGGTCGTCGAACTGGCCGCGGACGCCGACCTGCCCCTGACCGTCGTACGTGTGCTGCTCGGCGACCTGGCCGAGGCCGGTCTGGTGCGCATCGACGCACCGCGGCGGCCGGCGCCCGGCGGACCGGCGGCCGACCCGGAGCTGCTGCGCGAGATCGTGGAGCGGCTCCGCGAGCTGTGAGAACCGGGCCCGAGCCATAAGCACTAGAACGCGGGCTGCCAGGGCACGACCGTGTAGTCGCCCGTGCCCTGCTTCACCTTCTCGAAGGGCGCGGAACCGACGCACTTCGGCAGGTCCTTGGTCTCCACCGGACTGCCGACCGACGCCCAGCTGTAGCCCAGCCGGTCGTGGTGGCCGAGGTCGTGGACCGTGATGCCGACCCGCCTGCCCTTCGCACCGGGCAGGTCGGAGTCGGTGATCACTCCGGAGACGACGGCGACCTTGCCCCCGGTGAGCAGGCAGTCGACCCTGGCCTTGGCCCAGGCCCCGTCACCGTCGATGTAGTGACTCCACGCGAAGGTGCCGGTGGCCTTCAGCGGGTTGTCGTTGTCCTTGGCCGCGAGGTGGGCGTCGAAGGAGAAGGTGATGTCGTCGCCCGCCGACCGGTACAGCTTGGCGGTTCCGGTGAGCGCGGCGGCCTCCCGCTTGTCCTGATGCCCGGTGCCGGACGCGGCGGCGGATCCGGCCGCCGCGGCGGAGAGGAGCACGGCGGTACCGAGCGCGATGAGCTTCGTACGACGGTCCAGGCGGCTCATGACAGTCCTTTCTGCAGGTGAAACGGACAGTCACCACTGTTCCGCCGACGCTCGGCGGGCACATCGTGCCGCGGACGTCACCGCCCCTCCGCCGTCCGGCGGGGGCCACGCCTGTGACCTGCGCCTCAAGGCGGATCCGGGCTACGCCCACGGGGGATTCGGGCTACGTACGAGGGTGCGCAACGAATCGCCGCCGGGCCCCTGGGGCACGCAACGATTCGTTCAGTGGCGCGCAACGGGTCCTTCTTGTCCGGTCGAGGCCGCCGCCCGTACCGTCTATCCAAGCGACCCCGGCGAAGTGCGGGCACGGCCCCGCACCGCCCGGCGCCGCTTACCCCAAACCCTCCGTACCGGTGAGGAACACGCATGCGCACAGCCCTGCTCCAGAGCTCCGGCCGTCCCGGCTCGGTCGTCGAGAACCTCAAGGTGCTCGACGAGGCCGCGGGCCGCGCCGCCGGTGCCGGCGCCGGGCTGCTCGTGGCGCCGGAGATGTTCCTGACCGGCTACGCGATCGGTGACGACATCGCCCGCCTCGCCGAGCCCGCCGACGGTGGCTCGGCCGACGCGATCGCCGAGATCGCCACCCGGCACGGCGTGGCCGTCGCCTACGGCTACCCCGAGCGCTCCGGCGAGCGAAGCGAGATGGGGGTCCCCCCGGCCGAAGGCTGGGGGAAGGTCTTCAACTCCGCGCAGCTGATCTCCGCCGACGGCACCCGTCTCGCGAACTACCGCAAGACTCACCTCTTCGGCTGCTTCGAACGCGACCACTTCACGCCCGGCGAGCAGCCGGTCGTGCAGGCCGAGCTCGGTGGCCTGCGGGTCGGCCTCATGATCTGCTACGACGTCGAGTTCCCCGAGAACGTCCGCGCGCACGCCCTCGCCGGCACCGACCTCCTGCTCGTGCCGACCGCGCAGATGCACCCGTTCCAGTTCGTCGCCGAGTCCGTCGTCCCGGTGCGCGCCTTCGAGAACCAGATGTACGTCGCGTACGTGAACCGCACCGGGCCGGAGGGGGAGTTCGAGTTCGTCGGCCTCTCCACGCTGGCCGGGCCCGACGGGGTCGCCCGCGCCCGGGCCGGCCGCGGCGAGGAACTGGTCTTCGCCGACGCCGACCCCGGCTTCCTCGCGGCCTCGCGCGAGGCGAACCCGTATCTGAAGGACCGCCGCCCCGGCCTCTACGGGTCGCTGATCTGAGTCCGGCCGCACTCTCCCCTCAAACAGCTTTCGCGCAAGGAGTCCGTACCCCATGACGTCCACGGTGCCCAACGCCGTCCAGCACGCCGATGTGCAGCAGCCGCCGATCACCATGTTCGGCCCGGACTTCCCCTACGCGTACGACGACTTCCTCGCCCACCCCGCGGGCCTCGGCCAGATACCCGCGACCGAGCACGGCACCGAGGTCGCGGTCATCGGCGGCGGCCTCTCCGGCATCGTGGCCGCGTACGAGCTGATGAAGATGGGCCTCAAGCCCGTCGTGTACGAGGCCGACGAGATCGGCGGCCGGCTGCGGACGGTGGGCTTCGAGGGGTGCGACCCCTCGCTCACCGCCGAGATGGGCGCCATGCGCTTCCCGCCGTCCTCCACCGCCCTCCAGCACTACATCGACCTGGTGGGCCTGGAGACCCGGCCGTTCCCCAACCCGCTGGCCGAGTCGACGCCCTCGACGGTCGTCGACCTCAAGGGCGAGTCGCACTACGCGACCACCGTCGACGACCTGCCGCAGGTCTACCGCGACGTGATGAACGCCTGGAACGCCTGCCTCGAAGACGGCGCCGACTTCTCCGACATGAACCAGGCCATGCGGGAGCGCGACGTGCCGCGCATCCGCGAGATCTGGGCGAAGCTCGTCGAGAAGCTCGACAACCAGACCTTCTACGGCTTCCTCTGCGAGTCGGAGTCCTTCAAGTCCTTCCGCCACCGTGAGATCTTCGGCCAGGTCGGCTTCGGCACGGGCGGCTGGGACACCGACTTCCCGAACTCCATCCTGGAGATCCTGCGCGTCGTCTACACCGAGGCCGACGACCACCACCGCGGCATCGTCGGCGGCTCCCAGCAACTGCCGCTGCGGCTGTGGGAACGCGAGCCCGAGAAGATCGTCCACTGGGCGTACGGGACGTCGCTGGCCAAGCTGCACGACGGCACCCCGCGCCCGGCCGTGACCCGGCTGCACCGCACCGCGGGCAACCAGATCACGGTGACGGACGCGAACGGCGACATCCGTACGTTCAAGGCGGCCGTCTTCACCGCCCAGTCCTGGATGCTGCTGTCGAAGATCACCTGCGACGACTCGCTCTTCCCGATCGACCACTGGACGGCGATCGAGCGGACCCACTACATGGAGTCCTCGAAGCTCTTCGTGCCTGTGGACCGGCCGTTCTGGCTGGACAAGGCCGTCGACGACAGGGGAAATCCGACCGGGCGGGACGTCATGTCGATGACGCTCACCGACCGTATGACGCGCGGGACTTACCTCCTCGACGACGGCCCGGACAAGCCCGCCGTCATCTGCCTCTCGTACACGTGGTGCGACGACAGCCTCAAGTGGCTGCCGCTGTCCGCGAGCGAGCGGATGGAGGTCATGCTGAAGTCGCTCGGCGAGATCTACCCGAAGGTCGACATCAGGAAGCACATCATCGGCAACCCGGTGACCGTGTCCTGGGAGAACGAGCCCTACTTCATGGGGGCGTTCAAGGCCAACCTGCCGGGCCACTACCGCTACCAGCGGCGCCTGTTCACCCACTTCATGCAGGACGGGCTGCCCGAGGACAAGCGGGGCATCTTCCTCGCGGGCGACGACATCTCCTGGACGGCCGGCTGGGCCGAGGGCGCCGTGCAGACCGCGCTGAACGCGGTCTGGGGCGTCATGCACCAGCTGGGCGGGACGACCGACCCGACCAACCCCGGGCCCGGCGACGTCTACGACGAGATCGCGCCGGTGGAGCTGCCCGAGGACTGAGGCCGGATCGGGTTCCGCGGGCGGTGGTCAGATTCCGGCCGCCCGCGCCGCCGTGTACACCTCGGCGGCCAGGTCCTTGAGCTCCTGGGCGTCCCGCGGGGTGTCTCCGAAGTCGAGGAAGAACTCGTCGAGGCCGACCTCGGCGTGGGCCGCGAGGTCGGTCACGATCTGGTCGATGTCGCCCTGGAAGGGGGCGCGGTCCGAGCCGTCGTAGGCCTTGGCCGTGTACTGGAGGTTCACCCGCGCCACCGACTGGATCGGCTCCGTGCGTCCCCGCTCGGCCGCGAAGTTCCGCACCCCCTGCCACTGCGTGGCGAGCTGCTCGGCCCCCATGGCCACCGGCATCCAGCCGTCGCCGCGCTCGACAAGCCGGGACAGCGACTTCTTGGTGAAGGCGGGGAGCAGGATCGGGATCGGCCGAACGGGCTTGGGGGCGACCACGGCCGACGCGATCTTCGTCAGGCGGCCCTCGTAGCGCACGGGGTCGGGGCCCCATACCGCGCGGCAGACATCGACGACCTCGTCCAGGACCTTGCCGCGCTCCTCGAACGGGGCCACGCCCGCGGCCGCGTACTCGTCGAGCGACCAGCCCGTGCCCAAGCCCGCCACGACCCGGCCACCGCTCGCCGCGTCGAGCGTGCCGAGAGCCCTGGCCAGCTGGAACGGACCGTGCAGCGGGGCGACCAGGACACTCGTGCCGAGCCGGACCCGCCGCGTGGCCGGCACGGCCAGGGTCAGCGTCACCAGCGGTTCGGCCAGGCCGCGGTACGCCTCGGGCCAGGGCACTCCCGGCATGTTGTACAGCCCCTGCGTCGCGGGTTCCGGGAACAGGGCGCGCTCGAACACCCACAGGCTCTCGTAGCCGATCTCCTCGGCCGCGCGGGCCACGTCCGGCACATCGCGTCCGATGTCGTACTGGTGCGTCTGCGGAAGACTCAGGCCGAGCCGAGTGGCCATGCTGGTGCTCCTTTGCATCAGGCGTATCGATCAGCAACGTATCTCTTACTACGTCACGTTCCGCGACGTGCGCGATGATGTGGCCGGATCAGTCCGGCAGCGGGGTGAGCAGCATCCGGCCGGCGAAGCCCACCGCCGCGTCGAGGCGGTCGCCGAACTCCTCGGCCAGGTCGGGCAGGCCGCGCAGCGCCCACAGGGCCCGCGCCGCCGACCAGGTGGCGTCGCGCGCCCGCTCCAGGCTCCACGAGCCGAGCAGATGGGTGAGCGGATCGGCGATCTGGAGCAGGTCGGGGCCCGGCATCAGATCTTCGCGGATGCGTTCCTCCATCGAGATGAGGAGATCGCCCACGCGGTCGAACTCGTCCTCCAGATCGGCCGGTTCGCAGCCGAGCGTACGACAGGCGTCCACGACGGCCAGCGCCAGATCGTGCCCGATGTGCGCGTTGATGCCCGCCAGCGCGAACTGCAGCGGACGTACACCGGGATGGCGCCGGAACTGCAGCAGCGGCCGCCAGCAGGCAGGCGGGCACCCCTGCTCGGCCACCTTCAGGTAGCGCTCCGCGAACCGCACGTCCAGCGTGATCGCGGCCTCGGGGTCGGGGAACGCCCCGGCGTCCAGGTGCCGGTCGACCTCCTCGGTGACGGCGAGGTAGACGCGGTTGAAGACCGCGACGCCGTCCCGCTCGGGCAGGGTCGCGTCCAGGGCGCGCATACGGGAGACGACCGCGTCCACGGGAGTAATCGACTGTGCCAACTGCGCCATGGGGGCAGCGTCCCAGTCCTAGGCTGGCGGGAGTGCCGCCGGGCCGGACGCGTCCCCAGAACGGGGGAACGCCTCCGGGGCGGGAGGGGGGAGCAGTACGTGTCAGGCTTACGTGCCCAGCGCCTGGCCGCGCGCAGGGCCGAGCGCAGGCGGGCGGCCCGGCGCGGTGCCATGGTCGCGGCGGCCTCGGTCGTGGTCGCGGTCGGTACGGTGACCGGCATGGTGTCCGCGCTCGACGACGGGCGCCCTTCCGACGACGCCAAACCACTGGTGACCCGCTCGCCCAGCCTCCGTCCGCTGCCCGCCGTGCCGACGCCGTCGCGCACGTCGGTCGCGCCGTCCCCCGCCCGGTCTGCGTCCCCGCCCCCGAAGCCCGGCCCGAAGCCCTCCGCGAGCAAGCAGAAGCAGGGGACCGTGGCCGCCCCCGCCCTGCTCTACCGCCACCCCGACTCCCAGGTCCTCGACTGGGTCAAGACCCATCCCGGCGACGCCCGGCGCGATGTGATCGAGTCCCGGATAGCCGACCGTCCGGCAGCGGTCTGGTTCGCGGACTTCACGCCGTCCACCATCACCGCACGGGTCAGGGCGGTGACGTCGGCCGCCGCCGCGCAGGGCCGGGTCCCGGTCGTCGTGCCGTACGCCGTCCCGCAGCGGGACTGCGGCGGCGCCTCGGAGGGCGGCGCGCCCGACCTCGCCGCGTACGACGGCTGGATCGACAACTTCGCAGCGGGGCTGGGCTCCGGCGAGGTCATCGTCGTCCTGGAGCCCGACTCGATCGCCCAGTCCGACTGCCTCACCGAGGGCGAACAGGCCGACCGCTTCGCCTCGTTGGCCCGCGCGGGCCGCGTCCTCAAGGCCGCGAACCCCAAGGCCCGGGTCTACTACGACGCCGGCCACTCGGACTGGAACCCCGCCGCCAAACAGGCCTCGCTGCTCGACCAGGCGGGTGCCGCCTCAGCGGCCTCCTCCGACGGCGTCTTCACCAACGTGTCCAATTTCCACCGTACGAGCGATGAGATCGCGTACGCCCGACAGGTGCTGTCCGCTCTCGGCGGCCCGGCGAGCCTGGGCGCCGTCATCGACACCAGCCGGAACGGCAACGGCGCCCCGACCGACGGCGCGTGGTGCGATCCGTCGGGCCGCAGGATCGGACAGGCGCCGACCCTGAACACCGGGGAGGCCAGGATCGACGCCTATCTGTGGGTGAAGCTGCCGGGCGAGTCGGACGGCTGCAAGGGCACGCCGGGGTCCTTCTCGGCGGAGTACGCCTATGAGCTGGCGCGCTGATCCTCGGCCTCGTCGTACGAGGAGGTGCCCTCGTCCAGCAGCGGCTCCTGGGTCTTGAGGTGGGCCGGAGCCATCGCCCGCAGCGCGTGGTAGCCGGTGATCACGACGAGGGTGCCGAGGGCGATGCCGCTCAGCGAGAAGTTGTCCGTGAACTGCATGGTGACGTTGCCGATGCCGATGATGATGCCCGCGGCGGCCGGCACCAGGTTCAGCGGGTTGCGCAGGTCGACCCCGGCGTTGAGCCAGATCTGGGCACCGAGCAGGCCGATCATGCCGTACAGGATCACGGTGATGCCGCCGAGGACGCCGCCCGGGATCGCCGCCACGACCGCGCCGAACTTGGGGCAGAGGCCGAAGAGGAGGGCGAAGCCCGCGGCGGCCCAGTAGGCGGCCGTGGAATAGACACGGGTCGCGGCCATCACGCCGATGTTCTCGGAGTAGGTGGTGTTGGGCGGACCGCCGACCGCCGTGGAGAGCATCGAGGCGACGCCGTCCGCGGAGATCGCGGTGCCCAGCTTGTCCTCCAGCCGGGTGCCGGTCATCTCGCCGACGGCCTTGACGTGACCGGCGTTCTCGGCGACCAGCGCGATCACGACGGGCAGCGCGACGAGGATCGCCGACCACTGGAAGGACGGCCCGTGGAAGGTGGGCAGACCGATCCAGTCCGCCTTGCTCACGCCCGACAGATCGAGCCGCCAGTGGTCGGTGAGTTTGCCGCTCGCGTCCACCGAGTGGATCTTGCCGAAGATCCGGTCGAAGGCCCAGGAGATCCCGTACCCGAAGAGCAGTCCGAGGAAGATCGCGATCCGTGACCAGAAACCGCGCAGACAGACGACGGCCAGACCGGTGAAGAGCATCACCAGGAGCGCTGTCCACTGGTCCTGCGGCCAGTACGTGGACGCGGTCACCGGCGCCAGGTTGAAGCCGATCAGCATGACGACCGCGCCGGTCACGATCGGCGGCATGGTGGCATGGATGATCCGGGCCCCGAAGCGCCGCACGGCGAGTCCCACCAGGAACAGCGCGATGCCGACCACGAACACCGCGCCGGTGACCGTCGCGCTGGTGCCGCCCTGTGCCCGGATCACGGCCGCGACGCCCACGAAGGAGAGCGAGCAGCCCAGGTAGCTGGGCACATGGCCGCGGGTGGCGAGCAGGAAGATGACCGTCGCGACGCCGGACATCATGATCGCGAGGTTCGGGTCGAGGCCCATGAGGACGGGTGCGACGAAGGACGCCCCGAACATGGCGACCACGTGCTGGGCGCCGAGCCCGACCGTGCGGGGCCAGGAGAGGCGTTCATCGGGGCGGACGACCGCTCCGGGGGCGGGCGTGCGCCCGTCGCCGTGCAATTTCCAGCGCACGCCGAGGTCCATGGTGTGGCTTCGCTTTCTCTGTACGTGAATCTGTCCGGACCATTGTCAGGGGTAACCAGCCGCCCTACGCTCACACGGTCCTCCTCATGAACTGCGTTCATATTTCTGATCGGAGTGCTGGATGAGTGCAAGACCCCGACTGGGTGTGGTTCTGGCGGCCGTGGTCGCTCTCACGGCCGCGGTCGTTCCCTCCGCCGCGGCACATGCAGCGCCGAAGGTCCCGCGGACGGCGGTGCTCGACGGCGCGCGCCTGCAGCAGACGAAGGTCCGTCTGGATCACGGAGATGCCCAACTCAAGCGCACACTCGAGGACTTGACGGGCCGCGCCGACAACTGGCTGGACCAGGGCCCCTGGACGGTCGTCGACAAGCCGAAGCCCGCACCCGGCGGCGATGTCCACGACTACCTCAGCCAGGCCCCGTACTGGTGGCCCTCGCAGCCCAGGACCGCCGACAACCCCTGGGGCTGCCCCTACGTCCAGCGTGACGGCCAGCGCAATCCCGAGGTCGACACCGGCACCGACCGCCAGGACGTCGAGAAGGTCTTCGACTCGGCCTACGACCTCTCGCTGGCCTGGTACTACACAGGCAATAAGCAGTACGCCGAGAAGGCCGCCACCGTCCTGCGCACCTGGTTCCTCGCCCCGGACACCCGGATGAACCCGAACCTGAACCACGGGCAGTTCATCCCCTGCAAGTACGACGGCCGGGCCATCGGCATCATCGACTTCTCGCAGTCCTACACGAGCGTCCTGGACGCCCTCGCGATCCTGGAGACGGGCGCCCCCGGCTGGTCCAAGAGCGACCGCACCGCGATGCGCGCCTGGAACACCGACTTCCGCGACTGGCTGGCGAACAGCGCCTTCGGTAAGGAGGAGGGCACCGCCAAGAACAACCACGGCACCTTCTACGACATGCTGCTCGCCGCCCTGGCGTACGCGACCGGCGACAACGACCTGGCCCGGCGGACCGTTCTCGACGCGCGCGCCCTGCGCATCGATCCGCAGATCGCCGCCGACGGCAGTCAGCCCCAGGAACTGGCCCGCACCCGCAGTTGGCACTACTCGACCTTCGACCTGGTCGCATACACCCGTCTCGCCGCCATCGGCCGGCACCTGGGTGTGAACCTCTGGTCGTACCAAGGGCCGGACGGCCAGAGCCTGTTCAAGGCGGTCGACTATCTGCTGCCCGCGGCGACGGGCGCCGAGCCGTGGGCCCACCCGGAGCTGGAGTTCCACCGGTTCGCGGCGAGCGACGTCGTGCACGCGGCCGCCGACGCGGGGGACAGGGCCGCGAAGGCCGCCGTGCCGAAGCTCGAAACGCCGCCCGGCGGCGACCTGTGGGCGCTGCGACCGGCGGCGGAGCAGCTGGACTCGATCGCGGGCTGACCTGCGCAGGAAGGGCAGGGCGACCGGAGAGCCGCCCTGCCCCGCACCGACAGGGGCTCCTGAGCGGCTGCTTAGGATGGGGTGCCCCCACCGTCCCGTCCCGCACCCTCAGGAGCCCCGCCCGTGACCGCCGAAGCACCACCCGCCGCCCCCGTCCTTGCCTATGGGCGGCTGATACCCGTCACCGTCCACTTCGACGACCTGGACGCGCTCGGGCTGCTGCACAACGCCCGGTACCCCGTGATGGTCGAGCGAGCCTGGACGGTGCTGTGGAACGAGCGCGGCTTCGGCTTCGAGGGCGACTGGGAGGCGGCAGGCGACTTCTGCAACGCCGTCAAGGAGCTCCGGATCAGTTACGAGGCCCCGGTCAACCGTCCGGGCGCGTACGCCGTCCACCTCTGGCTGGAGCGGCTCGGCACCACCGGACTGACGTACGGCTTCCGTTTCTGCTCGGCCGACGGCTCGGTGACGTACGCGCACGGCACCAGGGTGCTGGTCCGGCTGGACGCGGGGACGCTGCGTCCGACGGCGTGGAGCGACCGGTTCAGGGCCTTGGGTCGGGAACTGCTGCGCTCGCAGGGCTGACCTTCGGCCGGTTGCGGTCACCCGCGCGCAGCACGCCCGCGAACGCGATGAGCCCGCACGCCAGCACCGTCACCAGTCCGAACGACACCACCAGGCTCGTCGCCTGCGCCAGTGTGCCGATCGCGCCCGGCGCGATCAGGCCCGAGGTGTACGTGATGGTGGCGACGCCCGCGATGGCCTGGCTGGGGTTGGGGCCGCTGCGTCCGGCCGCGGCGAAGCAGAGGGGGACGACGACGGCGATGCCGAGGCCGAGCAGGGCGAAGCCGCCCATGGCTACGGCCGGGCTTCCCGCCACCACGACGAGCAGTCCGCCGAGCGCCGCGCAGAGGCCGCCGACGCGTACGGTGCGGACGGCGCCGAAGCGGTCCACGATCCGGTCGCCCGCGATCCGCGCGAGGGCCATGGTGAGCGTGAAGCCCGTGGTGCACGCCGCCGCGAGACCCGCCGAGGTGGCCAGTTGGTCGCGCAGATAGACCGCGGACCAGTCCAGGCTCGCGCCCTCCGCGAACACCGCGCAGAACCCGACCGCACCGATGAGCAGCGCCGACCTGGGCGGCAGGGTGAAGCGCGGCGGGGGCTCCTCGTCCTCGGTCGGCTTGATGTCCAGCACCCACTGGCAGGCGACCAGGCCGAGGACGGTCAGTACCGCCGCCGCCAGCGCGTGGTGCAGGCGTGCGTCCGAGCCCAGATGCGCGGCGAGGGTGCCGGCCGCCGAGCCGATCAGGGCGCCCGCGCTCCACATGCCGTGCAGCCCGGACATGATCGACTTGTCGAGGCGGTTCTCGACCTCCACACCCAGGGCGTTCATCGCGACGTCCGCCATGCCCGCCGTGGCGCCGTAGATGAAGAGCGCCAGACACAGTGTGTACAGGTTCGGTGCGAGCGACGGCAGGATCAGGGCCAGCGTCCACAGCGAGATCAGACCGCGCAGTGCCGTGCGGGCGCCGAAGGTGTGGCTGATCCGGCCCGCGAGCGGCATCGCGACGGACGCGCCGATCGCCGGGAACGCGAGCGCGATGCCGAGCTGGCCCGCGCCCACCGAGGCGTGGTCCTGGATCCAGGGCACGCGGGTCGCGAACGAGCCAGTCACCGCGCCGTGCACCGCGAACACGGCGGCCACGGCGTACCGTGCCCGCTTCAACTCGCGCATGTCGTAGCCCACTTCACCCATGGTGCCGCTGCCCCTCCCGGACGTCCTCCCCGTACTGCCGCCGTAAACTATCAGGAACCCTGCCTGATAAATAGCGGGATTAAGGCCGGGGGGCCACGCCCTCCGCTGATCCGGGAGGAACCCGTGGTGTGGGAGGAGCCCGTGAGCCGGGAAGAGCCCGTGGGCCGGAAGGATCCCGTAATCCGGGAGGAGCCCGCGGTCCGGGAGGAGTCCGCGGTCCGGGAGGAGTCCGTGGGCCGGAAGGATCCCGTAATCCGGGAGGAACCTGTGGTCTGGGAAGAACCCGTGGTCCGGGAAGAGCCCGTGGGCCGAGAGGAGCCCGTGAGCCGGAAGGATCCCGTGGGTCGCGGGGAGCCCGTGAGCAGGGAAGAGCCCGTGGGCCGGAAGGACCCCGTGGTCCGGGAAGAGCCCGTGGGCCGGAAGGACCCCGTGGTCCGGGAAGAGGCCGCGGGCCGGAAGGAAGCCGTGATCTGGGAGGATCCCCGCATGCCCGCATCACCGAGCACCGCCCGGGCCATCAACGACCGGCTCGCCCTGCGGCTGCTGCAGCAGGAAGGCCCCTTGACGGCAGGGCAGTTGAAGCAGCTCACCGGACTGTCCCGGCCCACGGTCGCCGACCTCGTCGAGCGCCTCACGGCAGCCGGGCTGATCTCCGTGGTGGGGGAGTCGGGGGAGCAGCGGCGCGGCCCGAACGCCCGCTTGTACGGGATCGTCGCCGACAGGGCCCACCTCGCCGCCCTCGACGTGCGCACCGAGGGGGTCTCCGTCGTCGTCTCCGATCTTCTCGGTGCGGAGCTGGCCCGGGCGTCGGTGCCCATCGCGGACGACACCGGCACCGGGCCCGCCGTCGAGCAGGCGGTGACGCTGGTGGAGCGGGCGGCGAAGGAGGCGGGGGCGGAGCGACTGCACACGGTCGGCATCGGCGCCCCTGGCCTGATCGACCCCGGCACCGGTGAACTGCGCGACTCCTCCGGTCTGCCCGAGTGGCACCGCCGTCTGGTGGCCGCCCTCCAGGAGCGCCTGCCCGCACGTGTCCTGGTCGAGAACGAGACCAACCTCGCCGCCCTCGCCGAACAGCGCGACGGTGCCGCGCGCGACCGCGACACGTTCGTGCTGCTGTGGCTGGGGCACGGCACCGGTGCCGCGGTGATCCTCGACGGCCGGCTCCGCCGCGGCGCCTCCGGCGGCACCGGCGAAATCGGCTTCCTGCCCGTGCCCGGGACCTCGACCCTCCCCTCGGCGACCGACTGCGAGGGCGGCTTCCACTCGCTGGCGGGGGCGGCGGCCGTCACCGGGCTCGCGGCGCGGTACGGCGTCGCGGCGGAGCCGGTTCCGCACGAACCACACGCGGCGGCGCTGGTGAGGGCAGCCGTTTCCACCCCCGACGCGCCGGACTCCTCCCGCTTCCTCGACGCCCTCGCCGACCGTCTCGCCGTCGGCGCCGCCTCCGTCATCGCCGTACTGGACCCCGGCTGTGTGGTTCTGGGCGGCGAGGTCGGCCGCGCGGGCGGGGATGTTCTCGCCGCGCGGGTCGAGCAACGGCTCGTACGGATGTCGCCGCTGCCGACGGAGGTGCGGGCGAGTGCGTTGGGCGGCGGCGCGGTGCTGCGCGGCGCCCTCCTGACCGCCCGGGACGGCGCCCAGGACGAACTCTTCGCACCACCGTCACGGTAGCCCCGGGAGCGGGGCCTGAAGGTTCTCGCCCCCACGCCCTTCAGGGGCGCGGGGAACTGTGCGACAAACCCCCACCCTCCCGCAGCCGAAGAACAACCCGGCGGGTCCGGGGCGCAGCCCCAGGTCGGGACGGGCAGGGGTGGAGGGGGCGAAAACCGCTTGGTCCCCACCCGCGTTGGAGACCCGGCGGCGGGGCAAGGGCCTCCGTCACCGCCGCCGGGTCGATCGGGGGCGACCATTCGGTGTCGACAAACCGGTTTCGACGACGCGATGATCGCCGACCTTAAATGGACTAGACCACACCGTCAATAGGTACGGACCATCATCAAGGGCGTACGCCGGAGCGGAAGTTGACCGGTCGCGCGGCGCGCGAGAAGTCCATCCATATGGCCTGTGAGCCACCCCACAGGCGTTCGCCCGCATGGGCGTCGATCAGGCGTGGCACACTGGCCCTGTACCAGAAGCAGCGCACTCCGGGGTCGGTGAAATTCCGAACCGGCGGTTACAGTCCGCGACCCGGTCGCTTCCAGCGGCCGGTTGACCAGGTGAAATTCCTGGACCGACGGTTAAAGTCCGGATGGGAGGCAGTGCGCGGCGGGCGGGCATTCGTGCGCGCCGCCGTCAGTTGCGACTTGTCCCGTGGGACGAGTCTCCTTTCGGCGTCGTCCCCGGTGTCGTCGTTCGCTCATTCTGTCGTCATCGACAGGCCCCGGAGTCCGTGCCCCATGAGGCAGGAGGACCCGGGAAGTGTTCACCGGAATCGTCGAAGAGCTGGGTGAGGTCACCGCCGTCGAGAACCTCGACGACGCCTCCCGTTTCCGGCTGCGCGGCCCCGTCGTCACGCAGGGCGCGCAGCACGGCGACTCCATCGCCGTCAACGGCGTCTGTCTCACGGTGGTCGACCACGAGGGCGACGAATTCACCGCCGACGTCATGGCGGAGACCCTGGACCGCTCCAGCCTCGGTGCCCTGACCGTGGGCTCCCGCGTCAACCTGGAGCGCCCGATGGCCGTGGGTGAGCGCCTGGGCGGGCACATCGTGCAGGGGCACGTCGACGGCACGGGCGCGGTCATCGAGCGCAAGCCGTCCGACAACTGGGAGATCGTCAAGATCTCGCTCCCCGCGGACCTCTCGCGCTATGTGGTCGAGAAGGGCTCCATCACCGTCGACGGCATCAGCCTGACCGTGGTCGACGCGGGCCCCGACTACTTCACCGTCAGCCTCATCCCGACCACGCTCACGCTGACCACGCTCGGCCTCAAGCAGCCCGGCGACCCGGTCAACCTCGAGGTCGACGTCATCGCCAAGTACGTCGAGCGGCTGCTGGGCACGCAGGGAGCAGCCAAGTGAACTGGCTGAACTCCGAGGCCTTCGTCCTCCTCGATCAGCACATCAAGTGGTCGGACATGATCGGCAACGTCATCGGTCTGATCGCCCTCGCGCTCGGCTGGCGCCGCTCCATATGGAGCTGGCCCGTCCAGTTCCTGTCCGGCGTCATCCTCTTCGCGGCCTTCGCGACGGCCCACCTCTCCGGCAGCGCCGGCAAGCAGGTCGTCGTCATGATCGTCGCGGTGTACGGCTGGTGGCAGTGGAACCGCGGCAAGGGGCAGGCGGCGGACGGTTCCATCGCCGTCCGCTTCGCCACCTGGCGCGAGCGCAGCTACATGATCGGCGCCGCGGCCGTCGGCACCGTCGCGGTCGCCGGCCTGTTCTTCGCGTACCCGTCCCTCTCCTGGGACCCCTGGCCGGACGCGTACATCTTCGTCGGAACGATCGTCGCCATGTACGCCCAGGCGCGCGGCATGGTCGAGTTCTGGTTCGCCTGGCTGCTGGTCGACCTGGTGGGCGTGCCGCTCAACTTCGCCAACGGCTTCGCCTTCTCCGGTTTCGTCTACGTCCTGTACGGCGCGCTCGTCCTGTGGGGCATGCGCGACTGGTGGCTGCGCTCCCGCAAGGCCGGGCAGCCCGTCCTGGAAGGAGCCCCGGCATGACCACCGCGCCGGTCTGGTACAGCACCGACAACATCGAGGACTTCGCGCTCGACCCGGTCGAGAAGGCCATCGCCGACATCGCGGCGGGCCGCCCCGTCGTGGTCGTGGACGACGAGGACCGGGAGAACGAGGGCGACCTCGTCATCGCCGCCGAGAAGGCGACCCCCGAGATCGTCGCCTTCATGATGAGCGAGTGCCGTGGGCTGATCTGCGCGCCCATGGAGGGGGACGAGCTGGAGCGGCTCCGGCTCCCGCAGATGGTCGACGACAACACCGAGTCGATGAAGACCGCGTTCACCGTCTCGGTGGACGCGTCCGCCGCGCACGGTGTGACCACCGGCATCTCGGCATCCGACCGTGCCACCACGCTTCAGCTGCTGGCCGACGGGAGGGCCCAGGCGGACGACTTCGTGCGCCCTGGCCACATCTTCCCGCTGCGCGCCAAGCCCGGTGGCGTCCTGGTCCGCAACGGCCACACCGAGGCCGCCGTCGACCTGGCCCGTCTCGCGGGCCTGCGCCCCGCCGGTGCGATCGTCGAGATCGCGGGCGAGGACGGCCGCATGCTCCGACTGCCCGAGCTGATCCCCTTCGCCCGCAAGCACGGCCTGACGATCATCTCCATCGAGGACCTGATCGCCTACCGCCGCACCGCCGAGCCCACCGTCCGCCGCGAGGCCGAGGTCCACCTGCCCACCGCCTTCGGCGAGTTCACGGCGTACGGCTACCGTTCCACCGTCGACGGCGTCGAGCACGTCGCCCTCGTCCACGGCGAGATCGGTGACGGCGAGGACGTCCTCGTCCGCGTCCACTCCGAGTGCCTCACCGGAGACGTCTTCCACTCGCTGCGCTGCGACTGCGGCCCCCAGCTGCAGACGGCCATGGAGCGCATCCAGGCCGAGGGCCGCGGCATCGTGGTCTACCTGCGCGGCCACGAGGGGCGCGGCATCGGCCTGCTCTCCAAGCTGCGCGCGTACGAACTTCAGGAGCAGGGCCGCGACACCCTCGACGCCAACCTGGAGCTGGGCCTGCCCGCCGACGCCCGGGACTACGGCGCCAGCGCCCAGATCCTGGAGGACCTCGGCGTGCACAGCCTGCGCCTGCTGACGAACAACCCCGACAAGACCGACGCGCTCGTCCGGCACGGCCTCAAGGTCACCGCGCGAGAACCGATGCCGGTACAGGCGGGCGAGCACAACCTCCGCTACCTGCGCACCAAGCGGGACCGGATGGGGCACGACCTGCCCTGGCTGGACACGACCACCGTGTCCGCCTGCGGCAACCAGTAACGACGGCATACCGGTAACAACGGCACTGTCGGCAACAACCGCACTATCGGCAACACAGCACAGCGGCACTGAGGAGAGACGTGAGCGGCAAGGGTGCACCTGAACTGTCCGTACGCAACTGCGGCGACCTGCGCGTCGCGGTCATCGCGGCACAGTGGCACGAGAAGGTGATGGACGGCCTCGTGGACGGCGCGCTGCGCGCCCTGCACGAGCTGGGGATCGACGAGCCGACCCTGCTTCGGGTCCCCGGCAGCTTCGAGCTGCCGGTCGTCGCCAAGGTGCTGGCGGGCCGCGGCTACGACGCGATCGTCGCGCTCGGCGTCGTCATCCGTGGCGGAACCCCCCACTTCGACTACGTGTGCCAGGGCGTCACCAACGGCCTCACCCAGGTCTCCATCGACACCGGCGTCCCCGTCGGCTTCGGCGTGCTGACCTGCGATACCGAGGAGCAGGCCCTGGACCGCGCGGGCATCGAGGGGTCCAACGAGGACAAGGGGCACGAGGCGGTGACGGCCGCGGTGGCGACCGCGGCCACGCTGCGCTCAGTATCTGAACCCTGGCGCTGAGGAACCTCGGTGACCGCGTAGGGTGGGCACACCATGTCCAAGAAGACGTTCGAGGAGCTCTTCACCGAGCTCCAGCACAAGGCCGCCAACGGCGATCCCGCCACTTCGCGCACCGCCGAGCTGGTCGGTAAGGGTGTCCATGCCATCGGCAAGAAGGTTGTCGAAGAGGCCGCCGAGGTCTGGATGGCCGCCGAGTACGAGGGCAAGGACGCCGCCGCCGAGGAGATCTCGCAGCTGCTCTACCACGTCCAGGTGATGATGGTCGCGCGCGGGATCTCCCTCGACGACGTGTACGCCCACCTGTAAATCCCGCTGTTCCCTCAACCCCTTCACGCAAAGGAAGCCGACCTCATGCTGCGCATCGCCGTCCCCAACAAGGGTTCCCTGTCAGGCCCTGCGGCGGAGATGCTGCATGAGGCCGGCTACCAGCAGCGCCGGGAGTCCAAGGAGCTGAGGATCGTCGACCCGGAGAACGAGGTCGAGTTCTTCTACCTCCGCCCCCGCGACATCGCGATCTACGTCTCCTCCGGCCGCCTCGACATCGGCATCACCGGCCGCGACCTGCTCATCGACTCGGGCGCCAACGCGGAGGAGATCCTGCCGCTCGGCTTCGCCCGTTCGACCTTCCGCTTCGCCACCAAGCCGGGCACGGCGAGCGGCATCGCGGACCTCTCCGGCATGACGGTCGCCACCTCCTACGAGGGCATCGTCGCCAAGCACCTCGCCGACCACGGCATCGACGCCTCCGTCGTCCACCTCGACGGCGCCGTCGAGACCGCCATCGAACTGGGCGTCGCCGAGGTCATCGCCGATGTCGTCGAGACCGGCACCTCGCTGCGCAACGCGGGCCTCGAGGTGTTCGGCGACCCGATCATGAAGTCCGAGGCCGTCGTCATCCGCCGGGTCGGAGCCGACACCGCCGAGGACACCGAGCCCAAGGTGCAGCAGTTCCTGCGCCGCCTCCAGGGCGTCCTGGTGGCACGGACGTACGTGATGATGGACTACGACTGCCGCGCCGAGCACCTGGAGAAGGCCGTAGCGCTCACCCCGGGCCTGGAGTCGCCGACCATCTCGCCGCTGCACAACGAGGGCTGGGTCGCCGTGCGCGCCATGGTCCCCGCCAAGGAGGCCCAGCGGATCATGGACGACCTGTACGCCCTCGGCGCGCGGGCCATCCTGACCACGGCCATCCACGCCTGCCGGCTCTGACGGGACTGCCGGACATGTCGGACCTTCCCGCCCTTCCCGTCACTTTCCGCCCGTCCCGCACCCGGGCCGTACTGCTCACCGCGGGCGCCGCGATCTTCGTGGTCATCACGACGGTCGCGATGCTCCTGGAGCAACTCAGCCCGGGGGAGCGGGTCAGCTTCGTCTTCACCGCGGCGCTGCTCTTCGGGGTGCTGCTGCTGCTCTCCCGGCCCAAGGTCGTCGCCGACGAGACCGGCGTCACTGTCGTCAACATCACCAGCAGGCGGCACCTGGACTGGGCGGAGATCCTCCAGGTCAACCTGCGCCCCGGTGACCCCTGGGTGTTCCTCGACCTCAGTGACGGCACCAGCCTGCCCGCGCTCGGCATCCAGCCGGGCATCGCCAAACAGCGCGCGATCGAGGACGCCCGCGCCCTGCGTGCGCTCGCCGAGGCCCGCTCCATCGGCGACCCCGAGAAACATGAGGGCTGACTCTCAGCCTTCCACCCTGCCCCCTGGGCCCATGTCTTGATTAATCTGTTGGCGGAGGCGTTTTCGTTGCGCCTCCGTCTCTGATGTGCCACCCGGCGTTCAGAGGCTTCCTGCTACCCGAGGAGTGACTCCCTCCAGCGATGGACGGATCGTCCTGTAGTACCTGCGCCGCCCCCTCCCGACATATCGAGGCGGCGGCATGACCATCCCCCTGCTGCTCCTTGGGGCGGCGTTCCTGCTGATTCTCGCCAACGGCTTCTTCGTCGCGGCGGAGTTCGGCCTCGTCACGGTCGAGCGCCCCGATGCCGAGAAGGCAGCGGCTGACGGCGACCGACGGGCTCTGACCGTCGTGAACTCGCTCAAGGAGCTGTCCTTCCAGCTCTCCGGCACCCAGCTCGGCATCACCATCACCTCGCTTGTCGTCGGCATGCTCGCCGAACCGGCGCTCGCCGAGCTGCTGCACGGCCCGTTCACCGCGATCGGCATCCCCGAAGGCGCCGTGTCCGGTGTCGCCGTGGTGGTCGGCATGCTGCTCGCCTCGGCCGTGCAGATGGTCATCGGCGAACTCGTGCCCAAGAACTGGGCGGTGTCCAAGCCCCTGCAGGTCGCCCGCTTCGTCGCGGGCCCGCAGCACGTCTTCTCGCGGCTGTTCCGGCCGGTGATCGCCGCCCTCAACGCGGTCGCCAACCGGCTCGTACGCGCCCTGGGCGTCGAGCCCGCCGAGGAGCTGGCCTCCGCCCGCACCCCCGGCGAACTCGTCTCGCTCGCCCGGCACTCGGCGCAGGCCGGTGCCCTGGAGCAGGACACCGCGGATCTCTTCGTACGGACGATCTCGCTCGCCGACCTGACCGCGCAGCACGTCATGACCCCGCGCGTGAAGGTCAGCGCGCTGCAGTCGTCGGCGACCGCCGAGGACGTCGTCAACCTCACCCGCGCCACCGGCCTGTCCCGCTTCCCCGTCTACCGGGAGCGGATCGACGAGATCGTCGGCATGGTGCACCTCAAGGATGCCCTCGCGATCCCCTCGCACGACCGGCGGCGCACCCCCGTCGGCCGGATCGCCCAGGCCCCGCTGCTCGTCCCGGAGACGCTGCCCGTGCAGCCCCTTCTGGAGCAGCTGCGCAGCGAGCAGCCGATCGCCGTCGTCGTCGACGAGTACGGCGGCACGGCGGGCGTGGTCACCCTGGAGGACATCGTCGAGGAGCTCGTCGGCGAGGTCCGTGACGAACACGACGGGCTGGATCTGCCCGAACTCGCGGTGGCGCCGCCCGAGGACGGACGGCCCGCGTGGGACGCCGACGGCAGCTGCCGGGTGGACATTCTGCAGCGCATAGGCCTCGATGTGCCCGAGGGCCCCTACGAGACCGTCGCGGGCCTCGTCGCCGATCTGCTCGGCCGGATCCCGGCCCCCGGCGACAAGGCCGAACTCCCGGGCTGGCGCCTGTCGGTGCGCCAGGTCGGGCACTACCGCGCCGAACGCGTCCGCCTGGTGCGGACCGCGCCCGCTGCGGAGGCCGTCCGATGAGCCTGCTTCAACTCCTGTTCGCCGGGCTGCTGGTGCTTGCCAACGGCTTCTTCGTCGGCGCCGAGTTCGCGCTCGTGTCCGTACGGCGCAGCCAGATCGAACCGCTGGGGACGGCGCGGGCCCGACAGGTCCTGTACGGCCTCGAGCGGCTCCCGCAGATGATGGCCGCGGCCCAGTTCGGCATCACCATCTGCTCGTTGACGCTCGGCGCGGTCGCCGAGCCGACCGTCGCCCATCTGCTGGAGCCGGTCTTCGAGGCGATCCATCTGCCGGACGGGCTGATCCACCCCCTCGGGTACGTCATCGCGCTCGCCTTCGTCGTCTTCTTCCACCTCGTCATCGGCGAGATGGTGCCGAAGAACCTGGCGATGGCCGCGCCCGAGAAGACGGCGCTGTGGCTGAGCCCCGGCCTGGTCGCCTTCGCGCGGCTGTGCCGGCCGGTCACCGTCGCCCTGGGCGCCTGCGCCCGTCTGATCCTCAAGCTGTTCCGTGTGGAGCCCAAGGACGAGGTCGAGGCGGCCTTCACCAGTGAGCAGCTCAACCGTCTGGTCGAGGACTCGGGCCAGGCGGGCCTGTTGGAACCGGAGGAGCAGGAGCGCCTGGAGGACGCCCTGGAGCTGGGGTCGCGCCCGGTCACCGACGTCCTCCTGAACCGCGACTCCCTGGTGACCGTGGGGCCCTCGGTCACTCCGGGCCAGGTCGTCGCGCTCACCGCGCGCACCGGGTACTCCCGGTTCCCCGTGGTCGCCGAGAACGGCGCCTTCATGGGCTATCTCCATGTGAAGGACGTACTCGATCTGGAGGAGTCCGAGCGGGCGGTGCCGCAGCAGATCTGGCGCCCGATGACGACCCTGCGGTGCGAGCTTCCGCTGGACGACGCGTTGACCGTGATGCGTCGTGCCGCGACGCACCTCGCCCAGGTCGCCGACGCGTCGGGCAAGGTCCTGGGGCTCGTGGCCCTGGAGGACGTGCTGGAACTGCTGGTCGGCGAAGTACGCGACCCGGCCCACCGGGAGGCTCCTCCGCTGCGCGTCTCGGAACCACGCCCGAGCGAGACGCCGGAGGAGGCGCTGGCGAGCTGACCCACGCGTAGTTCCCCGCGGGCCGTCAAGGGGCGCGGGGAACTGCGCAGTCTGGTGGCGGGGGTCTGGGGGCGCAGGCCACATGGACGGGACGGGCAGGGGCGGAGGGGGCGAAAACCACCCCCGGAGCCACCCCCGGTCACATCGTCGACGGATCCTGCGGCCCCCGCCCCGACAGAACCTCCCCGTACGCCTGCATCAGATCCGGCAGTCGCAGTGTCGACAAGTCGTCGCGGGACAGCGCCCCGGGATAGAGCGACAGCCGAAGGTCGCGGTACGCGCAGCTCTTCTCGTACAGCGTGCGCAGGAATCGCCCGTTGCCGAGCTCGTCGATCCACCCCTGGTCGACGACGTGCCCGGCGATCGAGCGCAGCTCGTCCAGCGCCTCCTCGTCCCACACGTCGCCGTTCTCCGCGGCCAGCACCTCGCCGATGGAGGTGAGTTCGAGGGGACGGTAGGAGGGGAAGTCGACGCGGGTGGTGAAGCGGGAGGAGAGGCCGGGGTTGGTGGCCAGGAGGCGGTCCATGCCCTCCGGGTAGCCGGCGAGGATGACGACGAGGTGGTCGCGGTTGTCCTCGGCCCGCTTGAGAAGTACCTGCAGGGCCTCGTCGCCGTATGCGTCGCCCTTGCCGTATCCGGAGTTGGACAGCGAGTACGCCTCATCCACGAAGAGGACGCCGCCGATGGCCGAGTCGATCAACTCGTTGGCCTTGACCGCCGTCTGGCCCAGATACTCGCCGACCAGGTCCGCCCGCTGCGCCTCCACCAGATGGTCGCCGCCGAGCAGCCCCAGCGCGTAGAAGACCCGGCCGAGGATGCGGGCCACGGTGGTCTTGCCGGTGCCGGAAGGGCCGGAGAAGACGAAGTGCCGTTTCGGCGGCTGGACCGGGAGACCCTGCCGGGTGCGAAGCCTCGCCATGTTCAACTGCGCCGACAGCGCCTTGACTTGGCGCTTCACGGGCTCCAGGCCCACCATGCGCTCCAGTTCGGCGAGCG
Organism: Streptomyces sp. NPDC050564; assembly: GCF_044457265.1. NCBI lineage: Bacteria > Bacillati > Actinomycetota > Actinomycetes > Kitasatosporales > Streptomycetaceae > Streptomyces > Streptomyces sp. NPDC050564. Next base: position 74,195 of record NZ_JBITGS010000003.1, on the reverse strand, counting down.
CCTCTTCGAGTAATGCGGGGTCGGTCGGTCCGGCGGGCAGCGGCTGCACCGGCAGCACGGCCTTCTCGCGCACCGCGTCGGTCTCCGGAGGCAGCCCGCCCGGTGGCGCGAGATCGGGTTCCGAGAGCTTCAGGTCCCGCCCCTCCGCGCCGAACAGCGGATCCACACCGTCCGGGCCCTCCATCACGTCCTGCCCGACCCCGGCGAGCGTGATCGCCGCCAGGTCGGCGGCGGCATCGTCGTACCCGTCGCCCTCGGAGATCGCCGCGAGCCGTGCCGAGGTGTCCATGAAGGAGGGATCGACCCGGTGCACCGCCCGGTACAGGGGCAGTGCGGCGGCGGACCGCCCGGTGCCCTCGTGCGCCCGCGCCAGCCAGTACCGCAGCTCCTTGCGCTGGGGCTGCTCGCTGCGACAGCGCATCAGCGCGGAGGACAGGAGCGGCTCCGCCTGGCCGTACATCTCCAGACGGACCCGGGCCATCCCGCCGAAGAGGCCGGCCTCTATGCCCAGCATGGGATCGTCGATCAACGGATCGGTGTGCCGGACCAGCTGCTCCCAGTCCTTGACCAGATAGGCGCGGCACGCGTGCAGGAACCGTACCTGGGGGTCCGCGTCGACGGGCGGCAGACCCGCGAGCGCACGGTCCAGCTCCGGGACATGACGCCCGTCGAGCCAGTGCGAGGCGTGCGCGAGCAGTAGATCGCGCGGGCTCTCCAGCACGGGCTGAACCCACCAGCCCAGCCAGTACCAGGAGTTGAGCGTGCGCCGATGCCTGGTGCGCTGCTCCCCGAAGCGGTCCCGGTGCCGGAACATCCGCAGCAGCGCGGTCGTCGTGTCCACCCGGAGCGCGTGCAGTCCGAGCCAGCCGTCCGCCATTCCCGGGTCCATCCGGACCGCGGCGCGGAACTCCTCCTCCGCCTGCGGATAGGCCCCCATCGTGTAGGCATCCACACCTCGCATCCAGGCGAGGTCGGCCGGGGCCTCGGGGCCCTGCGTGCCGAAGTCCATCACGTCCCCCACAAACCGTGCCCCCGATGGTCAGGGAGTGTCTCGTCGATCAGGACACCCCCTCGCCGCCGGGCCGGTGCCCGTCGGCAGCCTTGGTCGAACCGCCGTGCCACGGACGGGAGTTGCATCGGTGCGCAGAGCAGCCGTCCGAAGGTCGCACCGAGAGGCATCGTACCTGCGGTGCATACGCGGACCGTAGGGTGCCGCCACACCCCGTTCCACGAGGTGGGAGCAGATGGGGCGCACTTCGCACGGTGACCGAGGGTGAGCGAATCACGGCGCGCAGCGCCCGGAAAAGAGGGTGTGGGCAGAACGAAGCCCCCGATCACGGGGGAACAACCGGGGGCTTCGCGACTGCGGGCGGCTTCGAAAGACCGCACATTCAGAACGTAAGTCCTGTACGGCCCCCCGGTCAAGCCGAGTTGAAGCACTGACGGAACTTCTCATGTAGGGGTCTTCACGAGTTCAGCACATTGCGGATGGCCCGTCACCGTGAGTGATGATGTGCTCCGCTCCTGAGGTCTCAGTAGGCCCCGGCAGCACCTCGTACCCCTCGGGACACTGCTGCACCAGAAGATCGGCGAACGGTCTTGAGGGGTCCTTGGCGAAGTGTTGGCGCTCGGCGCGGACCCATCCGGCCCAGAACTCGCGCTGCGCCTCTCCGTCCCGCAACCGCCCGCGCGTCCACGCTTCGCTGCGCGGCAACTCCATCCACAGCAGTCGTGCGAGGAACGGGCGCAGCGCGCGGCGACCGGCGCCGACGCCTTCCAGAAGGATCACGGGCGCGGGCGGCAGCGCGCGGGGCGGCCCGAAGCTCCGGGCGATCCAGTCGTACGGGGTGTAGTGCGCGGTCTCGCCCCGGCGCAGCGGCTCGACGACCTGGGGCAGCAGCCGCTCCGTCCAGGCGAAGAGCTCCTCGTGCGTCGCGATGTCGTCGAGGTGCAGCACGGGCGCGTCGTCCAGTGCCTCCGCCAACTGCCCGGCGAATGTGGTCTTCCCGGAGCCCGCGTGCCCGTCGATGGCGATGAGGCGGGCGGGGCCGCAGGAAGGAGGCAGTCGGCGCAGCTGCGCGGCAAGGTCGTGAATGGGGCTTCCCGGGGTGCGATGAGATGTCAGCATATTCCTGGGGAACATTCTATCCGGATGGTGTCCACGGCGTATCCATGGGTGCCGAATAGTGCCGCATTGAACTATTCATTGAACAATCCTCAAGAACTCCTTTCGTTCCCTCCATAACCGTGGACGACGCGAAACCAGTATTTCGTAAATGCCGTTCCGGTTCCCCTTGATGCTGAGTAGGGTGCCTGTTGCGCAACTGCGAAGCGTCGCACGGGGATGGACAGGGGAAGATGGCCGCGGGGTTATTCGAGGGGCAGTATGTGTGGCATCCGGCGGCCGACGACCGCAGACTCGCGAGCGTCTGCGTGGACGTCCGGGCCGGCCGCTATCTGAGCGCCCACGAAGCCCTGACGGAGACCCGCGGCGACTTCGGACTGCGTGCACATCGTTCCCTCGTCCTGGCTTCCGAGGCCGCCGACTCCGACCTCGCCGAACGCTGGCTGGCCGAGGAGCCGGCCCCCGAGGCCGCGCTGATGTGGGCGCGCGTGGCCGTGCTGCGGGCGCTGCGCGCGGCGGACGCCAAGGACGACCGGGCCGAGGCTCTGGAGCGCATCGCGCTGACCGCGTGCGACCGGGCCGCGACCATGGCCCCCGCCGATCCCACGCCGTGGGTCGCCAAACTGGCCATGGCCCGGCTGCACGACCTGCGCGACCCGGCCCCGCAGGGCCTGCTCACACAGCCGCCGGGCCCCTGGCAGCTGTTCTCGCACATCCTCCGCCTCGATCCCTGGAATCGTGAAGGCCACCATCGCTTCCTGGCGTTCTTCTTCACCCGGTACGGCGGTTCGGTGAACGCAGCCTGGGACGTCGCCGCCTTCCTGAGCCAGCGCGCTCCCGCATCCTCGCCGCTGCGGCTGCTTCCGCTGGTGGCCCTGGTGGAGAGCTACAACCCCTCGCAGCTTCTCGTCGACCGCACCTGGGAGCAGCCCCAGTGGCGTTCCACCGCGCTCGCGATCTATCAGAACTGGCTTCCCGAAGTGCCGGGCTACCGCTTCACGCCGGTGCTCGACCTGGCGTATCTGGCCCACGCGCTGTTCATGGCCCAGCGCGAGTTCGAGGCGCGCGCGGTCTTCATGGCCATGGGGCCCTACGCCTGCCGGATGCCCTGGAGTGTGTTCGGCGACCCCGAGGAGCAGCTCTCCCGCGCCCGCCGCTCCTGCGGCCTGCCCGTGCCGGGAGCCGCCTGAGCCGACCCGGACCGACCGTCCGGCCCTCGGGCCGGCCTCCCGGCCACCCCAGCCTTCCGGCCCACCCCCACAGAAAGGTCAGTTGTGTCAGAACGGATATCGGCCCCGCGCGCGAAAGGTCACGCCGGCGAGGATTTCGCCGCGCTCGACGACGACGCGACACTTCATGCGATGGGATATCCGCGAAAGCTCACACGCCGATTCCAGGCGTTCGACAATTTCGCGATATCCTTCACCATCATCAATATCATCTCGGGAATCTTCTCGTCCTTCGGATTCGGCATGAATGCCGGTGGTCCGCGCATTCTCGTCTTCGGCTGGATCGGCGTCTCCGTCATGGTGCTGTTCATCGGCGCCGCCATGGCGGAGGTGGCTTCCGCCTATCCGACCAGTGGGGCGCTCTATTTCTCCGCCGGAAAGCTGGCCAAGCGCCACAAGGGTGCCTGGTCCTGGTACACGGGCTGGCTGAATTTCGTCGGCCAGGTGGGCGGCACGGCCGCCACCGGATACGCGGCCGCCACCTTCATCCAGGCCTTCATCGCCCTGCAGTGGCACTCGTACGAGCCGACCGCCCAGCAGACGGTCATGATCACGGCGCTGATCATCGTGCTCCAGGGTCTGGCCAATACCTACACCGTGCAGTTGGTCGCCCTGCTCAACCGGATCTCCGTGTGGTGGCTGCTCATCGGGCTCCTGGTGATCGTGAGCACACTGATCGTGATGCCCGACGACCATCAGTCGGCCTCGTTCGTCACGCATTTCGTGAACAACACCGGTTTCACGAACGGTCTTTACGGAGGGATGCTGGGCCTGCTGGTCACCAGTTGGACCTTCACGGGCTTCGACGGCAGCTTCCACATGTCCGAGGAAACGGTGCGGGCCACGGTCAATGCGCCCAAGGGGATCACGCGGGCGATCGGCTATTCGGCGATCACCGGACTGATCCTCATACTCGCCCTCGTGTACAGCATTCATGACTATGACCAAGTGGCGAGCTCTTCGGCGCCTCCCGTGCAGATTCTCATCGATGGGCTTGGCATGGGCACGGCGAAGGCCATCCTGTTGATCGTGATCGGGGCCATGCTCTTCTGCGGTCTGGCCAATCTGACCAGTAACACCCGGCAGATCTTCGCCTTCTCCCGGGACGGCGCGATGCCGGGCTCCCGCTGGTGGCACTCGGTCTCGCCGCGCACCCGTACCCCCGTCAAGGCCGTCTGGCTCGCGGTTGCCTGCTCGCTGGTCCTTGTCGTCCCCGGCTGGTGGTCGCACACGGCCTTCACCGCCATCGTCAGCGTGAACGTCGTCGGGCTCTTCCTCGCCTACGCCGTGCCGATCTTCCTGCGGCTGCGGCTCGGCGACGAGTTCCAGCCCGGCCCGTGGCACCTGGGCCGCTGGAGCAAGGCGGTCGGCTGGGTGGCCGTGATCTGGATCCTCGCCAGCAGCGTGCTGTTCATGCTGCCGCAGGTGTCGCCGGTCACCGGCGACACCTTCAACTATGCGTCGATCGCCCTGGCCGTGGTGCTGATCATCGCCACGGTGTGGTGGTTCGCCACGGCACGCCGCCGCTTCCAGGGGCCGGTCAGCTACGGGCGGCCCGACGAGGTCGCGGCGATGGACCTCATCTGACGGCCCGTCCTCGACCCCGGTACACGGCACCGCCGCACCGGGGTCGAGGCCTCGCAGGTCATGCCAGTGGTCCCGACCAATATTGGTGGGTGCGGCGCGGGCCGAAGTGCTGGCAGAAGTCGGTCCCCGGCGTCCATAGTTGGCCCACGGCGATGCACTGCCCACAGTCTGAACTCGCCGCTTGCAGCCGTGCGCCTGAACCGTCGCTTCCGGACGAACTGGGGGTCACCCACCCATGACCAGAGCTTCAGAGCCGTCCCGCAGAGCCGTCCTCGCCGCAGCGGTCGCCGCGGCGGCCGCCGGTGCCGCGGGACCCGCGGCCGCGGCCACCCCGGCCGGGTCGGCGGAAGCACCCTCATCGCTCGTGGACAACCGTGCCTGGACCTCGTACACCGACTGGCGGAGCGGCAGCGCGCAGGGCACGCGGGCCGTGGCGGGCGTCCGTCCTGGCCTGGTGCTCGCAGCCCCGGTCGGCACCTTTGATTACCCGGACCCGCACACCGGTAAGACTGCCACCTGGGAGTACGCGACCTGGACTTCCCCGGTCCACCGGCTCGCGGTCCCGTCCACCGAGGCCATCGCCTCCTGGAACGCGGACACCCCGGCCGGCACCTGGCTCCAGGTCGAGCTGACGGGCACGTACTCCGACGGCACGGACACCCCCTGGTATGTGATGGGCCGCTGGGCGGCCGGCGACCAGGACATCAGGCGGACCTCCGTCGACGATCAGAGCGACGGCAAGAGCAGCATCTGGACGGACACCTTCTCCATCGACGACGCCGCCTCGGGCCTGCGCCTCGTCTCCTACCGGCTGCGGCTGACCCTCTACCGCACCCCGGGCACCCGGATCACGCCCACGGTGTGGCGGCTCGGCGCGATGGGCTCCGACATCCCCGACCGCTTCACCGTCCCGGCCTCCACGCCGGGCCTCGCCCAGGAACTGGGCGTCCCGCGCTACTCGCAGGAGATCCACGCGGGCCAGTACCCCGAGTACGACAACGGCGGCGAGGCCTGGTGCAGCCCCACCTCCTCGCAGATGATCATCGAGTACTGGGGACGAGGGCCCACCGCGGAGCAACTGGCCTGGGTGAACCCGGACTACAGCGACCCGCAGGTGTGCCACGCGGCCCGCTTCACATACGACTACCAGTACGCGGGCTGCGGCAACTGGCCCTTCAACGCCGCCTACGCGGCGACGTACAAGGACCTCCAGGGCGTGGTGACCCGCCTCGGCTCGCTCACCGACCTGGAGACGCTGATCGCCGCCGGCATCCCGGCCATAACGTCCCAGTCCTTCCTCAAGTCCGAGCTGACGGGGGCGGGGTACGGCACCTCGGGCCACCTGATGACCGTCATCGGGTTCACCGCGGACGGCGATGTCATCGCCAACGACCCGGCTTCGCCGAGCGACGACGCGGTGCGCCGCGTCTACAAGCGGCGTGAGTGGGAGAACATCTGGCTGCGGACCAAGCGGTACAACGCCTCAGGGAAGGTCGTCTCCGGCACGGGGGGCGTCTGCTATCTGTACTTCCCGGCGCATCCGTCGGCGCGGCAGTGCAAGGCGCTGGCGGCGGTAGGGGTTCGCTGAAGGAAGGCGGCCCCTCCCCGTGCGGGGGCCGCCCGTCCGCTCAGCTCTGGACCGGATCGACCACCCAGTCGGGGTGGTTCGGCATCGGCGGGGTCTTCGCGCCGTACAGCCACGGGTGCAGGAAGCTGTCGAGGTCCTGGCCGGAGACCTTCGACGCCAGGTCGATGTAGTCCTGCGTGCCGGCGGTCTTTCCGCGGTACTTGGTGACCCAGGCGCGCTCGATCTTGCCGAACGTCTCCTGGCCGACCTTCTCGCGCAGCGCGTACAGCACGAGCGCCGAGCCGTCGTACCGCATGCGCTTGAAGAGGTTCGGCTCGGTCGGCTCGGCCGGGGCGCCGTAGTCGTGGCGCCACTGGTCGTGGCTCGCGTACGCCGTCTTCATGGTGTCCTCGAAGCTCACGCCGCCGTGCGCCTCCGAATACAGCCGCTCGTAGAAGCGGGCGTGGCCCTCGCTCAGCCACAGGTCGGACCAGGTCTTGATGCCGACGCTGTCACCGGTCCACTGATGGGTCAGCTCGTGGACCAGGTTCCGCTCGGCGCTGACCTGGTCGCCGAGCAGGTCGGCCTTGGGGATCAGGGAGAGCGTCTGCGTCTCCAGGGCCACGCCCAGGTCGGTGTCGCCGACGAGGAGGCCGTACCGGTTGAAGGGGTACGGGCCGAGCCGCTCCTCCAGCCAGGCGATGTGGTCGGCTGTGAGCTTGCGGTACTGCTCGGTCGATGCGACCAGGTCGTCCGGGACCACGTCGCGGATCGGCAGCCCGTGCGGGCCCGTGCCGTCGACGAAGGTGAACTTGCCGATCGCCAGCTGTGCGAGCTGCGTCGCCAGCGGCTGTTGTGAGTCGTACGTCCACTTCACGCGCCCGTCGGCCTGCTCGGTGCGGTCGGTGAGCTCGCCGTTGGCGACGGCCTTGAGGCCCGGCGGCGTGGTGATGCGGAAGGTGATCGGCGCCCGCTGGCTCGGGTGGTCGTTCGACGGGAAGATCATCTTGGCGCCGTTGGGCTGCGGATACAGCACCGTGCCGTCCGGCGTGGGGATCCAGCCGTAGTCCTCGATGGCGTCGTCGCGGTGGCGTATCCGGGTCGGGTCGGCGGTGTAGGTGACCTTGACGGTGAAGGCCTTGCCCTGGGCGAGGGGCTTCGCGGGGGTGATCACCAGCTCGTCGCCGTCGCGCTCGGCGGTGGCCGGTTTCCCGTTGACGGTCACCGTGTGCAGGGTGTTCCCGGCGAAGTCCAGGTCGAAGCGGGACAGCGCCTGGGTGGCGGTCGCGCTGATCGTCGTGGCGGCCTCGAAAGGCGTCTTCGGCGCCTGCCAGTCGAAGTCGAGGAGATAGCGGTCGACCTTGTATCCGCCGTTGCCGTCGAGCGGGAAGATCGGGTCGCCGAGGCCTGCCGCTCCCGGGGAGGGGGCGCCGGCCGCGGCATGCGGGGACGGGGAGGAAGCGGCTTGCGAGACCGGACCCGTTAAGGCGGCTGCCACGGTGATCGCCGCCACCAGGGCCGGGCGAGCTCTGCGGCGAGGCGTCCGGAACGTGCTCATCAGGGACCTTTCGGTTGACTGACCGCTGTCGTGTGAGGAGACGCACAGCTCCCTCGCATCGTTGTGGAAATCCCGCGGCATTCGAAGCACGTCGAAATGATCGGCCCTCGTGGCGTGACCAAGGTCTCTACCGCGGGAACCCGCTTCGGTGGCAAGGTGGTCGAGTCGGTGGGGAGCCGATGTGAGGCGGGGGGACCACACCGCACCACTACGTCAGCGAGATGCCATGACCGCGACCTCCGCCACCGCCACCCGTCTTCGTGCCCGCACCGGCGGCCCCAAGGACGACGGCCCCAAGATCCTCGAACATGTCGCGGGCTGGACCTTCGTCGTGGTCCTGGCCATGCTCGTCACGCAGCTCGGCCTGCTGTGAGCTGAGCCCCGCGAGGCGGCCCTCCGGAAGGCGACGCCCTCGCGATCGAGGCAGTCGATCGGAGTCGAACAAGCAGGTGGCACAGGTCTGCCATACTGCCGGTGTCCCGCCGGCAGTTGGAGACCAGGTCCGGAATTGAATAATAGTCAACAGCGCGGCGCCGACCGTCCACGGGCGCGCGGCACCGACCGCTCACTGGCACGCCGCGCCGAACTCATCGCCATCGGACGGAAGTTGTTCGCCGACACGTCGTACGACGCGCTGTCGATGGACGACATCGCACGGCAGGCACATGTCGCCAAGGGGCTCATCTACTACTACTTCAAGTCCAAGCGCGGCTACTACCTCGCCATCGTCGAGGACTCGGTCGCGGACCTGGTCTCCCGGGCGGCCGGCGGCCTCGAACTGCCCCCGGTGGAGCGAGTTCACCGCACTATCGACGGCTATCTGCGCTACGCCGAGCATAACCAGGCCGCGTACCGCACGATCATCACCGGCGGAGTCGGTTTCGACACCGAAGTGCAGGCCATACGTGAGGGCGTGCGCGAAGTCATCGTCGAGACCATCGCCGAAGGCGCGTACGGCAGGCGCAAGATCGCGCCGCTGCCCCGCATGGCGTTGCTCGGCTGGCTCTACAGCGTCGAGGGCGCCACTCTGGACTGGATCGGCCACCCGATACTGCCGCGCGACACCATGCGCGAGCTGCTCGTGAAGATGCTGGGCGGCGCCATGCGTGCCGTCGAGGAGCTCGACCCCTCCTACCTGGCCCCGCCGGACGCACGCCGCGACGCATGAGCGAGGGGCGGGGATCGTCACCGACCCCCGCCCCAAAGCCCGTGCGGAAATGGCTAGTTGATCGACTTGATCAGTTCGCCGTTGGAAGTGTCACCGCTCAGCTCCCAGAAGAAGGTGCCGCCCAGGCCCTGCGTGTTCTTGTAGCTCATCTTGCCCGCGACGGTCGACGGAGTGTCGTAACTCCACCAGTTGTTCCCGCACTTGGCGTATGCGGTGCCGCCGACCGTGCCGGTCGCCGGGCACTTCGTCTTGAGCACCTTGTAGTCGTCGATGCCCTGCTCATACGTTCCCGTCGCCGGACCGGTCGCCGTGCCACCCGGCGCCGCCTGTGTCACACCGGTCCAGCCGCGTCCGTAGAAGCCGATGCCGAGCAGCAGCTTGGAGGCCGGGATGCCGAGGCCCTTGAGCTTCGCGATCGTCGCGGAGGTGTAGTAACCCGCCTTCGGGATACCGGTGTACGAGTTCAGCGGCGAGTGCGGGGCCGTCGGTCCGGTCGCGTCCCAGGCGCCGAAGAAGTCGTACGTCATCGGGTTGTACCAGTCGACATACTGTGCGGCTCCCGCGTAGTCCGACGCGTCGATCTTGCCACCGGCGGTGGCGTCGGCCGTGATCGCCGCGGTGACCAGGTTGCCGCTGCCGAACTTCGCCCGCAGCGCGGACATCAGGTTCTTGAACGCGGCCTTGCCGCTGGTGTCGCAGGTGTTGCCGCAGGCGTTCGGGTACTCCCAGTCGATGTCGATGCCGTCGAAGACGTCCGCCCACTTGGAGTTCTCGACCAGGTCGTAGCAGGACTGGGCGAATGCGGCCGGGTTCCTGGCGGCCTCGCCGAAGCCGCTCGACCAGGTCCAACCGCCGAAGGACCACAGCACCTTGAGGTTCGGATGCTTCTTCTTCAGCTTGCGCAGCTGGTTGAAGTTGCCGCGCAGCGGCTGGTCCCAGGTGTCGGCGACGCCGTCCACGGACTGGTCGGCCGTGTACGCCTTGTCGGTCGCCGCGTAGGAGTCGCCCATGGCGCACTTGCCGCCGGTGACGTTGCCGAACGCGTAGTTGATGTGGGTCAGCTTGGCGGCCGAGCCGGAGGTCTCGATGTTCTTGACGTGGTAGTTCCGGTCGTAGACGCCCCATTCGGTGAAGTAACCGACGACCTTGGAACCGGCCGCGGCGGCCTGCGGGGTGCCGGTCTTCGGGGTGGCGGTCGCCGTGCCGGCGCCGGCCAGCAGCCCCGCGCCGAGGACGGCGCAACAGGCCGAGGACAGGAGTGCCCGCAAGCGGGCGCGGGGGCGGTGCGTACTGAGCATCGGGTGTCTCCTCGTGGGGGAGAGGGGAACGCGCGCCGTTTGGCATGAACGCGGTAAGGCGTGGGGGAAGAGTAGGAGGACTAGACCAGTGCGTCAATGGTTCGGACCAATTTCCCTTTCTTTTAGTAAGCGGTCGTTAACTGGTGACGCGATGCCTCCGATCGGGCATACTCACAGCGCCACAACCGCTGATCAGCAGCTTCCGTAACCCGGAAGGGGAGCATCGGCTGAGGCCCGTGAGACCCCGGCGGAGCCGCCCCACCCAGGCGTGCGTCCGCCGATGTGCCCGACAGGGAGGAGAGCGTCGCCATGCCCGACCGCGCCCCGCAGCCGGTGGACCGTCAACTGCCCACGGACGAGGCCCGGGATCTGATCTCGCTCGTCCGCGACATCGCGCAGCGCGAGATCGCCCCGAAGGCGGCCGAGGAGGAGGACGCCGGGCACTTCCCGCGCGAGGTCTTCAGCCTGTTGTCCGAGTCGGGTCTGCTCGGACTGCCCTACGGCAGCGAGTACGGCGGCGGGGATCAGCCGTACGAGGTCTATCTCCAGGCCCTCGAAGAGCTCGCCGCGGCCCGTCTCACCGTCGGTCTCGGCGTCAGCGTGCACTCCCTCGCCTGTCACGCCCTGGCGAACTACGGCACCAAGGAACAGCAGGTCGAACACCTGCCCGCGATGCTCGGCGGCGGCCTCCTCGGCGCGTACTGCCTCTCCGAGCCGTCCTCCGGTTCGGACGCCGCCTCGCTGCGGACCAAGGCCGTACGTGACGGTGACGACTGGGTGATCACGGGCACCAAGGCCTGGATCACGCACGGCGGCATCGCCGACTTCTACACCGTGCTCGCGCGCAGCGGAGGCGACGGTCCCCGCGGCATCACGGCCTTCTTGGTGCCCGGTGACGCCGAGGGGCTGAGTGCGGCGCCGCCCGAGAAGAAGATGGGCATGAAGGGCTCGCCCACCGCCCAGGTCCACTTCGACGGGGTGCGGGTCAGCGACGACCGGCGCATCGGCGACGAAGGGCAGGGCTTCGCCATCGCCCTGTCGGCGCTCGACTCCGGGCGGCTGGGCATCGCGGCCTGCGCCATCGGTGTCGCCCAGGCGGCCCTCGACGAGGCCGTGTCGTACGCCACCGGCCGACAGCAGTTCGGGCGGCCGATCTCGGACTTCCAGGGGCTGCGCTTCATGCTCGCCGACATGGCGACGCAGATCGAGGCGGGCCGGGCGCTCTATCTGGCCGCGGCACGGCTGCGCGACGCGGGCCGGCCGTTCTCCAAGCAGGCGGCCATGGCCAAGCTGCTGTGCACGGACACGGCGATGAAGGTCACCACGGACGCCGTCCAGGTACTCGGTGGCTACGGGTACACCGCCGACTTCCCGGTCGAGCGGTATATGCGCGAGGCCAAGGTCCTCCAGATCGTCGAGGGCACCAATCAGATCCAGCGGATGGTCATCGCCCGTCACCTCGCGGGTCCCGACTCGCGCTGAGCGGCCCGGCGCTGCGTGGGTCGGGACCCGCGCCGAGTGGCCCGTCGCCGCGGGGGTCGCGGCTCGTGTCGAACTGCCCCTCACCCCGTGGGCCTCGGCCGATGATGAACTCCCCGTACCCGTAGATCGGCGAGGGTGCCGCCAGCCGGACCCACTCCGGGTCGTGGCGCCCCGGCAGCATGCGTCCGCGATCGGCCCAGGTGCGCATCAGGGCGCGGTAGATGGGGGGATCCTGGGCAGGGGCCGGCCCCTGCCGAACCGATTCTGCCGGAGCGGGGACGATGATCCGGCGCCGACGCACGGTCGCAGAATATGTGGGGGTCATACCAGGGCAACGCGCCGGCGGGTGAGCAGGTCACCCGCCCGTGGATTCGAGAGTGAGTTCGCGACGGGCCCGTACGGGGGCTGCGTCGCACGGTGCGATATCTGGCCCCGGACGATTATCTGACGTACCGTCAACTTCGCTGTTCGGGGCCGTACCCCTCCGAGCGGCGTCAACTGCCGTGCGTCCAGGGAGGCTTGCCGTGCCCGACGACCGCCCCGTTGCACTCGACGAGTACCCCGTGCACCAGGTGCCCCTGTCCATGAAGCATGTCGCGACCGGCGACCGGAACGCATACGACCGCTGCATCTTCCACGTTCTGGACCACCAGGGCCGGGCGCTGCTGATCCTGGGCCTCGGCGTTTATCCGAACGTCGGAGTGATCGACGCGTACGCCACCCTGCGCCGCGGCGACCGCCTGCACGCGGTGCGGGCGTCGGACGCGCTCGGCGACGACCGGATGAACCTCACCGTAGGACCGCTGCGGATCACCGTGGAGGAGCCGCTGCGCCGCCTGCGCCTCCGGTCGGACGACGACACCCTGTCGTACGACCTCACCTGGTCCGCCGGCTTTCCGGCGCTCTGGGAACCGCACCACATCCAGCGCCGCGGCGGCCGGCTCACCCTGGAGGGGCGCCGCTTCGTGCAGGCGGGCGGCGTCGAGGGGATCATCCGCGTCGACGGCGACGAGATACCGGTCTCGGCGGGCGAGTGGACCGGCACCCGCGACCGCAGCTGGGGTGTGCGCCCGATCCCGGGGGAGGAGGGCGGCCGGCTCGCGGAGGACAATCCGACCGAGGGCTTCCACTGGCTCTGGTGCCCGGTCCGGTTCGACGACCGCTTCCTGATGGTCATCACCCAGGAGGACGCCGACGGCTACCGGTCGCTCAACGACGCGACACTCGTACGCCCTGGGGCGCGCGACCTCCAGCTCGGCCGGCCCCAGGCCGACATCACTTATCGCCCCGGCACCCGCCACCCCTCCTCCGCCGTCATCCACCTCATGGATCCGGTGGACCGCAAGCCCCTGGAACTGGGCGTGGAGGTGCTGGCCTCGTCGCCGCTCGCGGTCGGGGCGGGCTATCCGCCGGCCGACGACTGGCAGCACGGCACCTGGCGCGGCCGCGGCTGGACCGACCGGCGCGTCTATGACCTCTCGGACCCGGCCGCGCACCCCCTTGCCGCGTACGGGGTGATCGACCATGCCGCCCGCTTCACGCTGGACGGGCAGGTCGGCTACGGGATCTTCGAGCACGGCTCGTTCGGCCGCCACGACCCGAGCGGCTTCACCGGTTTCGACTCGGTCGCACCCTGAGTGCCCGTGGGGTCTTGGATCCCGTTCACGCCTTGATTGGAGTGGTGGCATGGCCACGGCACCGCGCCCCCGTACGACCACACGTGACCCGCAGGAGCTCGCACAGCGGCTGACGGCTTGGCTCTCCACGCGGCTGCCCGGCGCCAAGGCGGAGAACGTCACCGTCCCCGCGTCCAACGGCATGTCGAGCGAGACCCTGCTCTTCGACATCGAGCACCCCGAACCACCTCTGCGCGCCTGTGCGTTGAGACTCGCGGCCGACCCGGCGGCGTACACCGTCTTCCCCGTCTACGACATGCCGCGGCAGTACCGCACGATGCGCCTCGTCGCCGAGCGCACCGATCTGCCGATGCCGCGCGTGCTGTGGCTGGAGGAGGACCCCGGGCCCCTCGGGGCGCCGTTCTTCGTCATGGAACGGATCGAGGGGCGAGTGCCCCCGGACGTCATGCCCTATACGTACGAGGGGAATTGGCTGCACGCGGCGAGCGACGAGGAGCGTGAGCGGCTGGAGGGGGCCTCCACCGGGCTCCTCGCACGACTGCACGACCAAGTTCCGCTACGAGAAGCCGACTTCCTGGCGCTGCCCGGCGACGGCAGCCCGCTGCGCCGTCACGTCGCCTCCCAACGCGCCTACTACGAATGGGTGGTTGACGGGCTGTCGCGCTCGCCTCTCATCGAGAGCGCCTTCGACCGGCTCGACCACCTGTGGCCGCGCGACGAGGGCGAAGCGGTGCTCAACTGGGGCGACGCGCGCATCGGGAACGTCATTTACGACGGATTCGAACCCGTGGCGGTGCTCGACTGGGAGATGGCGGCGCAGGCCCCGCGCGAGGTCGACCTAGGCTGGACCGTCTATCTGCACCGCTTCTTCCAGGACCTGACGGTGAGCTTCGGCCAGAGCGGACTGCCCGACTTCCTGCGCCGCGACCGCGTGGAGCGGCGCTATGCCGAACTCACCGGCCACGTACCGCGCGACATGGATTTCTACACGCTGTACGCCGCACTGCGGCACGCGATCGTGATGCTTCGAGTCGCCTATCGCCAGGCGCACTTCGGCGAGGTCGCCGTACCGCCGGACCCGGACACACTGATCCTGCACCACGGCAGCCTGCGGGCCATGATGCAGGGCAGCTACTGGGAGGGACCGGGCGTCGGTCGGTGAGGGCGCGGGCCGGTCAGGCGGCCTGGCTCCGCATCTCGGGGACCCGCATCGGGCGCGAACCCGGGCCGCCGACGTGCGAGAACGGCTGCGTCCGCCAGTCGAGGCCCTGAGGGAGCGTCAACAGGAGCGCCGTGTCCTGCTCCTGGAGTTCCGCGGACTCGTCCGCGGGCCGAGCGTCGGCCGCCGTGCGGCCCGTACCGGAGCAGACCGTGAGCCCGAACGGGTTCCACGGCGAGGCGCACAGCGCGTGCTCCGGCAGGACCTCCTCGTCCGCCAGCAGCGCGATGGGCTGCGCGCAGTCCGGGCAGATGACCCGGTACATCTCGAAGGTGTCGTACGCGTCGAACTCCTCGCCGTCCAGGGCGTCCGGTTCGACGCCCTCCGGCGCGGGTTCGAGAACGGGCTGCTGCCGCTTGGACGCGGCACGACCAGGGCGCTTAAGACTCTGCATGGGTTTCTCCCCCTCGGGTGGGCCGACAAGGCACTGCGGCCTCGACCACAGCAAGCACTTCCCGTCCGGTCTTTGCGGTAATCACGAGAACATCACGGACCTGGTTGTGGCACTGTGGCGTTCGTCACATGCCGCCCGCAGGTGCCCGGCGTGGTGGATTTGTCCCCCGGACGGCTCACAGGAGGCTCCCTGCCACATCACAAACCGGGTATGACCTGCGCCGGTGAGGTATCCGGGGAGATCAAGGGCCCTGTAGGTTCTTGCGCCATGGAGGAGCTGGACCGACAAATTGTGCAGCTGCTCGTCGCAGACGGGCGGATGAGTTACACCGACCTGGGCAAGGCCACGGGCCTGTCCACGTCCGCCGTGCACCAGCGGGTGCGCCGGCTGGAGCAGCGCGGCGTCATCCGCGGCTATGCCGCTGTCGTGGACCCCGAGTCCGTGGGGCTGCCGCTGACCGCCTTCATCTCGGTGAAGCCGTTCGACCCGAGCGCCCCGGACGACATCGCGGAACGCCTCGGCGGCGTCCCCGAGATCGAGGCCTGCCACAGCGTCGCGGGCGATGAGAACTACATCCTCAAGGTGCGCGTCTCGACCCCGCACGAACTGGAGGAGCTTCTCGCCCGGCTGCGCTCGCTCGCGGGCGTGTCGACCCGCACGACGGTGGTGCTGTCCACGCCGTACGAGGCACGGCCGCCCCGCATCTGACCGCGGCTGCCGTGGGCAATGGTTCCGCGAGGCGACGGGGGCGCCCGACGCGCGAGCGAAGCAGAGCGTGGGGCGGCGTGGGTACGGCCGGCAGCGCCGGGCAGCCCGCAAACGTGCCCCGAGTACGGCACCGGAGGGCTCGGGCGGGAAACTGTCCGTTATGAGTGAACGCACCGCCCCATCGAAAACGGTCCTGCTCCGCCGCGGCGAAGTCCACAGCCCCGCCGACCCCTTCGCGACAGCGATGGTCGTCGAGCGCGGGCAGGTCGCCTGGGTCGGCTCCGAAGGCGCGGCCGACGCCTTCGCGGACGGGGTCGATGAGGTTGTGGACCTCGAGGGCGCCCTGGTCGCCCCGGCGTTCACCGACGCACATGTGCACACCACCTCCACCGGGCTCGCGCTCACCGGCCTCGACCTGTCGGACACCACCTCCTTGGACGCGGCCCTCGCCCGCGTGCGCGACTTCGCCGCCGCCCGCCCCACCGACCCGGTCCTGCTCGGCCACGGCTGGGACGCGGCTCGCTGGTCCGGCGGCCGCCCTCCGACGCGCGCCGAGCTCGACGAGGCGACCGGCGGGCGCCCGCTCTACCTCTCCCGTATCGACGTGCACTCCGCCGTGGTCACCACCGCGCTCCTCGACCTGGTCCCCGGGGTCACCGCACGCGCCGGATACGCGCCCGACGGACCGCTGACCCGCGACGCCCACCACGCGGTCCGTGCCGCGGCCCTGGGCGCCGTCAGCGGTGAGCAGCGCACCAGGGCCCAGCGTGCCGCGCTTGCCCACGCCGCCTCGCTCGGCATCGGCTCCCTGCACGAGTGCGCCGGTCCCGAGATCTCCGCCGAGGACGACTTCACCGGGCTGCTGCGGCTCGCCGCCGAGGAGCCGGGCCCCCGCGTGGTCGGCTACTGGGCTGAGCAGGACGTCGACAAGGCCCGGGCCCTCGGCGCGATCGGCGCCGCGGGCGACCTCTTCGTCGACGGCTCCCTCGGTTCGCACACCGCCTGCCTGCACCAGCCGTACGCCGATGCCGAGCACACCGGCACGTCCTACCTCGACACCGCGGCAGTCGCCGCGCACGTGGTGGCCTGCACCGAGGCGGGCCTCCAGGCGGGCTTCCACGCCATCGGGGACGCCGCGGTGACGTCCGTGGTCGAGGGTGTGCGCGCCGCCGCCGAGAAGGTCGGCCTCGCCCGCGTCCGAGCCGCTCGGCACCGCGTCGAGCACGCCGAGATGCTCACCCCGGAAACGATCGCCGGATTCGCGGAGCTCGGTCTCACCGCCTCCGTGCAGCCCGCCTTCGACGCGCTGTGGGGCGGCGAGGGCGGCATGTACTCCCAGCGCCTGGGCGCCGAGCGGGCCCGCACGCTCAACCCGTTCGCGGCCTTGCTGCGTACCGGCGTGCCGCTCGCCTTCGGCTCCGACAGCCCGGTCACGCCCCTCGACCCGTGGGGCACGGTCCGTGCCGCCGCCTTCCATCGCACGCCCGAGCACCGGGTGTCCGTACGCGCCGCGTTCACGGCGCATACGCGTGGTGGCTGGCGGGCGATCGGACGGGACGACGCGGGTGTCCTGGTGCCCGGCGCGCCCGCCGACTACGCCGTGTGGCGCACCGCTGAGCTCGTCGTGCAGGCCCCCGACGACCGGGTCGCGCGCTGGTCCACCGATCCCCGCTCCGGCACACCCGGGCTGCCGGATCTGACCCCGGGGAATGACCTGCCCGTCTGTCTGCGCACGGTGGTCGGCGGACGGACGGTGTTCGTACGGCCCAACGAGTGATGTCCTGGGGTGGCGCCGTCCCCTTCATCGCCCGCCGCCGCGTCGCGCGACCTGCGTATCCTCCGCACTGACCAGGTCATTGGGGGGAAAACAGCAGCTCAAGCGACTGTTGACAGCTGGCCTCAGGTGGCCGGTAGGTTCGGCCGGGTCCACCACCGGACGTCCGACCGGGGAATTTTCCGCGCGGCCTCGAAGTGCCGCTGGGTCAGGGGTGGTGTGCCGCACCGGCGCACCACCACTGGGAGCCAGGCCCAGCGCCCGTGCAACGAGGCGAGGGAACGTTTCCGACAAGTCGGCAGGTGTGACCCGGGTGGGGCCCGGACGTTCAGTAGACAACGGCTTTCGGTCGATCCGCAGCCAGCGGGTCCCTGGTCGGCCCGAAGGGCGCCGGGCCCCGATCCGCAGCACTCGATTTCGCCACCGGGTGCCCCGTCTTACCCGGCTCTTGTCGAATCGACACCTCCGTACTAACACGGCGACGCAACAGCGCAGGTTGAGCGCACTATGGTGGACCCCTGCGTATGGACACGAAGGGGCAGCAGTGAACGACGGCGACGGGACCCTCGCGGCAGGAGCCCAGGGGAGGCAGTTCGGCCCGCTCGGCACGGCCTTGGTGATCATTCCGACCTACAACGAGGCGGAGAACATCAAGAAGATCGTCGGCCGGGTGCGCGCCGCCGTGCCCGAGGCGCACGTCCTGGTGGCCGACGACAACAGCCCCGACGGCACGGGCAAGCTGGCCGACGAGCTGGCCGCCGAGGACGATCACGTCCAGGTGCTGCACCGCAAGGGCAAGGAAGGCCTGGGCGCCGCCTACCTCGCGGGCTTCCGCTGGGGCATGGAGCACGGCTACGGCGTACTCGTCGAAATGGACGCCGACGGCTCGCACCAGCCCGAGGAGCTGCCCCGCCTGCTGACCGCACTCAAGGGCGCCGACCTCGTGCTCGGCTCGCGCTGGGTGCCGGGCGGGCGGGTCGTGAACTGGCCCAAGTCCCGCGAGTTCATCTCCCGTGGCGGCAGCCTGTACTCCCGCGTCCTGCTCGACGTGCCGATCCGGGACGTCACCGGCGGCTACCGGGCCTTCCGCCGCGAGACCCTCGAAGGACTCGGCCTCGGCGAGGTCGCCTCCCAGGGGTACTGCTTCCAGGTCGACCTGGCCCGCCGCGCCGTCAAGGCCGGCTTCCATGTCGTCGAGGTCCCCATCACCTTCGTCGAGCGGGAACTCGGCGACTCCAAGATGAGCCGCGACATCCTCGTGGAGGCTCTGTGGCGGGTCACCACGTGGGGCGTGGGGGAGCGGGTCGCGCGGATCACGGGGCGCAAGCGGTCCTGACGTCGCGTTGGCCGCAGGCTGTTCTGCACGTCGCGCGGGCCGCAGGCTGTCCCGCATGTCGCGCGGGCCTCAGGCGGTCCTGGCGTCCTACCAGCGGCGAGTCCTTGTGACGCCCGGTCTCGATCCACAGCTGCCGTCGGCGTTCCCACAGCAGGTGTTGATCATCCGCTTATCCCGTACTGAGGCGCGCCCAGGCACACTGGGAGCATGACGACTGGCGCTCCGACTCCCACGTACCCCGCCCGCCCGCGGCGCTCGCGGCTGCGCACCTTCCTGCCGCTCGGCATCGCCGCGTGGCTGGTGCTGGAGATCTGGCTGCTGACCGTGGTCGCGGGCGCGGCGAGCGGCTTCACGGTCTTCCTGCTGCTGGTCGCCGGGTTCGTCCTCGGTGGTGTGGTCATCAAGCGGGCCGGACGCCGGGCCTTCCGCAACCTCAGCGAGACGCTGCAACAGCAGCAGAGCGGCACCGCCCCCACGACCGGGCGCGGCGACGGCAACGGCCTGATGATGCTCGGCGGTCTCCTTCTGATGATCCCCGGCCTCATCTCGGACGCCGTGGGCCTGCTCCTGCTGATCCCGCCGGTCCAGAAGGTCCTCAGCCGCTACGCGGAGCGCACCCTCGACCGCAAGATGCGCGAGGCCGCCCCCGGCACCTTCGGCGACGCCTTCCAGCAGGCCCGCATCCACCGCCCCGACGGCAAGGTCGTCCAGGGCGAGGTCATCAGGGACGAGGACCTGCGGGGCCCGGCTTCGGAGCCCGGCACGCACCCGCCGCTGAACCGCTAGTGTCCTACGCCATTAATTCGTCGTTAGTTCTTGGCGCCCCAGTGTCGCCGACTTGGCCGAATACTCGCAGGCCGGGGTTGGATGGGCGGCCGACCAAGCCGGCCGGGCAAGGCGCGAATCTACCGACGAACTTCTGACGCGGCACTAGTCCTCAGCCCGACCCTGCTTCTTCTCAGCCCGTCTCCGGGGGTGAAGCCCCCGGAGACGGGCCATGCCATGACGCCGGGCTCAACGCGGACGCCGCACGGAACGCGCGAAACCGCGAGCACCGGTACACAAGGTGTACGGCGCCCGCGGTCACGTGCGTGCGTTGTATGCCGCCCAGCCCCCGGAGGGACTACGCGGACTTGCGGCTGTCTCGCGGGTGTACCGCGATGTTCATCGCACCGGAGCGGAGAACGGCCAGGCGCTCCTCCAGGACCTCTTCGAGCTCCTCGCGAGTGCGTCGCTCCATCAGCATGTCCCAGTGCGTGCGCGCGGGCTTCGCCTTCTTCTCCTCAGGGCCGTCGCCGTCCACGAGAAGTGCCTGGGCCCCGCAGACCTTGCACTCCCACTCCGGCGGAATTTCGGCCTCCACCGAGAAGGGCATCTCAAAACGGTGCCCCTTCTCGCATGCGTACTCCACGGCCTGGCGCGGGGCCAAGTCGATGCCGCGGTCCGTCTCATAGCTGGTCACTACGAGGCGTGTGCCGCGAAGAGCTCGCTCACTCATGAATCGTGCCTCCCGGGCTTGTCGCCCACAGGACAGGTGTCGCTGTCGTCGTCATCCGGTCAACGTCCGGTCGGCGGTAAAGATTCCCGTTCCGGGTCATGCGTCGCCGTCGTAGCCGCCCCTTGTTGTACCCACCGGCGCCCGGTTTGTCACATCTGGCAGCAGATGTCACCCAGCGTTTCAGTATCTTTGACGCGCAGTAACGGTACGCCTGGCAGGCCAAACGCGTACACTACCGGCCTTTGGCCTCGGGTGCTAAATCCTGTCCGGTACGGGATTGCCCGCGTCGCGCACCGCCTGGCGCACCGGAACCCGCGCGAGCAGCACGAATCCGATGACGAAGAAGGCCACGAGCGAGATGATCGCGTCCCGATAACTTCCCGTCAGCTGGTAGGTCAACCCGAAAAGAAGCGGACCCAGCCAGCTCATGCCGCGGTCGCTCATTTCGTACGCCGAGAAGTACTCGGCCTCCTTGCCACTCGGCACGAGATGCGAGAACAAAGAGCGCGACAGTGCCTGGCTGCCGCCCAGGACGAGGCCGATGCCGGCGGCCAGGACGAAGAACCAGACGGGCGCGCCGGCGGGCAGGAAATACCCGGCGCCGAGCGTCACGGTCCAGGCGACGAGCGAGCCGAGGATCGTCCGTTTCGCGCCGTACGTCTGCGCCAGCCGTCCCATCCCGAGGGCGCCCCCGACCGCGAGCACCTGGACCAGCAGCACGGCGACGATCAGGGTCGACTGGCTGAGACCCAGCTCCTCCGATCCGTAGACGGAAGCCTGCGAGATGACCGTCTGGATGCCGTCGTTGTAGACGAGGTACGCGAGCAGGAAGGCGAGCGTGAGCGGCTTGCCGCGCATGTCCCGGACCGTGGCCGCCAGCTGCCGCCATCCGTGCACGGACGCCGTCCCGGCAGCGGCCGCAGGGCGATCGCGCAGCCGCTTGAGGGGGACGAGGGTGAAGGCGCCCCACCAGATGCCGGCCGAGGCGAGACAGATGCGGACGGCCGTCGACTCGGAGACACCGAAGCTGCCATGGGCCGTGAACAGGATCAGGTTCGCGACCAGCACCAGCGAGCCCGCCGCGTAGCCGAAGGCCCAGCCCCGGGACGAGACGGCGTCGCGCTCCTCGGGCGGGGCGATCTGGGGCAGATAGGAGTTGTAGAGGACCATCGACACCGCGACCGAGGCATTGGCGACGATCAGCAGCAGGCCGCCCAGCAGATAGCGGTCGCCGTCGAGGAAGAACATGCCCGTGGTGGCCGCGGCGCCCAGGTAGGCGGCGGCCGCGAGCAGTGGCTTCTTGCGGCCCGTGCGGTCGGCGGCCGCGCCCGCCATCGGCATCACGAAGATCGACAGGATGACGGAGGCGGAGACCGCGTACGCGAAGAAGGATCCGGCGCGAACCGGGATGCCCAGGGGGTGCACGAAACCATCCGCGTCCGCCGCGTGCTTGGCGACAGACGTCAGATAGGGGCCCAGGAAGACGGTCAGCACGCTCGTCGAGTAGACGGAGCACGCCCAGTCGTAGAAGTACCAGCCGTGTTGCTCGCGCCGCCGCTCGGCGGCCTCGTCGGCCGGCTGTGCCCGCACGGTGTCAGTGCCCACCCGTGCCCCTCGCTTCCCCGTGAACGGACCGCGCGAGGAGGCTCAGAACCAGGTGCCCCGATCTTCCAGGACCTTGCGCAGTGTGTCGATGTGATCGGTCATGATGCCATCGACTCCCAGGTCCAGGAGCCGGTGCATACGTTCCGGTTCGTTCACGGTCCACACGTGCACCTGCAGCCCGCGCGCATGAGCGGTCCGTACGAAGCGGCGGTCGACCACCAGCACACCGGACTGGGACTCGGGGACCTGGGCGGCGATCGCCGAGCGGCGCACCGCGGCCGGTATGCCCCAGGCGCGCAGGCGCAGATTGAGCACACCGCGGGTGCCGTACGACGTCGCCAGGCGCGGCCCGGCCAGGTGCTGGGCGCGGGCGACGCGCGCCTCGGAGAAGGAGCCGACGCAGACGCGGTCCCAGGCATCGGTGCGGTCGATCAGGTCGAGCAGCGGCTGGAGGGCGGGTTCGGCCTTGATGTCGACGTTCCAGCGCACCTCCGGGAGGGTGTCGAGCAGTTCTTCGAAGAGGGGGACCGGTTCCTTGCCCGCCACGCGCGCGTGGCGCACGTCTTCCCAGGGGAGGTCCGCTATCCGGCCCGCCCCGTCCGTCACCCGGTCGAGAGTCGCGTCGTGGAAGGCGACGAGCCTGCCGTCCGCAGTCGCGTGCACGTCCGTCTCGATGTAGCGGTAGCCCGCTGCCACCGCGCGCCGGAACTGGGTCAGGGTGTTCTCCAGACCGTCCGCCGCCCCGCCCCGGTGTGCGAAGGCGATCGGGCCGGGGTGGTCGAGGTACGGATGGCGTATGCGGGTGCTCACCCGGGCAGTATCGCGCGCTCCGGTTGACCGGCGGCAACGACGGTGCTGCCGCCCGGTGCCCGGCGGACGGCGAACACGCGCAGGAAGAGCTGGGCGAGGGGGCCGATGGCGACGGCGTACAGCACCGTGCCGATGCCGACCGTGCCGCCGAGCGCGAAGCCCGTCGCGACGACGGTCACTTCGAGGACGGTGCGGACCAGACGGATGGAGTGGCCCGTGCGCTTGTGCAGACCGGTCATCAGGCCGTCGCGCGGGCCGGGACCGAAGCCGGCCGAGATGTACAGGCCCGTCGCCACCCCGTTCAGCACGATGCCCGCCACGAGCAGCGCGATCCGTACGGGCAAGGTGTGCGCGTCGGGCAACACGGCGAGCGTGCCGTCCATGGCGATGCCGACCACGAAGACGTTCGAGACCGTGCCGAGGCCGGGGCGCTGGCGCAGCGGGATCCACAGGAGCAGCACCGCCGCGCCCACGATGATCGACACCACGCCGATCGTGAGGCCGGTCAGCTCGGCGAGGCCCTGGTGCAACACGTTCCAGGGCTCCAGCCCGAGGCCCGACTCCACGAGCAGGGCCGAACTCGCGCCGTACAGAGCCAGGCCGACGTACAGCTGGACGAGGCGGCGGGGGAGCCGCCTGGACTGCGAGCGTGTGGACATGAAAGTCCCCCCAGTGGTGGTAGTGGCCTGACGCATGACACTCTGTGGCTTGAGAAGAAACGTCATCCATGGCCAATTCGGGGAAGGTGGACTGGGAATCATGGCGCAGTGGACTTCGGCGGTGGGTGCCGCACAGCTGGCCCGGCTCCTCAACTCCCAGCAGGAGCGCCCCGCCGGGCCGGGCACCCGTCGTCCGCCCGCCTATCGCGCGCTCGCCGACGGCATCCGGCTGCTGGTGCTCGAGGGCCGGGTGCCGGTCGCCACGCGGCTGCCCGCCGAGCGGGAGCTCGCGCTGTCCCTGTCGGTCAGCCGTACGACGGTCGCCGCGGCCTACGAGGCGCTGCGGGCCGAGGGGTTCCTGGAGTCCCGCCGCGGCGCGGGCAGCTGGACCGCCGTGCCGGCCGGGAACCCGCTGCCCGCGCGTGGCCTGGAACCCCTGCCACCCGAGGCACTCGGATCCATGATCGACCTCGGCTGCGCGGCGCTGCCCGCACCCGAGCCATGGCTCACCCGCGCCGTGCAGGGCGCCCTGGAGGAGCTGCCGCCGTACGCGCACACGCACGGCGACTATCCCGCCGGGTTGCCCGCGCTGCGCTCGATGATCGCCGAGCGGTACACCGCCCGCGGCATTGCGACCATGCCCGAGCAGATCATGGTGACCACCGGGGCGATGGGCGCGATGGACGCGATCTGCCACCTCTTCGCCGGGCGCGGCGAGCGCATCGCCGTCGAGTCGCCCTCCTACGCCAACATCCTTCAGCTGATGCGCGAGGCCGGGGCCCGGCTGGTGCCCGTCGCCATGGCCGAGGGCCTCGCCGGATGGGACATGGACCGCTGGCGCCAGGTCCTGCGGGACGCGGCACCCCGTCTCGCGTACGTGGTGGCCGACTTCCACAACCCCACGGGAGCCCTTGCCGACGAGCACCAGCGGCGCGGACTCGTGGACGCCGCGCGTTCCGCGGGCAGCGTGCTCGTCGTCGACGAGACCATGAGTGAGCTGCACCTGGACGAGGGGTTGGACATGCCGCGCCCCGTGTGCGGCTTCGACCCGGCCGGCTCGACCGTGATCACCGTCGGCTCCGCCAGCAAGGCCTTCTGGGCCGGCATGCGGATCGGCTGGGTGCGGGCCGCGCCCGATGTGATCCGCAGTCTCGTCGCCGCGCGCGCGTACGCCGACCTCGGCACCCCCGTGCTGGAGCAGCTGGCCGTGAACTGGCTGCTCAGCACCGGGGGCTGGGAGCAGGCCGTGGACATTCGCCGGGGCCAGGCCCGGGAGAACCGGGACGCCCTCGTCGCCGCCGTGCGGCGGGAGTTGCCTGAATGGGATTTCTCGGTACCGAAGGGCGGGCTCACGCTGTGGGTGCGGACCGGGGGACTGTCGGGGTCACGGCTCGCCGAGGTGGGGGAGCGGGTGGGGGTGCGGGTGCCGTCCGGTCCTCGGTTCGGCGTGGACGGGGCCTTCGAGGGGTATGTGCGGTTGCCGTTCACCGTGGGGGGCGCGGTGGCCGAGGAGGCGGCGGTGCGGTTGGCCGCGGCGGCGCGGTTGGTGGAGACGGGGGCGAACGGGGGGAACGAGACGCCGCGGACGTTCGTGGCGTAGGGGTTTCGCCCCCTCCGCCCCTACCCCGTCCCTTACCTGGGGGCCGCCCTCAGACCCCCCGTGTCGCGATGACGCGCTTGAGGAGCGGGCGTCGGGGCGGAGCCCCAAGGACGGGAAGGGCAGGGGGCGGAGAGGGCGAAAGGCATATCCAGCTGCGGACCTCAGCCCTCCGCCACCGCCGCCTCCGCGGGAACGGGCTCCGCCTCCGCGCGCAGCGGCTCCGCATCCGCCGGCACCGGCTCCGCAGCGGCGGGAGTCGTCGGCTCCGGAAGGAGATCGAGAACCGCCCGCCGATGGGACTCGCTCGTCGCGTCGTCGTACGGGTCCGGCGTGGCCGGGACCTGGAGGCGCAGAACGGCACCGGTGCCGAGGCGGGCGTACCCGCGGCCGGGCGGCACGTCCCGGGTGGGGGTCGTGTGCGGCGGCGCGCCCAGGATCGACTCCAGCTGGGCGGAGGAGGCAGGACCGAGCACCACGCGCGCGCGGGTGTGCTGGCGAATCGCGTCGCTGAGAAACTCCAGACCGTCGAAGTGCTCGGCGACGACCACCGTGACGCCCGCCGCGCGCCCGTGCCGGAAGGGGACCTGAAGGAGGGCCAACGGATCCTTGCGCCCGTCGGCGGCGGCCAGGTGGCCGAGCGCGCTGGGCCGGTCCAGGAGGATCCACAGAGGGTTCTTGATGTCGTCCGGTGGGGGATGACCCGCCTGACGGGCACGGTTGGCGGCGATCAGCCGCCGCTCCGTCTCATGCGCGGCCCATTCCAGACTGGCGAGCGCCCCCGCCAGACCGCACTCGACGGCCAGCACACCCTGCCGCCCGGTCATACAGGCGTACTCGCCGGTGCCGCCCCCCTCGATGACGACGACATCGCCGAACTGAAGGGCCTGCAGGGCGATGGAGCGGAGGAGGGTCGTCGTGCCGCTGCCGGGCTCGCCGACCACCAGCAGGTGCGGCTCCGTGGAGCGGATCCCCGTGCGCCAGACGACCGGGGGAACGTCGCGCTGCTCCTCACCGTAGGTGAGAGGGAGTGTGCGCTGGACGTCGGCCGGGTCGGTGAAGCCGAGGACGGTCTCGCCCGGGGTGGTGACGAAGCGCTGGGCGGAGATGTCGGTGGGCAGGGGCGGGAGGACGCTGACGGTGAGTTCGTTGCCCTCCTCGTCCCAGTCGAAGTGGTACTCGCGGCCACGCCCCGACTTGGCGTGCAGGAGGTGCTCGATGCGGGCGCGGGACTCCGCTTCGCCGTCCGTGAAGTAGGCGGGGTAGCGGATGAGGAGTCGGGACACGCGTCCGTCGTCGTCGAAGTCGTACGAGGAGAAGGCCTTCTCCCAGTCGCCGCCGTGGGCGTAGAGGGGATCGGGATCCTCGGCCGCCGAGAAGTACGGGACCAAGGCCTCGTACAGCGACTTGAGCCGCCCGGTCTGCGCCTCATCGGGGCCTGTGGGCTTCGACGAGGTGCGGTCGCGGCCGGTCCAAGCTGCCGCCGCCATCAGGCTGATGACGGCGAGCAGCGGTCCGTACGGCACCAGCGCCACAACCAGGATGACCGAGGCCACCAGGAACAGCAGCGGCCCGCGCCGGTCCTTGGGAGTGGCGGCCCACTTGCGCCGCCCGGCCCCTGCCAGTCGGCGCAGTCCACGGGTGACCGTGATCAGCGGGTGGAGAACGTCGGTGGCGCCGTCGGCTGCCGTCCGGGCCAGCTCCCGGCTTCGGGCGATCTGCGCGCTGCCGTTGCTCAGAATGCGGGGGAGAGGGCGCCGAGCCACTGCTGTCTCCTGATGGTGCGTGTGTGGGGGAGGGCGTCAGAACTTGATCCCGCCAAGGAGGCTCGCCAGGCTTTCTCCGCCGGCCTTGATGCTCGGAGCGATCGCCGTGCTCGCGAGGTAGAAGCCGAAGAGTACGGAGACGGAGGCGTGCGAGCCCTTGAGTCCGTCCTTGCGGAAGAAGAGGAAGACGATGATGCCGAGCAGGACGACGCCTGACATGGACAGAATCATTTGAGTTCTCCTGGGTCGTGGGGACAGTCACCATGAGTTCTTCCAGGATCACAGGATGTATCCATACGATAAAAGGTGCAACTGGGTGAATTTCGCCGGATTTCACCAGGGTGGCGGAGTCGTTTGGGCCGCCCAAGCAGGTCTGTTGCGCCCGACGGCGCCTGCTGTGATCTTTGCCGGTGACGGTGCCGGTCATGTGCTCTCGGACCCAGTACGCTGGCGATTCACCCGTACGGGGGCGCCGCTCGCCGCCGTACCGGCCCGGGCATGACAGCTCCGCTCGCTGTCGTAAGCTCCCGCAGTCCCCGTTGTAGTCGTTGTGAGAGGCGGTCCGCCGATGAGTGAAGCCCCCGACCCCGAGGTCGTGGAGCTGGCGACCAAGATCTTCGATCTGGCGCGTCGCGGCGAGACCGAGGCGCTCGTCGCGTACGTGGACGCGGGCGTTCCGGCCAATCTCACCAACGACCGCGGCGACTCGCTCGTGATGCTCGCCGCGTACCACGGCCACGCCGAGGCGGTACGCGCCCTGCTGGAGCGCGGCGCCGAGGCCGACCGCATCAACGACCGGGGTCAGACACCGCTCGCCGGGGCCGTCTTCAAGGGCGAGGAGGCCGTGATCCGGGTGCTCCTGGACGGCGGCGCGGATCCGGCCGCGGGTACGCCCTCGGCCGTCGACACGGCGCGCATGTTCGGCAAGACGGAACTGCTCGAATTGTTCGGCGCACACTGACTCGAACGCCCTGACCAGGCGAAACGCAAGAAATAAGGGAGGCGGAACGGGGCCGCCGGAAATGCGGTCGCGGCAGGAAGAACCGCTGGGTCATCATGACGTCGTGATTCACGGACGCGATGGCTGGGCAGGTGTTGCCGCACCGCGCGGGCCGTGATGCGGCCCGCATGGGCCACCGACGAGAGGCAGAGGAAGATGGTCTACAGCAAGCAAGAAACGGCGGGCGCTCCGACGTGTTGTCACGCGGCCAGGTAATGCAGGATCCCGGTTGCGTCGACGCTTGATGTGAGGCTGTTTCCCATGTTCGATCCGGTCATAGCGCCCAGCGGAACGCTGCTCGGCCTGCTCCAGAGGGGCCGCGGCGACGGCACGCTGCACGCGCTCACCGCACCGCGGGCCGAAGCGCTCGCGGCACTGAACCACTGTGTGCTGCGCGATCCCCGCCACGACTGGCAGGTGGAGAACCGCTCCCTGTACTACGCCCGTCTCTACCTCGATCTGAGCGGTGAGCTCGACGAGATCGAGCGGCACCTCTTCGACGCCGAGGACGTCCTCGACACGTGCGAGTCACGCACGGGGCTCGCCCTGGCGGTCCTCGGGCACCTCGCCTCGTACGGCAGGCGCGACGCGCTCGAACTGCTGCGCAGGTACGCCGCCTTCGGCACCAACTGGGCCTGGGCCCTCGACGAGCTGGCCCTGCGCGACGACGACGCGGGTCTGCGTGCCCTGGCCGCGCCCGTACTCGCCCGCTTCCCGGCCGACGCGGAGGGCGAGGCCGAACTGGCCGCCGCCGTGCGCGACGCCTTCGAGCCACGGCCCTGGCGGCTGTGGGCCGACGATCCGCGCGAATCCATCGGCACGCGTGTGCGTGCCGCTCAGGAACAGGGTTCCTTCGACCGCTGGCAGCGGCAGATGCGACCGTCCGGGCCCCGCCCGGGGTGGAGTGTCCAGGCCGTCTTCGACTGGGCGCAGCAGGGCATCGACCGCGGCGCCGCGCTCCATGTCCCGGCCGCCCGTTGCCTCACCGCCGTCGCCGGCCCCGAAGACCGGCCCGAGATCGTCGCCGCCGCCCGCGGCGGCGGCGACGGAGCGCGCTGCACCGCCTTGCGCTATCTCGCCGACAGCAATGATCCGGACGCCCTCGACCTGATCGAGACAGCCGTGGCCGACGGATCGACGACCGTGGCCGAGGCCGCCGTCGACGCCTTCGAGCGGATGCGCAGTGTCGCCGCCGTCGACCGGGCACGAGGCTGGGCGCACCGGCCCGATGCTCTGGGCGCCGCCGCGGGACGGATGCTCGCCTGCCGGGGCGGAGCGCAGGACAGCGAACTGGTCCTGGGCGCACTGCGGGAAGCGGTACGCGGCGAAGGCCCCGACGCACCGACCCTGTGGACCCTCGTCGACGGCACCGGACGGCTCGGCATCGCCTGTGCCGCACCCGTGCTGCGGCACATCTATCGCGAGACCGCGTCATCCCATCTGCGCGGGCGCGCCGCCCGTGCCCTGGCCACCACCGACCCCTCGTTCGCCGCGGGCTTCGCCGTCGAATGCCTGTGGGACTGCGAGGAGACCACGCGCGAGGTGGCTGCCCGGCACGCCGAGACCGGTGATGCCCGTGTGGTGGATCAGCTGCGCCGGCTGGCGGCGGATCCGGCCGAGGAGGCGGACGTCCAGACAGCGGTACGGAGCCGGATCGGCCCCGACATGCCGGCCGTATGAACGTTCGGTGACCCCGGAGTCAGGAGGGCATGGACGGGGGCCGACCTGCTCGGGTGTGCAGCGCAACGCTCATGGGACGTTCACCGTTCGCAAAGATCCACGTTGACGCGGCCACGTCCGGTGCGGCGACAACACGGGTATGCGTGTCGTCATCGTGACCGAATCCTTTCCCCCCGATGTGAACGGCGTGGCCCACTGCGCGCTCCAGACCGCCCGGCACCTCGTCGATCGCGGTCACGCTCCCCTCGTCGTCGCCCCGGCCACCGCGGCCGGGAGCGGGCCCGACGCTCTCGCGCCGTGCCCCGTCATCCGTGTCCCCTCCCTACCGCTCCCGGGCTACCCCCAGGTCCGCGTCGCCCTCCCCAGCCGGCGCGTCGCCGCGGCGATCACCGAACACCGCGCCGACATCGTCCACCTGGCCAGCCCCTTCATCCTCGGCGTCCGCGGCATGGCGGCCGCCGCCCGCCTCGGCATTCCCGCCGTGGCCGTCTACCAGACCGACCTCGCCGGCTACGCCCGCACATACATCAGCGCGGGTGAGGCCACCGCGTGGCGGCGCATACGCTCCGTGCACGCCGCCGCCGACCGGACGCTCGCCCCGTCCAGCGCGGCCCTGCACGACCTGGAGGCACACGGTGTGCCGCGGGTACGGCTGTGGCCGCGCGGCGTGGACACGGTCCGCTTCCGTCCCGACCGCCGGGACGAGGCACTCCGTCGTGAACTGGCGCCGAACGGCGAGCTGATCGTCGGCTACGTCGGCAGGCTCGCCCCCGAGAAGCAGGTGGAACTGCTCGCCGGGGCGTGCGGACTGGACGGCGTACGCGTCGTCGTGGTCGGCGACGGGCCGAGCGAAACCACCTTGCAGGGCGCGCTTCCCGGCGCGGTCTTCCTCGGACGTCGCACCGGTGACGAACTCGCCCGGATCTTCGCCTCCTTGGACGTCTTCGTGCACACGGGCCCCTTCGAGACCTTCTGCCAGACCGTGCAGGAGGCCATGGCGAGCGGGGTGCCCGTCGTCGCGCCCGCGGCGGGCGGGCCGCTCGACCTGGTGGCCCACGGGCGTACGGGACTGCTGGTGCCGCCGCGCGACGCGGCCGCCGTGCGCGACGCGGTGTGGGCCCTGACCTCTGATCCGGCCGTCCGTACCGCCTACGGGGCCGCCGGGCGTGCCATGGTCGAGGGCCGCACCTGGGCCGCCGTGGGCGACCAGCTCATCGGGCACTACGCCGATGTGCTCTCGGCTCGGAAGCTGGTGGCGGCATGAGCCTGCGCATCGTACGGCTCGCCAACTTCGTCGCCCCCGCGTCCGGCGGCCTGCGCACCGCGCTGCGGGAGTTGGGCGCCGGCTACCGGGCGGCCGGGCACGAACCTGTGCTCATCATCCCCGGTGAGCGCGCGAGCGACCGCGACACCGAGCAGGGTCGGGTGATCACGCTCCCCGGGCCGCTTCTGCCCGGGACCGGCGGCTATCGCGTGCTCACGGACAAGCGGCGCGTGGCCCGGCTCCTGGAGTCGCTCGCACCCGACCGCCTCGAAGTCTCCGACCGGACCACCCTGCGCTGGACCGGAGTGTGGGCACGGCGGGCCCGGGTGCCCGCCGTGATGGTCTCCCACGAGACCGCCGACGGAGTGCTGCGGACCTGGGGCCTTCCCGAGGGGATGGCCCGGCGGACCGCCGACGCCCTCAACGTCCGTACGGCGCACACCTATGCGCGGGTCGTATGCACCACGGAGTTCGCCGAGCGCGAGTTCGTCCGCATCGGCGCCCGCAATGTCGTACGTGCCCCGCTGGGCGTCGATCTGGTGGGTCGGCACCCCGCGCTGCGGGACCCCGGGCTGCGCGCCCACCACGCGCGCGCGGACGAGGCGTTGCTCGTGATGTGCTCCCGGTTGTCCGTCGAGAAGCGGCCGGGCACGGCACTCGACGCGCTGGAGGCGCTGCTGCGGCGCGGACAGCGGGCCGTGCTCGTCGTGGCCGGGGACGGACCGCTCAGGACCCGGCTCGAACAGCGCGCCCGGGAGCGGAGTCTGCCCGTCACCTTCCTCGGGCACGTCTCCGACCGCGCCGTGCTCGGTGCGCTGCAGGCCTCCGCCGACGTGTGCCTGGCCCCCGGGCCCGCCGAGACGTTCGGGCTCGCCGCCCTGGAGGCGATGGCCTGCGGCACGCCCGTGGTGGCCAGCGCCCTGTCCGCCCTGCCGGAGGTCGTCGGGTCCGCCGGGGCCACCGCGGGGGACAGCGGGGACTCCTTCGCGGACGCGGTACGGCTGCTGCTCGGGCGTCCCGAGGGTGAGCGCAGGCAGGCCGCACGCGCGCGTGCCGAGTGCTTCGGCTGGGACGCCGCGGTGGAGGGTTTCCTCGCCGCGCACGACGCGACGGTTCCGGTGCGCCCGCGCGCGCAGGAGGGCGTCGGATGAGACCGCTGCGGTTCGTGGCCCTCGGGGACTCGCTGACCGAAGGCGTCGGCGACCCGGTCGGGGAAGCCTGGCGGGGGTGGGCCGCACTGCTCGCGCAGGGGCTGGCCCCCGCGGACACGCCCGTGGAGTTCACCAACCTCGCCGTCAGCGGGGCGCAGACGCGGGATGTGCTGGACCGGCAGACACCGGCGGCGCTGGCCTTGGAGCCCGACGTCGTCTCTGTCGTGATCGGTGTCAACGACACCCTGCGCTGCACCTTCGACATTCACTCCGTGGCAGCGCGGCTCGACAAGGTGTACGCGGCCTTCCGGGCTCGGGATGCGGTGGTGATGACGGCCTGCCTGCCGGATCCCGGCTCCATGCTGGGTCTGCCTGGCGCGCTGGCCCGCCCGCTGGCCCGGCGGCAGCGGGCCGTCAACACGGTCGTGCACGCGCTGTCCGAGCGGTACGGGGCGGTGCATCTGCATGCCGCGGAGGAGGAGTGGCTGACGGACCGGGCGATGTGGAGCGCGGACCGGCTCCACCCGGGGGAACAGGGGCACCGGCAACTCGCCCTGCGGTTCCATGCGCTGCTGACCGAGCAGGGCATCGCCACGGGGGCCGCGCCCTCGGCCGAGCCCGAATTTCCCGCGCCCACGCGGTCGGCGAGTCTGTTGTGGCTGGCCACCGCCGGGACAGGGTGGGTGGCCCGGCGGTGTACGGACCTGCTGCCGCAGCTGCTCACCCTCGCCGCCGCCGAGGTGCGCCACCGGGCGCGCGGCACCAGCGCGCGGCTCGACCTGAGTGCCTCGCACGCCGTCGCGTCCGCGCTGGCCGCGCTGTCGGTGGCCGAACAGCCGGACGCGGCATGACGGTTCAGCGGCTGCGCGGGGGCACTCAGCGGCGGCGTACGGCCACGAAGCGGACCGGCGTGCCCGGGACCGCCTGAGCGGCCGCGGCGAGGTCGGTGGAACGGACGACCGCGATCACCGGGTAACCCCCGGTGGTCGGGTGGTCGGCGAGGAAGACGACCGGGCGGCCGTCGGGTGGCACCTGGACGGCGCCCAGAACCATGCCCTCACTGGGGAGTTCGCCGGAAACGGCCCTCTTCAGTGAGGGCCCTTCCGTCCGCAGGCCGATGCGGTTGCTCGCGGACGACACCCGGTAGGCGCCGGTGAGGAGGGTGCGCACGGCCGACTCCGTGAACCAGTCGTCGCGCGGGCCCGTCGTCACGCGCAGGACGAGTTCGGCGGGCGGAGCGACATGCGGGACGACGTCCACGCGCGTGTGGAGCGTGTCCGGGCGGCCCAGGGGGAGCACCATGCCGTCCGAGAGCGGCGGGGGGCCGAGGCCCGAGAGGAGGTCCGTGGAGCGGCTGCCGAGGACCGGGTCCACGGCCACTCCACCGGAGACGGCCACATAGCCGCGCAATCCGGCCCGTGCCTGGCCGACGTCCAGCAGTGCTCCGGCGGGGACGTGTACGGGCGCTCCCCAGGCGGCCGGTCGCCCGTCCATGGTGACCGGGCAGGGCGCTCCCGCCACCGCCACGGTGACCGCAGAACGCGGCCGCAGGGCACACCCGTTGAGTGTCGTCTCCAGAACGGCCGCTTCGCAGGGGTTGCCCACGAGCCGGTTGGCAAGCGCCGCCGCGGGCCCGTCGAGGGCGCCGGAGCGCGGCACGCCGAGGTGCGCGTGGCCGGGCCGGCCCTGGTCCTGGACGGTGGTCAGGGCCCCGGCCCGGACGACGGAGAGGGCACGGTCGGTCATGAGCGCCTCGGCGCTGACAAGAGGGCCGGGTCGGTCACGGGCACCTCGCCGGTACGAAGCGGACCCGGGAGCCCGGAGCGAGCAGCGCGGCCGGCACGCGCGCGTGGTCCCACAACACGGCGTCCGTCGTCCCGATCAGCTGCCAGCCGCCCGGCGACGAGCGCGGGTACACGCCCGTGTACGAGCCCGCCAGCGCAACGGAACCCGCCGGAACCGTCGTACGCGGAGTCGCCCGGCGCGGGACGTCGTAGCGCGCCGGCAGGCCCGTGAGGTAGCCGAAGCCGGGAGCGAACCCGCAGAAGGCGACCCGGAATTCGGCCGCCGCGTGGATCTCGGGCACCAGCTGCTCGGGCACACCCCACAGAGCCGCGACATCCGCCAGGTCGGGACCGTCGTACCGTACGGGGATCTCGATCGCCTCGTTCGCGCGCGCGGGCAGCGGTGGGATGTCCCATGTCGGGAGCCGCTCCGCCAGGCGCGCGGGGTCGTCCAGGCCGTCCAGGAGGACCGTGCGGGCCGCGGGGACGATCTCCCGCACCGAGAGGGAGCCCTCCGCGCGGCGGCGCAGCAGTTCGGCGTGCAGGGCCTGGGCCGCGTCACCCGAGGAGACCTCGACGAGCAGGGCGCGGTCGCCGACGGGCAGCGCCCTCATGCCGTCGCCGGCGGACGGAGTCCTCCTCCCGTCCCCGGCAGACAGTGCGCTCATACGAAGGCCTCCACGCGGACGCCGGACGATTCCAACCGGGCGCGCACCCGGCGGGCCAGCTCCACCGCGCCCGGCGTGTCTCCGTGCAGGCACAGGGAGCGGGCGCGGACCGGGATGCGCTCCCCGGAGCGGGAGGTCACCGTTCCGAAGTGGGCCAGGCCCACCGAGCGTTCGACCACTGTGTCCGCGTCCGTGATCACCGCGCCGTCCTGGGCGCGCGGCACCAAGGTGCCCTCCTCGGTGTACGCGCGGTCCGCGAACGCCTCGGTGGCGGTGGGCAGTCCCGCCTGCTCGGCCAGTTTCAGGAGGCGGGAGGAGGGCAGGCCGAGGACGGGCAGGCCGGCGTCCGCGAGCACGACGCCGTCGACGACCGCCCCCGCCTGTTCCTCGTCGTGCACGACGCGGTTGTAGAGCGCGCCGTGTGGCTTCACGTAGGACACGCGCGTGCCCGCCGCGCGCGCGAACACCTCCAAGGCGCCGATCTGGTACGCCACTTCGGCGGCCAGCTCGTCGGGCGGCACGTCCATCGCTCGCCGCCCGAACCCCGCCAGGTCCCGGTAGGAGACCTGGGCGCCGATCCGCACACCGCGCTCGGCCGCCAGCTCGCACACCCGCCGCATGGTGGACGCGTCGCCGGCGTGGAAACCGCAGGCCACATTGGCGCTGGTGACGACGGACAGCAGCTGCTCGTCGTCGGTGAGGCGCCAGCGGCCGAAGCCCTCGCCGAGGTCGGCGTTGAGATCGATCGGGGTCATGAGGTGGGTCTTCTCCTTCGTCGGGCCGTGATGTCGTCGGCTGTTCTCAGACCACGCGGTACTGCTCGTCGCGGGTGTCCGTGAGGAACATCTGGCCGGGCGCGTGGGTGATCGCGAAGGGCGGGCGGGACGCCATCACGGCCGCCTGCGGTGTCACTCCGCAGGCCCAGAACACCGGGATGTCGTCCGGTGCGGCGTCCACCGGATCGCCGAAGTCGGGGCGCGAGAGGTCCTCGATGCCCAGCCCCGACGGCTCCCCGCAGTGCACCGGGCTGCCGTGCACGGCGGGCAGCAGGCTGCTCTCCCTGATCGCCGCGGCCAGATGCTCCGGCGGGACAGGGCGCATCGACACCACCATCGGGCCGTGCAGCCGCCCGGCCGGACGGCACTGGCGCCCCGTCACATACATGGACACGTTGCGGCCCTGCTCGATGTGGCGCATCGGCACGCCCGCCTCGCTCAGCGCCCACTCGAAGGTGAAGCTGCACCCGATGAGGAACGAGACCAGGTCGTCGCGCCAGCGGTCGACCACGTCGGTGGGCTCGTCGACCAACTCGCCGTGTTCCCACACCCGGTAGCGCGGCAGATCGGTGCGCAGGTCGGCGCCCGGAGCGAGCGGAGTGCTCCAGGAACCGGCGTCGGTGACGTCGAGGACCGGACAGGGCTTCGGGTTGCGCTGACAGAACAGCAGCATGTCGTAGGCCCAGTCGGCGGGCACCGAGATCAGGTTCGCCTGGGTGTGGCCCGCGGCGACTCCGGCGGTGGGGCCCGACACGCCCGAACGGAACTGGGCGCGCGCCTCGTTGGGTGTCCACGCGTGCGCGTGGCCGTCGATTTCCAGCAGGCTCACCGGGCGGTCCTGGACTGTGTCGTTCACAGGAGTTCCTTCCCACGGGTCTCGGGGAGTCCGATCAGGGCCAGTGCGGCGAGCGCGTAGCCGATGGCGCCGAAGACCAGCGCGCCGCCCACGCCCCAGCTGTCGGCAAGGAAGCCGACGGTGGTGGGGAAGACGGCGCCCACGGCCCGTCCCGTGTTGTACGTGAAGCCCTGCCCCGTGCCGCGCACCGCCGTCGGGTACAGCTCACTGAGGTACGAGCCGAAGCCGCTGAAGATCGCCGACATGCAGAAGCCGAGCGGGAAACCGAGCACAAGGAGAAGGGTGTTGGCGCCGCTGGGGATGTTCGCGTACGCGAGGATGCATGCCGCGGAGAGGATCGCGAAGAGCAGGATGTTGCGCTTGCGGCCCAGTTTGTCGGTGAGATAGCCGCCCGTGAGGTAGCCGATGAAGGCTCCGGAGATCAGGAACGTGAGGTACGTGCCGGTGCCGACGACCGACAGTCCGCGCTCCGTCTTGAGGTACGTGGGCACCCAGGTGGCCAGCGTGTAGTAGCCGCCCTGGACTCCCGTGGAGAGCAGGCCCGCGAAGACCGTCGTCCGCAGCAGCCCGGGCGCGCCGTCCCTGCCCGGCTTGAAGATCGCGGTGAACGAGCCCTTCTCGGCGCTGTCCGCGCGGCGCTCGGCCGACTCCGGGGCGTCATGCACCTGGCGCCGCACCCAAAGGACGAGCAACGCGGGCAGCGCGCCGGTCCAGAACATCACGCGCCAGGCCAGATCCGCGTCCAGGAACTGGAAGACAAGGGTGTTGACGAGCACGGCGAGCCCCCAGCCGACGGCCCAGGAGCTCTGGATCGCGCCGAGCGTACGGCCCCGGTGTTTGGGGCTCGCGTACTCGGCGACCAGGATTGCGCCGACCGCCCACTCGCCGCCGAAACCGAGGCCCTGGAGGGCGCGGAACACCAGCAGAGTCTCGTAGTTGGGCGCGAAACCGCAGGCCACGGTGAACACCGCGTAGGTGGCCACGGTGATCATCAGCGCTTTGACACGTCCGATCCGGTCCGCGACCACACCGGCGACGGCGCCGCCGACCGCCGAGACGACCAGCGTGACCGTGGTGAACAGGCCGGTCTGG
This sequence comes from Streptomyces sp. NPDC050564, assembly GCF_044457265.1. Taxonomy (NCBI): domain Bacteria; kingdom Bacillati; phylum Actinomycetota; class Actinomycetes; order Kitasatosporales; family Streptomycetaceae; genus Streptomyces; species Streptomyces sp. NPDC050564. Next base: position 36,907 of record NZ_JBITGS010000003.1, on the reverse strand, counting down.
CCGCTGTCCAGGCCGAAGTAGGCCGCCAGCGCGACCATGCTGAGCGGCAGTGTGAAGTAGTCGTAGGAGTCGAGGGCGTAGCCGCCGAACGCGCCGGCGAAGGCGCGGCGGCCGCGCGGACCGAGCGCGCGCAGCCAGGCGAACGCGCCTTCCTGAACGGCGAGTTCACCGGTGCCGGGCCGGGTGTCGGCTGTCAGGGCCTGGGGCGGAGGGGTCGTGCTCATGGGCACCTCACAGTGAGGGACGGAGGGTGCTGGGGATTGAGCCGTGCCGTGCGGGAGTCGAGAACGGGGCCGTGCCGTGCGGAAGCGGTGGGCGCCGCAGCGGTGCAGAGGGATGCGGTGCGGTCGAGCGGTCGGCGCCTGACCGCCAAGGTAGAGGATCGTTGAACGATCCCTCAATACCCATGTTGTTTCGTTCTTGTATCTGCGATTGAATTCCGGGCATGGCAGAGCTGACGGGACTGGCCGACGATCGCGCCCTGCTGGGCCGCACCAGCACCGCCGAGCGGGTCTCCGACATCCTCAGGAGTCGCATCGCCGAGGGCTTCTTCCCGCCCGGCACGCGGCTGTCCGAGGACAGCATCGGAGGGGCGCTAGGCGTCTCGCGCAACACCCTGCGCGAGGCGTTCCGGCTGCTCACGCATGAGCGGCTGCTCGTGCACGAACTCAATCGCGGGGTCTTCGTCCGGGTGCTGACCGTCGAGGACGTCGAGGACATCTACCGCACCCGTGGTCTCGTCGAGTGCGCCGTGGTCCGCGGCCTCGGCGAGCCGCCGTACGCCGTGGACGGCCTCGCCCAGGCCGTCGCCGACGGGCGGCGGGCGGCACGCGAAGGTGACTGGAAAGGTGTCTCCACCGCCAACATCCACTTCCACCGGGAGCTGGTCGCGCTCGCCGGGAGCGCCCGCACCGATGAGCTGATGCGCAGCGTCTTCGCCGAACTGCGCCTTGCCTTCCACGTGGTGGACGACCCGCAGCGCCTCCACGAGCCCTATCTCGCACGTAACCGTGAGATCCTCCGGACCCTCGAGGCGGGTGACCGGGACGGAGCCGAGCGGCTGCTCGCGGTCTATCTCGACGACTCGCTCAAGGGGCTCGTGGACGTGTACGCGCGGCGGGTGGCCGACGGCGGGCAGGGTATCGGCTGAGTCGGGACGCGACGAGCGCGAGGCACGGGGCGACGACTCGTTCCCCGGCCACGCGGCACAGGTCACCGGGGATCGGCCGCGATCATGAAGCAGCGGTACAGTCAGGGCCTTCTGCGTCGTTTCGACCGTTGTCAGACCGAGGACCTAGTCTGTGCACCGTGACTTCGCCTGCATCGACGGACAGCGTTCCGCCCCAGCTCAGCGCGGGGCCGCGCCCCGCTCCGGGCCCGGCCGCCGACGAGGGCCTGGCGCGGCGGCTGCGCGCGCTCGCCTGCACCGCGCCACTGCACGACCTCGACGTACGCAAGGCGAACCTCGCGGGTGAGTACACGGTGTACGGGATGGCCGAGGTCGCCCTCGCCGCCATCGACCTCGTCACACTGAACATGGACTTCGACACGGGCGCCGACCACGACCAGATAGTGGCCAGGCTCATCCCGCGCATCGCCGCCCAGGCCCCGCGGCGGCCCGTCGCCGAGCACGAGCGCGTGGCCCGCTGGGTGCTGGAGAACCTGATCAACGTCGGCAGTGTCGACCGCGGCTTCCGCGCCGTATACGGCACTTTCGCTCCGGACGGCTCCTATGTGCGCCGCGACTACGACTTCAAGCTGATCGAGGAGGTGCCCGGATACGGGGGGAGTGTCTATCTCCGGACGACCGACGAAGCGGTCAACGTCCTCGTCGGCGCCCTCGACACCGACGTCACCAGTGCGCAGATCGCCGCCGAGGTCAAACTCGAGGTGCTGATCAGCCGCGGTCGGCTCGCCGACGCCCAGCTCGCCGCCGAGCAGGCACGCTACCGGACCGTGCAGTACTCGGAGACGCTTCGCAGGGCCCTCGACGCGACCCGGCGCAATGTGCGCGCCGTCGACTGGCTCCAGGCCGTGCCCGACATGATCGTCGAGGCCCTCGACCACGTCGCCGACCGTTACCGCCATGAGAACGCGATCCTCACCAACATCCGCAAGGCCCGCGACGAGTCCGAGGACCCCGAGCAGAAGCGCCGCGCCGCCGAGCTCGTCGACATCGTCAAGGACTGCATCCGCAGGCATACGCAACTGCAGTCCCGGCTCCTGGAGGCCGGCCCGCTGTTCCGCGCCGAGCAGGACCGGCAGGCCTTCGCCACCCCCATGACGACCTCCGGCATCGACCTCTACGGTCATCTCGTGGCGCCCGTGCTGCCGCTGCCCGTGGAGCAGGCGCTGCGCGTGACGGACGCGTTCTTCGCGCGCGGGACGGGTTTGCGCACGCCTGTGGCCGTACGGGTGGGGGACCTGGTCGACATTCTGCTGACGCCGCCGCTGGAGCGGGAGCACCTCGGGGCGGAGATGCCCGAGCCCGATCTCATCGCCACCCCCGACGACAGTCGGTTCAGCGAGGAGCAGCTCGCCGGCGCGATGGAGTTGCTCGACCTGCCGGCCGATGCGCCGCGGCGGCTGTCCGGGCTGCTGGCCGAGGCCCGCCGCCGCGACCCTGAACTGCCCTACCTCGTTGCCCTGTTGGCCGTCCACGCGGCCAGTCCGCCGGTCGGTACCGCGTACCGGCAGGGCGAGGAGAAGCTGCTGTTCGCCGTGGACGACGGGACCGAGCTGGACGATCCCGAGTTCGGCGGGGCGGATCTCATCGTGGGGATGGCCCTGCTGGACGCGGCCGGGATGGCGGCCGACCGGACGGAGGCGGCGTGAACCGCCGGTCGTCCTCTTGCCGCGGGCCGGCTGTGGCTGATCGCGCCCACGCGGCGGAGCCGCACGAGGTCACGCCCAACGCCCCGTGCGGGGCTGCCCTCGCCCCCGTTCTTCAGATCAAGGAGCCCCAACCGTGACCGAGCACGTCGAGTGGAGTGAGCCGGAGGCAGTCGCCGCTCCGGCGAACGCGCCCGTCACACCCGCCGACGCCGCCGACGCGGCGCGGCTCGTTGCCTTCGGGCTGCAGCCCAAGCTGCAGCCGGCGCGCGACCAGGAGTACGCGGAGCTGCTGCGGCGCTACCGCGAGGACCCGCCGTTCGCGCGGCTCGCCGACGCCGTGGCCGCCGGGCTCGGGCTGGTCGTCCTGGAGGTGTCCCCGCGCGCGGGCATGGCCGTGACCGCCGCGGAGGACTCCGTGTTCGCCGTCCGGATGGGCGACTACGCGCGTCGCGCGTCGGCCGACTCCGGGGACCGGTTCCTGCACGGGCTCGCGCATCTCGCCGTCGCCGCCATGGCGTTCCCGCGCCCCGAGGACCTCGCGGACGACGGGTACATCGGGCGCGTCTCGGTCAACGGCGTCGACGCGTTCGTACGGCAGGCCTGTCGTCGTCTGGAGGAGCGGGCCGAGGAGCAGGGCGAGAACACCGACCCGGCCACGGACGCACCCGACCTGGAGGCGGCCTGGCGGATCTGGGCGCGGCGCAGCTCCACCGGTGCCACCAAGGACGCGCGAAGACTGGCCGGTTCGACCACCGGCATCGTCGGCAAGGCCGTCGCGTTCCTCACCGACTCCGGGTTCCTGCAGCGCACCGGGGACGACGGCGGAGGGACGTACCGGACGACGGCCCGCTATCAGCTTCAGGTCCGCGACATGGCCGGCAGCGCGGCCATGGCCGAGCTCCTCGAGCTGGGCATAGTCCCGGTGACCGACGGCACTGCGACGCTGCTGCCCGCCGAGGACAGCGACGACCTGGAGTTGGCGGCCGGAGCCGGACTGCCCTTCCACTCCTGAACAGGCCGCGCAGCCTGAACTTCCTCGATCCACCCCAGACTTACGACGAGAGTCCGCCGCCATGTACGAGCTGTCCCGGGTCCGCCTCTACTCCATCGGGCCTGCCGGTGCGCGCTACGCCGACACCGTGCTTGACCTGCGGGGTGTCGGCGAGCCCGTGCCCGATCCCGCGCCCACCCAGGCGGAGTTCTTCGAGGAGGAGCCCATCGGGCCGCCGCGCCGGCCCGCGCCCGCGGGGGTGCTCTTCCTGGAGAACGGCGGCGGCAAGTCGGTGCTGCTCAAGCTGATCTTCTCGGTGATGCTCCCGGGCCACCGGAACACGCTGGGCGGTGCCAGCTCCGGTGTGCTGCGCAAGTTCCTGCTCGCCGACGACTGCGGGCATGTCGCGCTGGAGTGGCAGCACACACTGACCGGCGAGTGCGTCGTGGTCGGCAAGGTGAGCGAGTGGCGGGGGCGGCAGGTCTCCAACGACCCGAGGAAGTTCGCCGAGGCCTGGTACTCGTTCCGGCCCGGGCCGGGGCTGAGCCTGGACAATCTGCCGGTGGCCGAGGCCACCGCCGTGCGCACGCCCGTCGAGGGGGCCTCCGGCGCGCAGGGGCGGCGGCGCACCATGAAGGGTTTCCGGGATGCGATCAGCGAGGCGGGCAAGGCGTACCCGCACCTCGAAGTGCACTGGGAGGAGATCCACGACCGCTGGAACGAGCACCTCGGCGACCTGGGCCTTGACCCCGAACTCTTCCGCTACCAGCGGGAGATGAACGCCGACGAGGGCGAGGCAGCCGGTCTCTTCGCCGTCAAGAAGGACTCCGACTTCACGGATCTGCTGCTGCGTGCCGTCACCGACACCCGGGACACGGACGGGCTCGCCGACCTGGTCGGCGGCTTCGGCAACAAGCTGGGCCGGCGCGCCGAGCTGATCGCCGAGCGCGACTTCACCGCCGGGTCCGTGGATCTGCTCGGCCGGATCGTCGACGCCGCCGAGGCACGGGCACGCGCGCGCGACATCCACGCGGGCGCCGAGCGGCGTACCCGGACGCTCGCGCGGAGGCTGTCCGCGAGGGCCGTGCAGGAGCGCGTGCGCGCCGGTGAACTCGCGCAGCGCGTGACCGCCGCCGCGTACGCCGTCACGCACGCCGAGGGTGCCCGCGAACGCAGCGCGCTGATCGCCGCCGAACTCGCCTACCGGCACGCCTCGTTGGCGCTCGCGGGGGCGGAGAAGTCCGCCGCCGCGCAGAAGCGTGAGCTGGCCGACGCGCGCACCTTGCACGCCGCCTGGCAGGCCGCCGAGGCCGTGCTGCGGCACCGCGCCGCCGCCGACCGCTCCGCGCGCGTGGCCGCCGCGATCCGCGAGGCCGAGCGGGACGCCGCGCCCGCGCTCGCCGCGCGCGCCAAGGCCGCCGCCGACCTCGTACGCGCCCTGCACCGCGCCGCCGAAGGCGCCGAGGCGCTCGCCAACGAGGAGGAGGAGCGGTCCACCGGGCTCCAGGAGGTCGGTGAGAGCGCGTACGCCGACTCGACCGCGGCGGCCACCGCCGCGCAGCGCGCCCGCAGCGAGGTCGGGCATCTGCGCCAGCGGCTCACCGAGGTCGAGCAGGAGACCGCCGAGGCGGTCCGCGCGGGCTGGCTCGACGACAGCGCCCCCGACGCCGACCCGGCCCGCGCTGCCCTCGCCGCCAGCGACGCCGAGAAGTCGGCCGTCGCCGCCTGGGACACCGCACGCGAGGCCTCGCGACGCGCTTCGGAGCATGCGCGGGAGGCGGCCTCCACCGAGTCCCGCGCGGAGCTCACGGCGGCGCGCGCGGCCGATGCGGCGACTGCCGCCGAGCGGGCGTACGACGCGGAGCGGCGTACGGCGGAGGCGCTGGCGGGAGAGGAGCGGCTGGCAGAGCTGCTCAGCCTGCCGGACGCCTCCGGCGCCGGGCGTGGCGGCGTGCCGGTGCCGCGAGCGGGAGCCGACGGTTCGGGCGGGCGCGGGGCCGCACCCGAGGACAACGGTGATGGCAGCCAGGGCGGTGCCCGCACGACGCGACACCGTTCCGGCGCCGGTGACGGCACCGAGGGCGGCGCGACCGGAGCCGACGACCGGGGTGCCTCCGGTCGGCAGACCGGTGGCGCGGTGGGCGCCGGCTCAGGAAGCGTCCGGCAGGCCGTCGGCGCAGTGGCCGGCCGCCCGGGCGGCGGTTCCGGCGTGGCGCGTGCCGATACCTGGCCCCCGGCCGAAGGCCCCCTCACCCCCGAGCAGTTGGACCACTACGCCGACGAGCTCCGCGAGCTCCTCGACGACTCTGTCGCCTCGGCCGAGCGCCAGCTCTTCGAGCTGCGGACCGCCGCGGCGGACGACGCACGCATCCTGGGGGCACTCGGTGACGGCGGGCTGCTGCCGCCCGGGCCGGACGTCCTGGCCACGGTCGAGTACCTCGGCGAGCACGGAATCCCGGCGCTGCCCGGCTGGCGCTACCTCGCACAGGCCGTCGACCCCGCCGACCACGCGCGCGTTCTGGCCGCCAGGCCGGAGCTGGTGGACGGCGTGATCATCACCGACCCGGACACGCACACCCGGGCCCGCGAGGCGCTCAGCGAGGCCGCCCTGCTGCCGCGGTCCGCCGTCGCCGTCGGTACGGCCGCCGCACTGCTCGCTCCGACTCCGGCCCCCGGCGCGGGCGATGGCGACGTGTTCCTCGTACCGCCGAACCCCGCCATGCACGACGAGCACGCCGCCGACGAGGAGCGGCAGGCGCTGCGCGCCCGCGCGACCCAGCGGGACGAGGAGATCCGGGCGCTCGCGGCCCGGCTCGGCAAGGACCGCGAGCTGGCCGCGCGGCTGGCATCCTGGCGGACCGGCTGCCCCGCGGGACGGCTCGTCGAGCTCGCCGCGGCCGCCCGGGACGCGCGCGCCTTCGCCGAGGAGGCCGAGGCCGAGCTCGCCGAGGCGCGGACCGTCCGGGCGGAGGCCGACGAGGCGGCGGCCGAGGCGGCCCACGTACGGGACGAGCGGCAGGAGGCCGCCCAGCGGGCCCGGCGCGCCGCCGACGCACTCGCCGGGCTCGCCTTCCGGTTGCGCGAGCGGGCCGGCTGGCAGGTCAAGCTGCGCGAACTCGCCGACGAGGCAACGGAATCGGAGGCCCGCGCCCAGGTCTGCCTGGAGCGTGCCCGCGCCGCGGACGAGGACCGCCGCGCCGCCCAGCGCGCCGCCGACGACGCCCGCCGTACGGCCCGCGCGCTGCGTGCCGAGCGCGCGGAGATCGCCGGCGCCCCCGATGACGTACCGGAGGACGAGGCGGGCCCTGCGAAGTCGTCGCTGCCCGCCCTGCGTGAGGCCTACCGGGCCGCGTCCCAGCTGTACGAGAAGGTCGGTGTCGGTGCCGACCTGAGGGCTGAGCAGGCGCGGGCCGAGAGCGATGAGAGCGCGGCGCTCGCGGAGCTGGACCGGCTCAGCAACAAGGTGCGCACCCGCGCGGCGACACTCCTGGAGTCGCCGGACGGTTCCGACGGGCCCTCCCGGCAGGCCGCCGCCGCGCGTGCCGAAGAGCTCGTGCAGCTCCTGGAGACCCGCATGTCCACCGCGAGCGAGCAGCTCGGACGGCTGCGCGGCGAGGCCGAGCGGCATGCGCCCGAGGACGGCGAGGTCCACACCGAGCTGGCCGAGGAGCTGGTCCCGCGCGACGCCGAGCACGCGCAGAGCCTGCTGCGCACCGCGACCACCGAACTCGCCTCCCGGACCGAGGCATTGAGCCAGGCGCGCGAGGCACACGCCGAGCTGCTCGACGCCCACCGCGCGGCCGAGGACGCGGCCGGCGGCTTCGACGAGACGGCCGCCCTCCTCAGGGACCTGCTGCGGGAGCATGCCGAGGAGGAGCACGAGGAACCCGAGCCCTACCCCGGCACCCTCGAAGAGGCACGGCACTCCGCCGCCGAGACCCGCCGCTCCCTGCGCGGCTGCGCCGCCGACCTCTCGGCCGCCGAGGCCGCCGTGCGCGAGGCGAGCGATGTCCTCGTACGGCATGCGAACTCCACACGGTACGAGCAGGTGCGCACCCCCGCTCGGCAGCAGATCCGCGAGCTGCCCGCTTCCGCGCTGCCCGAGCACGCGCAGAAGTGGGCGGACGCGTTCGCGCCCCGACTGCGGGTCCTCACCGACGAGTTGGAGCAACTGGAACGCAACCGGGACTCGATCGTCGACCGGTTGCGTGGGCTCGTGGAGTCCGCGCTGGCGACCCTGCGGTCCGCTCAGCGGCTCTCCCGGCTTCCCGAGGGGCTCGGCGAGTGGTCCGGGCAGGAGTTCCTGCGCATCCGCTTCGAGGAGCCCGACCAGGCTACGCTCACCGAGCGGCTGGGCGAGGTCGTCGACGAGGCCACCCGCGCGGCGGTCAAGAAGAACTCCGACATGCGCCGCGACGGCATGTCGCTGCTGCTGCGCGGAGTCAGCGCCGCGCTCCAGCCCAAGGGCATCGCCGTCGAGATCCTCAAGCCGGACGCCGTGCTGCGAGCCGAGCGCGTCCCCGTCGGACAGATGGGCGACGTGTTCTCCGGCGGTCAGCTGCTCACCGCGGCCATCGCGCTGTACTGCACGATGGCGGCGCTGCGCAGCAACGACCGGGGCCGCGACAAGCACCGGCACGCCGGAACGCTGTTCCTGGACAACCCCATCGGGCGCGCCAACGCGACGTACCTGCTGGAGTTGCAGAGGGCTGTCTCGGACGCGCTCGGTGTCCAGCTCCTCTACACCACCGGCCTGTTCGACACGACCGCGCTCGCCGAGTTCCCGCTGGTCATCCGATTGCGCAACGACGCCGACCTGCGCGCCGGGCTGAAGTACATCAGCGTGGAGGAACACCTCCGGCCGGGACTGCCGCGGCAGCCTCATGAGGACGAGGCGGTGCACAGCGAGATCACGGCAACGCGGATGTTCAAACGCCCGGCACCTGCAACCCCCTAGGGGCGCGGGACTGTGTTGACATGCGGCTCCGCGGCGTGGGCGCAGGCGGTGCTTTGCGACAGCGAGGACGTGCTCGGTCTTGCGTTCTTCGCCGCGGGAGTCGGGTTCGTCGAGGATCAGGCGGTCCAGCCGAGGGCCCACCTGGCCAATTGAGATGACCTGTAACGGTCGCCAACGACCCCTCCCGTTGCCTGGCGCACTGCCGGACACGGAGAAATTCGGCGATGAACTCCCTTTCCTCTCAGGTAAGTTCAGGCTCGACCAGTTGTCCGAAGAGAGGGACTCTGCCTTGCGCACTCCCTATCGTCGTCTGACGACTGTCCTCGGGATAGCCGCGGCTTCCGCGTCGGCGCTCGTCCTGGCCACGGCCCCGGCACAGGCTGACGGGTACATCTACGAGGCCTACAACGCCATCACCTCGCCGACCGCGAAGACCGAGTTCGCCCAGGACGGAGAGATCCTCACCGCCCTCGACATGAAGAAGGACGGCCACGGCACCGCCGCCCAGTGGCGCTACAACTCGAGCTCCGCCACCCACTCGTACTACAACGGCTACGGCTACGCCGTCGCCCACGACTGGAACCTGTCCTTCGCGGAGGGCACCACCCTGCAGATCCGCGCCTGCCTGCAGGACACGTCCAGCGGCACCCCGTACGACTGCGGCGGCTGGGAGTACGCCAGGGCCTGACCGTCACAAGTCGGCAAACGGGCGGGCCCTCGGGCCCGCCGCTTTCGTGTTCGCGGGTCAGCGGTCGCCCTGCGCCGGTGGCCGCGGCCCAGCGCCGGTTCACCGAGTGGGGCGAGGCCGGGGTGTGGGCCGAGCTGCACCGCCTGGTCCTCTACGACCTCGGCTCCCTCAAGGGTGCGACAACTGCCCCGCCTCGCCCCGTCGGCGTATGCTCTCCTGAGCCCGCTCCGCGGCACGCGCCCTGCGCCGCTCGCGCCGCAGGGATCGGGCGGTGCTGCTCGGTGCCGACACCACGCCGTTGCGCTGGTTCCACACCTGGCGCGTCACCCAGACGTCGAGGGCGGCCCACGTCGCCACCACGGTGCTCGCCACGCTACTGAGGACCATCGGGAACGCCAGCCATGATCCGGTCAGAGTGCACAGGAACGCCACCATCGCCTGGATCAGCGTCATGGCGATGATCAGCACCGCCCGCACCGCAGCTGTGCGCACCGGATCGGGCATTCGGCGGCGCCGCGCGGACTCCTCGATCCACAATGGCCGGTAGTACGGCTGTTCTTGAGCCGTGGCGTGCCCAGCGGGCCCGGTCCCGCCTCCGTGCGCCGGAATGTCGCGATCCAGTGCCTCGGCACTCCGCCGCGCCGCCAGGTGCGGCGCACTGCTCTCCGTGGGCGCCTCGCGCTGCTCCGCCGTGCCCATCAACGTGTCACTCCCCACCGCCAGCAGACCGCTCGCCCCGTGTCCGAACACACGGCTCCCCAGTGGCTGCCCGGCTTGCGCTGTTTTACCCGCCCAGTTGCGGGATGCGGCTCGTGTGGCCGATTCCGCCCCCATTTCCCGAAGAGAAGGACGAACGGCGTGTCCTGAAGATTCCCGGGAATCGAAAAGTTCTGGCCAACTGGCCGGCCGTGCCGATCGGATCCGTATGAGCGGTCGTCGCGCGATTGCGGGAGGCAATCTCCCGCAATGCCCGGACAACTCACCATCTCGCTTCGCCGGTACGGAAGTTCGCCCTCCGGACGGGTCTTCGAGTTAACTGTGGGTCGGTAGTAGGCTCGCGCCGTTTGTTGACGCATATGTGTACCCCCGGCCGGCGGGGGTCGAGCTGGGGGAGGCCATGCGCTTTCGCGGGAAGTCGATCCGCCGGAAGATCGTGGCGCTGCTTCTCGTGCCGCTGGTGTCCCTGACAGCGATCTGGGGCTTTGCCACGGTACTCACGGGGCGGGCGGTCACTCAGCTGTTCCAGGTGTCGACCGCTGTCGAGGACATCGGTTACCCCACCGAGGACACCGTCCGTGTCCTGCAGCAGGAACGCCGCCAAACTCTCGTCTATCTGGCCGACCCGCGGGCGTCGGACGCACTCTCCGCGCTCCGCAGCACCCGCAGCGCCACCGACGACGCCATCGTCAAGATCCGCAAGAACGCGAAGGACCCCGACGTCCGCGACGAACTGGACCAGGGCGATGGCGAACGCCTCACCGCCGTCCTGGACGCTTTCGACGGCGTCGACTCCTTGCGCCGCAGCGTCGAGGAGGGCACGGTCACCCGCCTCCAGGCCCTCGACCGCTACAACCGCCTGGTCGACCCCTGCTACGCCCTGCTGGCCTCCCTCGACGGGGTGGACAACGTGGAGATGGACACGCAGGCCCGCGCCCTCGTCAACATCACCCGCGCCCGCGAACTCCTCTCCCGCGAGGACGCCCTGCTCGGCTCCGCCCTTGTGGTCGGGGAGCTCACACGCGAAGAGATCCGCGACATCTCCGACCTGATCGCGCAGCGCACCCTGATGTACGACATCAGCCTGCCGGTGATGCCCGCGGCGGAACGCGAACGCTACGACAGGTTCTGGAAGAACGCCTCCACCGCTTCGCTGCACTCCGCCGAGCAGTCCATCATCAACTCCGACCCCAGTACGCCCCGTTCCGTGAGCGCCAAGAGCTGGGACGCCGCCGCGGGCAGCGTGCTGAGCGAGCTCGCCACCCTCAACGACCAGGCCGGTGACCGCCTGCAGGACCGCGTCCAGCCGGTAGCGATGGACCTCATCGTCAAGGCGGCCGTCGTCGGCGTCCTCGGCCTGGTCGCCCTGCTCTTTTCGTTCTTCCTCTCGGTACGCATCGGCCGGAGCCTCATCCGCGATCTGCGCCGACTGCGCCTGGAGGCCCACGAGGCGTCCGGCGTCCGGCTGCCCAGTGTCATGCGCCGCCTCTCCGCCGGTGAACAGGTTGACGTCGAGACCGAAGTGCCGCGCCTGGAGTACGACAAGAACGAGATCGGCGAGGTCGGCCAGGCACTCAACACCCTTCAGCGCGCCGCCGTCGAGGCCGCCGTCAAACAGTCCGAACTGCGCGACGGTGTCTCCGAGGTCTTCGTCAACCTCGCCCGCCGCAGCCAGGTCCTGCTCCACAAGCAGCTCACCCTGCTCGACACGATGGAGCGCAGGACCGAGGACACCGACGAACTCGCCGACCTCTTCCGCCTCGACCACCTGACCACGCGCATGCGCCGCCATGCCGAGGGCCTGGTGATCCTCTCCGGCGCCGCCCCGTCCCGGCAGTGGCGCAAGCCGGTCCAGCTCATGGACATCGTCCGCGCCGCCGTCGCCGAGGTCGAGGACTACGAACGCATCGAGGTGCGGCGTCTTCCGCGCGTCGCCGTCACAGGACCCGCGGTCGCCGACCTCACCCACCTGGTGGCCGAACTCCTGGAGAACGCCACGGTGTTCTCACCCCCGCACACCGCCGTCCAGGTCCACGGCGAGCGTGTCGCCAACGGCTTCACGCTGGAGATCCACGACCGCGGCCTGGGCATGGCCGCCGAGGCGCTCCTCGACGCCAACCTGCGCCTCGCCGAGACCCCCGAGTTCGAACTCTCCGACACCGACCGGCTCGGCCTCTTCGTGGTCAGCCGGCTCGCCCAGCGGCAGAACGTCCGTGTCTCCCTCCAGCCGTCCCCGTACGGCGGGACCACCGCGGTCGTGTTCATGCCCGACGCGCTGCTCACGGACGACGTCCCGGACACCAACGGCATCGGCTTCCGCCTCGACCGCGCGCTGCCCTCGAAGGAGGGCGAGAGCGAGGAGGGCCGCACGGCGGCGCTCTCCCAGGCGCCGGTGAGGCTCCCGGGCCTGCCCGCCTCGATCCTGGACGGTCCGGTCGAACTGGAGGCTCCGGTCGACCTGGACCGGGGGCTCGACACCCTCACCGGTTTCCCGGGCGCCCTCGACGACGAGGACAGCGAGCGCGGCGGACTGTTCCGGCCGCGCCGCTCCATCGTCGGCGTCCCTGGCGAGCCGCACCAGCAGGCGGGCGACAGCAGTGGCGAGCCCGCCCGTTCCGGCGACGACGACCTTGCGGATGTCGCCCCCGTCCCGCTGCCGAGGCGTCGGGCCCCCAAGCTCGTCAGCTCGCACGGCCGCCCCGTGACCCAGACGAGGTCGCGGCGCGACGAGACGGACGAGGAACTCGCCATGGACTTCGAGCCACTGCAGAGTCTGGAGCCGGTGCAGAACCTGGAGCCGACGGAGCGCGGCGCGCTCGAGCTCGACGGCGCGAAGCCGCTGCCGGCCCGCCGCGGTGAGCGCCGCGAGACCCCGGCACGGCGTGGCGGCGAGCGCTCCGAGGCCCCTGGCCTTCGCGAAGCCTCCGGCGCGCGAGAGACCGCCGGTCTGCGTGAGGCGCCCGGCCTCCGCGATGCCCCCGCCCTCCCCAAGCGCACCCGTCGTACCTCCGCGTCGCCGATTACGGGCGAGACCACCCCGCGCTCCGACGCCATGACGGGAGAGGCAGAATCGGGTGTGGGCCCACTGCCCCGCCGCGTCCGACAGGCCAATCTGGCCCCGCAGTTGAAGGCCGGCCCCGAACGCCGAACCGAGCGGGACAAGGCTCGCAACGGCACGGGAGCGGACTCTGCCGACCGCGACGCCGACGAGGTACGCAACCGGATGGCCTCGCTCCAGCGGGGCTGGCAGCGCGGCCGCCAGGAGAACGCCGCGGGCGACGAGGCCCAGGACGGCACAGCACCAGGAACGACAAAGGGGGACGGTCGATGACCGCACCGAAGGCCGCAGGACCCACCACGACCGGCACGGCGTCAGGCGAACTGAACTGGCTTCTCGACGAACTGGTGGACCGCGTCGCCAGCATCCGCAAGGCGATCGTGCTCTCCGGCGACGGCCTTCCCACCGGGGCCTCCAAGGATCTGACACGCGAGGACAGCGAGCACCTGGCCGCCGTCGCATCCGGCTTCCACAGCCTCGCCAAGGGCGTCGGCCGCCACTTCGAGGCGGGCAGCGTCCGGCAGACCGTCGTCGAACTCGACGAGGCCTTCCTGTTCGTCACGGCCGCCGGTGACGGCAGCTGCCTCGCCGTCCTCTCGGATGCCGACTCCGACGTCGGGCAGGTCGCGTACGAAATGACGCTCCTCGTCAAGCGGGTCGGCGTACATCTGGCAGCCACTCCGCGCACCGATCTGCCTTCGGGCGGGTAGTGGGATGACATGAGCGGAGACGGTCAGGGAAAACGCCACTGGTTCGACGACGAGGCCGGACCGGTGGTCCGTCCGTACGCCATGACACGCGGCCGCACCACCAGTCCGGCCCAGCACCGCCTCGACCTGATCGCGGTGGTCGTCACGGAACCACACGCCGACGACCCGGAAGCGGACCAGACGCTGTCCCCGGAACACGTGGACATCGTCGGACTCTGCCGCGACGCCCCCCAGTCGGTCGCCGAACTCGCCACCGAACTCGATCTGCCCATCGGAGTGGTACGGGTCCTCATCGGCGACCTGGTCGACGAGGAAATGGTCCATGTGACACGCCCCGTACCCCCTGCCGAACTACCGGACGAGAGTATTCTGCGCGACGTGATCAACGGCCTCCGGGCGCTCTGAGCAGGGCGGAAGCGGGGAACAGACGTGACAGGCTGGCAGTTCTGGGTCGACCGAGGCGGCACCTTCACCGACATCGTCGCGCGGCGCCCGGACGGCCGCCTGCTCACGCACAAGCTGCTGTCCGAGAACCCCGCCAGGTATGCAGACGCGGCGGTCGCGGGTGTGCGTGAGCTCTTCGACGAGGGCGGGGAGATCGAAGCCGTCCGTATGGGCACCACCGTCGCCACCAACGCCCTCCTGGAACGCAAGGGCGAGCGCTCCCTCCTCGTCGTCACCCGCGGCTTCCGCGACGCCCTGCGCATCGCCTATCAGAACCGCCCCCGCATCTTCGCCCGCGCGATCGAACTGCCCGAGCTGCTGTACGAGAGTGTCATCGAGGTCGACGAACGGATCGCCGCCGACGGCACGGTCCTGCGCGCCCCCGACCTGGACACCCTCGCCGGGCCCCTCCAGGAGGCGTACGACTCCGGGATCCGCGCGGTCGCCGTCGTCTGCATGCACAGCCACCTCCACCCCGCCCACGAACAAGCCGTCGGCGAGCTGGCAGCCCGCATCGGCTTCCCGCAGATTTCGCTCTCCAGCGAGGTCAGCCCGCTGATGAAGCTCGTCCCACGCGGTGACACGGCCGTCGTCGACGCCTATCTGTCGCCCGTACTGCGCCGCTACATCCAGCATGTCGCCGACGAACTCCAGGGCGTGCGGCTGATGTTCATGCAGTCCAACGGAGGTCTCGCCGAAGCGGGCCAGTTCCGCGGCAAGGACGCCATCCTGTCGGGACCCGCCGGCGGGATCGTCGGTATGGCCCGGATGTCGCAGCTCGCCGGCTTCGACCGCGTCATCGGCTTCGACATGGGCGGTACGTCCACGGACGTCTCGCACTTCGCGGGCGAGTACGAGCGGGTCTTCACCACCCAGATCGCCGGAGTCCGGCTGCGCGCGCCGATGCTCGACATCCACACCGTCGCCGCGGGCGGCGGCTCGGTGCTCCACTTCGACGGCTCCCGCTATCGCGTGGGCCCCGACTCGGCGGGCGCCGCCCCCGGGCCCGCCTGCTACCGCGGCGGCGGCCCACTCACCGTGACCGACGCCAACGTCGCTCTCGGCCGCATCCAACCCGCCCACTTCCCACGGGTGTTCGGCCCCGACGGCGACCAGCCCCTCGACGACGCGCTGGTCCGCGACCGGTTCGCCGCCCTCGCGCGCGAGATCCGTGAGCGGACCGGCGACGACCGCACCCCGGAGCAGGTCGCCGAGGGCTACCTGCAGATCGCGGTGGCCAACATCGCCAACGCCGTCAAGCGGATCTCGGTACAGAAGGGCCACGACGTCACCCGGTACGCGCTGACCACCTTCGGGGGCGCGGGCGGCCAGCACGCGTGCATGGTCGCCGATTCGCTGGGCATCCGTACCGTCCTCGTCCCGCCCATGGCCGGCGTCCTGTCCGCCCTCGGCATCGGACTCGCCGATACGACGGCCATGCGCGAGCAGTCCGTGGAGGCGCCCCTGGAAGCCTCCTCGATGCCCGGCATCCACAAGACGTCCGACGACTTGGAGAGCGCCGCCCGCGCCGAACTCCTTGCCGAGGACGTGCCCGAGGGCCGCATTCAGGTCACCCGCCGCGCCCAACTCCGCTATGACGGCACGGACACAGCGCTCACGGTCGAGCTCACAGAGCCCGACACCATGACCCGCGCCTTCGAAGAACGTCATCGAGCCACCTACTCCTTCACCCTCGATCGTCCGGTCGTCGTGGAAGCCCTCTCCGTAGAAGCCACCGGTCTCACCGAACCCCCCGATCTCTCCGCACTCGCTCCCTACGAAACGGCCCTCGAAGGCCGCTCCGCCGCCGCGGAGACGGTCAGCCTGCACACCGGCGGTGCCTGGCGCGACGTCCCCCTGCACCGCCGCGAGGAACTGCCCCCGGGCGAGGCGGTCACCGGCCCCGCGATCATCACCGAGGCCAGCGCGACGACCGTCGTCGACGACGGCTGGCGGGCCGCGGCGACAGACGACGGGCATCTGGTCATGGAACGCGTCGCGGTCACGGAGAGTTCCGAACTCGGCACGGAAGCCGACCCCGTTCTCCTGGAGGTCTTCAACAACCTCTTCATGTCCATCGCCGAACAGATGGGTGCCCGCCTGGAGTCCACCGCCCAGTCGGTCAACATCAAGGAGCGATTGGACTTCTCCTGCGCCCTCTTCGATCCTGACGGCAACCTCGTCGCCAACGCCCCTCATATCCCGGTCCATCTGGGCTCGATGGGCACGAGCGTGAAGGAAGTCATCCGTCGCCGCGGCGGCAGTATGCGCCCGGGTGACACGTATGCGGTCAACGATCCCTACCACGGCGGCACCCACCTCCCGGACGTCACCGTGATCACCCCGGTCTTCGACACCGGGAGCGCGGAGAACACGGACGGTGACCGGATCCTCTTCTATGTGGCCTCGCGCGGTCACCACGCCGAGATCGGCGGCATCTCACCGGGCTCCATGCCCGCGAACAGCCGCACCATCGACGAGGAGGGCATCCTCTTCGACAACTGGCTGCTCGCCGAAAACGGCCGCTTCCGCGAGGCCGAGACCCTGACCCTGCTCACCGAGGCGCCTCACCCCTCGCGCAACCCGAAGACCAACGTCGCCGACCTGCGCGCCCAGATCGCCGCCAACCAGAAGGGCGTGGACGAAGTCGGCCGCATGATCGAGGACTTCGGGCTCGACGTGGTCCAGGCGTACATGAGGCACGTCCAGGACAACGCCGAAGAAGCGGTGCGCCGCGTCATCGACGCTCTTGAAGACGGTGAGTTCGCCTATGAGACCGACTCCGGGGCCGTCATCCGAGTCCGCGTCCGCGTAGACCGGGAACAACGCTCCGCGACCATCGACTTCACCGGTACGTCCCCGCAGCTCACCACCAATTTCAACGCGCCCTTCGCGGTGGTCAATGCCGCGGTCCTGTACGTCTTCCGCACCCTGGTCGCCGACGACATTCCGCTCAACGACGGGTGTCTGCGGCCTCTCGACATCGTGGTGCCGCCGGGTTCGATGCTTGCCCCCGAGCCCCCGGCCGCCGTGGTCGCGGGCAACGTGGAGACGTCACAGGCGATCACCGGCGCCCTGTACGCGGCACTGAGAGTGCAGGCCGAGGGCTCGGGCACCATGAACAACGTCACCTTCGGAAACGAGCGGTACCAGTACTACGAGACTGTGGCCTCCGGATCTGGCGCGGGCGACGGCTTTTCCGGCGCGCCCGTCGTGCAGACCCACATGACCAACTCGCGGCTCACCGACCCCGAGGTCCTGGAGTGGCGACTGCCCGTCCGGCTCGAGGAGTTCGCGGTCAGGCGCGGCAGCGGTGGCGCCGGGCGCTGGCGTGGCGGTGACGGTGCGGTCCGCCGCGTCCGGTTCCTCGAGCCGATGACCGTCTCCACGCTGTCCCAGCACCGCCGGGTGCCGCCCTACGGCATGGCGGGCGGCGCGCCCGGAGCGCTCGGCGCCAACCGTGTCGAGCGCGCGGACGGCACGGTCACCGAACTCGGCGGAAGTGATTCGACGGACGCCGGCCCCGGCGACGTACTCGTCATCGAAACCCCCGGCGGCGGGGGCTACGGCCCACCGTCGCACGACCCCCATCAAGCAGGAGAAGAGATCGATGATCTTCGGGCGTTC
The DNA here is from genome assembly GCF_044457265.1 of Streptomyces sp. NPDC050564. Classification (NCBI taxonomy): domain Bacteria; kingdom Bacillati; phylum Actinomycetota; class Actinomycetes; order Kitasatosporales; family Streptomycetaceae; genus Streptomyces; species Streptomyces sp. NPDC050564. The sequence continues at coordinate 18,880 of NZ_JBITGS010000003.1, read as the reverse complement.
TGAGCGCGGCAAGCCCCCGGTCGAGCCCGTCACGCTCAAGATCCTCGTGGCCGGCGGCTTCGGCGTGGGCAAGACGACCCTCGTCGGCGCGGTCAGCGAGATCAAGCCGCTGCGCACCGAGGAGGTGCTCACCGAGGCGGGCCGGCCGATCGACGACACCAGTGGCGTGGAGGGCAAGCACACCACCACCGTCGCCATGGACTTCGGCCGCATCACGCTCCGCGAGGACCTGGTGCTCTACCTCTTCGGGACTCCCGGGCAGGATCGCTTCTGGTTCCTCTGGGACGAGCTCGCCACCGGTTCGCTGGGCGCCGTCGTACTCGCCGACACCCGCCGTCTGGAGGACTGCTTCGCCGCCGTCGACTACTTCGAGCGCCGTTCCATACCCTTCGTGGTCGGCGTCAACTGCTTCGAGGGCGCTGCCCGTTACCCCGCCGATGCCGTCCGCCAGGCCCTGGACCTCGATCCCGGAGTGCCGGTCGTCCTCTGTGACGCGCGGGACCGGGAATCCGTCAAGGAGGTCCTCATCGGAGTCGTCCAGCACGCGATGGCGTACGCCGCCGACCGCCGCCAGACGGTCACGACCTGACGCACGGCTTTTCAGCCCCGCAAATGTCATGACCTGACGCACCGTACGGCCCGCCGATGCACAGGTACGGCCCGTACCCCCGCCGACCGGGGTACGGGCCGTAGTCATGCACGCGCGCGTGGCTCACGCGAGACGCACGCACGCGTAGACCCCTGTTTCAGCCGACCTCGTCCTCGTGCCAGCCGAAGCTCTTCTCCACCGCCTTGCGCCAGTTGTGGTACTCGTGGTCGCGCACGGAGGCCTCCATGGCCGGTGTCCACTCGACGTCCTTCTGCCAGTGCGACTTCAGCTCGTCGAGGTCGTTCCACACACCGGTCGCGAGCCCGGCCGCGTATGCGGCGCCCAGGCAGGTCGTCTCGGAGACCTTCGGACGGATCACCGGCACCCCGAGGACATCCGCCTGGTGCTGCATCAGCAGATTGTTCTTGGTCATGCCGCCGTCCACCTTCAGGGTGGTGATCTGCACTCCGGAGTCCTGGAACATGGCGTCGACGACCTCACGTGTCTGCCAGCTCGTCGCCTCCAGGACCGCACGGGCCAGGTGCGCCTTCGTGACGTACCGGGTGAGTCCGGTGACGACACCGCGCGCGTCGGAGCGCCAGTACGGGGCGAACAGGCCCGAGAACGCGGGCACGATGTACGCGCCGCCGTTGTCCTCGACGCTCGCCGCCAGTGTCTCGATCTCGTCGGCGCTGCGGATGATGCCGAGCTGGTCGCGGAACCACTGCACCAGCGCCCCGGTGATCGCGATCGACCCTTCGAGACAGTAGACCGGCGCCTCGGTGCCGATCTTGTACCCCATGGTCGTCAGCAGACCGTTCTTCGAAGGAACGGGCCGGTTACCGGTGTTGAGCAGCAGGAAGCTGCCCGTGCCGTACGTGTTCTTCGCCGTGCCCACGTCGTAGCAGGCCTGCCCGAACACCGCCGCCTGCTGGTCACCGAGCGCCGAAGCGACGGGAACGCCCGAGAGTTGGCCCACTGCGGTGCCGTACACCTCGGAGGAGGACCTGATCTCGGGGAGGACCGCTTCGGGGACGTTCATCGCGGAGAGGATGGACTGGTCCCACTGGAGCGTCTCCAGGTTCATCAGCATGGTGCGCCCGGCGTTGGTCACGTCGGTGACGTGCCGACCGCCGTCCGTGCCGCCGGTCAGGTTCCAGATCAGCCAGGAGTCGATGGTGCCGAAGGCGATCTCGCCGCGCTCGGCACGCGCGCGCAGCCCCGGCACGTTGTCGAGCAGCCAGGCCGCCTTGGGCCCGGAGAAGTAGCTGGCCAGCGGCAGTCCGGTCTGCTCGCGGAAACGGTCCTGTCCGTCCGAGCCGCCCAGTTCGTTGCAGAGGGCGGAGGTACGGGTGTCCTGCCAGACGATCGCGTTGTGGACGGGCTTGCCGGTGGCGCGGTCCCACAGGACGGTCGTCTCGCGCTGGTTGGTGATGCCGAGCGCGCTGATCTGGTCGGCGCGCAGACCGGCCTTGGCGATCGCCCCGGCGACCACCGCCTGCACCTTGGACCAGATCTCGGTGGCGTCGTGCTCGACCCAGCCCGGCTTCGGGAAGATCTGGCGGTGCTCGCGCTGGTCGACGGCGACGATCGCGCCGTCCTGGTTGAAGATGATGCAGCGGCTTGAGGTGGTGCCCTGGTCGATTGCGGCGACGTACTTCTCGGCATGGTCCGTCATGACGTCCCCTTCGTCAGAAGGCTGCGTTGTAGATCGCGGCCCCGAGGGCGGCACCTGCGATCGGGCCGACCACCGGGATCCAGGAGTAACTCCACTCCGAGGTGCCCTTGTTGGGAATCGGCAGCAGCGCGTGGGTGAGGCGCGGCCCCAGGTCGCGGGCCGGATTGATGGCGTACCCGGTGGGGCCGCCCAGTGAGAGGCCGATGCCGACGACGAGGAGGGAGATGAGCAGGACGGGCAGGCCCGCGTCGCCGATGCCCGCGACGTGCTTGCTCCCGCCGACCAGCCCGAGGATGGGCAGCATCAGGGCGGCGGTGGCGATGATCTCGGTGATCAGGTTCTGCACGGGGTTGTTGATCTCCGGCCGCGTCGAGAAGATCCCCAGCGTCTCGATGGCCTTGTCCTCTTCGGCGTTGAGGTTGAACTGGCCGAGGTAGAGCAGCCAGCAGAGGGTGGCTCCGATGATGGCTCCGGCGAACTGCCCGAGAATGTAGAAGGGCACGTCCTCCCACTTCGTGGAGCCCTCGATCGCGAAGCCGATGGTCACCGCCGGGTTGATCTGTCCCCCGGACAGCGGTGCCGAGGTGTACGCACCGGCGAGCACGCCGAAGCCCCACCCGAAGGCGATGACCACCCAGCCCGCTCCCTGCGCCTTGGACTTGTTGAGCGTGACAGCGGCGCACACTCCCGCGCCGAACAGGATCAGAATTGCTGTGCCGATCAACTCGCCGACAAAAATGTCTCCGTTGCTCATGGCGGCTCCTAGGCCCTTGCCCGGGGCGATCGGCCCCGGGCCACCGTGCAGGGTGCGTTTCCCATGGCTACTTCAGCCGAAGGCAGGGAGGTCCCGCGCCCCGCCCGGCGTCCGTGACGAGCGTGCCGTCGCAGCGGAATCGCCCGTGGGGACGGCCCGTGGGTACAGGTCGGGAACCCGAGCGGTGCGGTGCCTGTAGACGCCCGAATGCGGCGATGCCGACTGACACCCGGAAGTGTTCACCGGTGCCCAGGAGGCGTCAAGGTCGCGGACCGCAACGGTTCGAAGGCCGCAAAGGGGACGTGGGGCGAGGGCCCGCCGAGCGCCGGCCCGGGGCCGGGCACGGGCAAGCGGCTGGGCGCCTCGACTCCGCGACGTCAATCGCCGAGCCCGATCGGCGATGACGGCCGAGGCACGGTGGCCGACCGGCTCGTGCATCAACGCTGGTGGAGGGGTGGAGGGGTGGAGGGGTGGAGGGGTGGAGGGGCGAAGGGCCGGGCCGGCGCCTCCGCGGGCCCCGGGGTCGGCAGGTTCGGCGGTCCTCTGGGGCGGCGGGGTGGCAGGTGGGTGGTCAGCCGGGCCCTGGGCCGAGCGGTCAGCTCCTCGGCCCAACAGCCCGTCGGCCCGTCGGCCCGTCGGCCCGTCAGCCCGTCAGCGTATGCCCGGACGGCTGGGTCGGTGCCGCCCCCGAGCCGCGGCGGATCTCGTGGCCAGGCAGACCCGCGCGCCCCAGCACCCAACTTGCCCCGTTCAGTGCCTTCGCGGCCTGCTTGAGAGGCGCCAGGCAGGCGGCCGCCTGCCGGTGATCGGTCACGCTGCCCGGCGCGCACAGCACCGTGGCCAGCGACAGTGTGACGATGCGTCCGCCTGCCGACCAGGGCGTGTCGAGCACCGAGTTGGCCAGCGGATCCAGGCTGTCCGGGTCCGCGAGGACCAGGAAGTCGTCCCCGCCGATGTGCCCCACCCGCGTCGCCTCGGATGCCGCGTACTGCAACGCCCGCCCGACCGCCCGGATCAGCTCGTCACCCGCCGCGAACCCCGCCCCGTCGTTGACCTGCTTGAAGTGATCGACGTCCAGCCAGCTCAGTGCGAATGTCCGGCCGTCCGCGATCCGCCGGTCCACCTCGCCCGTGATCGCGTCCGAACCGGGCAGCCGCGTCAGCGGGTTGAGCCCCGCCGCCTCCTCGACCCGGCTCTCGGCCAGCGCACGGACGAGATCGGCCAGCCGTACGACACCCACGCACCGCCCGTACCGGTCGACGACCGCCACGTCGTCGGATGTGCGGTCCCGTGCCCCGTCCGCGACCACGTCGAGTACCTCCCACGCGGTGGCGTCGACACCGACCGTGCGCGGCGGATCGCCGAGCTTGGCGGCCGGCCGGTCGGCGTACAACGCATGCCCGTAGCGCGCCGACATCGACAGCAGGAACCGCGACCGGTGCACCGACCGGACCGGGATCCCGGAGGAATCCACGAGCAGTACCCCGGACACGTCGGTCGAGCCGGTGAGCAGCGCCCGCACCTGCCCTGCGGAGGCGGTGGTGGGCAGCAGCGCCGCCGGCCGCACGAACTGCCGTACGGACGGCCCCGACCGCGGCGTCGACGCGACGCCGGGGGAGAGGGCCGGAACGTATACGTCCGCTGCAGGCAGCCGAGCGGGCGGCGCGAACAGCTCGCCCTGTGCCAGCTGCGCGCCCGCCGACACCGCGGCCGCGCACTGCAGCTCGGTCTCGACCCCCTCGACGGACAGCAGCGCGCCCAACTGCTCGCACAGCGTCCGCATCGCCCGCACCGCCGCCGGCCGCGTCAGCAGGGACACGTCGAGCTTCATCAGGTCGGGCGCGAGGTCCGTGAGCAGCCGCAGGGGTACGTCGCCGTCGCCCACCCCGTCCGCGCAGATCCGGAAGCCCTCGCCCCGCAGTGCGGCCACCGCCTCCAGCAGGGCGTGTTGCGGCACGTGGGTGTACGGCGGCCCGACGTCGACGGTCACCTCCCACGGCAGCCGCCCGGCCTCGCGCACCGCATCGCGCATCGCCGCGAGGCCGCCGAGATCGGCCAAGGTCCCGGCGAACACGTTGACGTGCAGCGGCAGCAGCGTCTCCTGGCGTGCCGCAGCACGGATCGCCAACGCGGCGAGTCGGCCGTCGAGTTCGGGGTCACGGCGGGCCTGTGCCAGGATGTCGCCGGCCTCAGGACGGGCGAGTATCTCCAGCGCCGCAACCCCGCCGGTCGTCAGATTGACGACCGGTTGGAAGGCGAAGCGGACAGTATCCGTCCAGGAGGGCACGGCAGCATTTTGGCGCCGCCCGCGCAGGTCCGGGCCCGATTCATGAGCTGTTCACGCAGGATTCCGAGCTCGTCACACTGGGTGGCGGCGGCTGCCGGGATGAGGGCGTGCGGCGGGTCACCGAGCCCACGACGGGCACACGCGGCCGGTCGCCGAGACGGCGACGAGCGCGCGAGGACAGGTGCTGGAGCAAGCGTATGAGGACGGTTGCCGGAGCGAGCGTACGATGACGCGCGCTGGGGCGACTGCCCGCCAACGCCTGCCGATTCAGCGTACGGCGACGACCGACGACCCATGTCCGAAGAGCCCCTGGTTCGCGGTGACCCCCACGCGTGCCCCGGCGACCTGCCGGTCACCCGCACTGCCCCGCAACTGCCATGTCAGCTCGCACACCTGGGCGATGGCTTGCGCCGGGACGGCCTCCCCGAAGGAGGCGAGCCCGCCGCTCACGTTCACCGGTATGCGTCCGCCGAGTGCCGTCGCGCCCTCTCGCAGCAGCTTGGCTGCCTCTCCCTCCCCGCACAGCCCCAGGTCCTCGTACCACTGCAACTCCAGGGCCGTGGAGAGGTCGTACACCTCGGCCAGCGAGAGATCCTCGGGGCCGATGCCCGCCTCCTCGTACGCCGCGCGCGCGATCGACGCCCGGAAGGTGTCGGCCGCAGGCTCCACCGCGACGGCGGAGTCCGTGGCGATGTCGGGCAGATCGAGGACCGTGTTGGGATAGCGCGGAGTCACCGTGGACACCCCGCGGATCCGCACGGGATCGGCCGCCCCGTGCCGGCGCGCGAACTCCATGCTGGACAGCACCAGGGCCGCGCCGCCGTCCGAGGTCGCGCAGATGTCGAGCAGTCGGAGCGGATCGGAGACGACCGCGGACCCGGCGACCTCCTCGGCGGTGACCCTCTTTCGGAAGCGCGCATGGGGATTCAGTGCCCCTAGGGCGGCGTTTTTCACCTTGACCTGCGCGAAGTCCTCCAGCGTGTCCCCGTGGAGGGCCATCCGCCGCCGTGCGTACAGCCCGAAGTAGGTCGGATTCGTCGCCCCCAGAACGCGGAACCGCAGCCAGTCCGGATCGTCCTGTCTGTCCCCGCCCGCCGGTCGGAAGAACCCCTTGGGCGCCGCGTCGGCGCCCACCACGAGCACGACGTCGGCGAGGCCCGAAAGGATCTGCGCCCGAGCCGTGTTGAGTGCCTGCGCCCCCGATGCGCACGCCGCGTACACGCTCGCGACCCGCGCCCCCTGCCAGCCCAGTGCCTTGGCGAAGGTCGCCCCGGCCACGTACCCCGGATAGCCGCCACGCACGGTGTCCGCGCCCACGATCGAGCCGATGTCCCGCCAGTCGACTCCCGCGTCGGTCAGCGCCGCGCGCGCCGCCACGACCCCGTACTCGACGAACCCGCGCCCCCACTTGCCCCACGGATGCATGCCCGCGCCGAGCACCGCCACGTCGCCGGTCATGCCGTCACCCCCGTACGCCCCGTGCCCTTCATGCCGTCGCCCCTGTCGGTCGCCAGTGCCACGTCGTCCAGGTCGTCTCCGCGTCCTCGTTCAGCACGCCGGGGACGACCTCCACCTCCATGCCCACCGTCAGGTCTGAGACGGTGATCCCGGGAACCGCCTGGCCGAGTATCACGATGCGCTCGGATTCCAGCTCCACGGCGATCAACGCGTAGGGCTCCCAGGAGAGTTCCGGATCGGTCACGTAGGGTGACGGTGGCCGATACCGGCTGTCGGTGTACGACCAGACGCGGCCGCGTCGGGACAGCGGCACCTCGGCCAGTTCTCCGCCAGGGCAGCCCGGATTGCGGCAGAAGGTGTCCTCGCGGGGGAAGAACACCGAGGAGCACGCCGAGCAGCGCGTACCGAGGAGGCGGAAGTCCGCCCCTTCCCCGGCGAACCACCCGGCGACAACAGGCGTGCGTGTACGCGACAAGTCCCCTCCATGGCAGTAGATCTGACGGAACGTCAGAAGTGTGCCACGGGCAACGGGAATTGGGCAGGGCGTCGGGACGAACCACAGGCGCCGCTCGGGCGTCGGAGTACCGGAGGGACGGCCGGGGCCCACGGGGGTGGTTCCGTCCGTTCCGCCGTACCCAGCAGGGCGCACTCTGGTAAAGACGTCCGTCCGGTGATCGGATACAGTCCGCGGCGTGTCCGCAACCCCGCACCCGCCCGCCGACTTCGCACCGGACTCGCACTGTTCGAGCTGTGGCGCACCCTACGGAGAGGGCGTCTCCGGCTGGCCCCGCACCTGCGCCGCCTGCGGCACCGTGGCCTACCGCAATCCGCTGCCGGTCGCGGTGGCCCTGCAGCCCGTGTACGACGCAAGGGGAACGTCCCTGGTCGTCATCACCCGGACCGTCGCCCCCGCGCGCGGGGGTATCGCCCTGCCCGGAGGGTTCATCGACCACCGGGAGGACTGGCGGCACGCCATCGTGCGCGAACTCAAGGAGGAGACGGGCATCGACGCGGCGAGCCGGGAAGTGCGGCTCGCCGACGCGATGAGTTCTCCCGCCGGGCATCTGCTCCTCTTCGGGCTCCTCCCGGAGCGCCCGGCCGCCGAACTGCCGCCATCCGCCGCCACCGACGAGACGGAGGGCTGGCACCTGCTGCGCAGACCCGCAGAACTCGCCTTCCCGCTGCACACCTTGGCGGTGCGAGCGTGGTTCGAAGGGCGGTACGTCTGAGGGGCCCGCGCACCCATGGACAGGCTCGGCCCCCGCCCAGATGTAGCCCCGCCGCGTCCGCATGTCTCACGGCGCGCTCGGGATGCTCAGTGATCCCTCAAGGGTGCCCCGAGCCCGCGCACCCGAACGGGATACGGCGGCTCGCTCATGCCGCCCTCACCCTCCCGCAGCACGACCACATGCCGACCCTCCCAGCGCGTCACATAACGCTCGACCTCGGGCTCCTCCCACCCGTCGCCCACGTCCGGCACGACGAGCCCGCCCCCGCTGCGTCCGCGCGCGGGAGCCCATGCCTCGAGCTCCAGACCGCCGTCGGATCCCCGTACGGGCACGACGGCGCCGGCCCGCGCCAGCACCGGAATCCGCGACAAGGGTGCGTCGATCAGCACCTGGGCCGGTCCCTCGTAGGCATCCTCGGTGACGGTGTCGTACCAGCGTCCCCGCGGCAGTTGCACCGCCCGCCGGTCCGCCCCGTGGTCCAGTACCGGCGCCACCAGGAGACAGTCGCCGAGCAGGAAGGCATCCTCGCAGTCGCGCAGCGCCCGGTCCTCGGGCGCACCCCACCACACCGGTCGCACATACGGCGTACCGGTTCGGCGTGCCAGATGCGCCAGTGTCATGAAGTACGGGAGCAGCCGCCGCCGTTCGACGAGCGCCACGCGCGCGTGCTCCAGGACTTCGTCACCGAACTCCCAGGGCTCCCTGCGCCCCGCGCGCAGACTTGAGTGCGTACGGAACAGCGGGAGGTACGCGCCGAGCTGGAACCACCGCAGATACAGTTCGGGTGACGGGCTCCCGTCGAAGCCGCCCACATCGGGTCCCGAGTAGGGCACCCCGCACAGCCCGAGCCCCATCACCAGCGACAGCGACGCCCGCAACCCGGGCCAGCCCGTGGCCACATCCCCGGACCAGCTCCCCCCGTAGCGCTGCATTCCGGCCCACCCGGACCGAGAGAAGAGAAACGGCCGCTCCTGGGGTGCCCGTTCACGCAGACCCTCGTACGCTGCCCGGGCCATCCCCAGCGCGTACACGTTGTGCGCCTCGCGATGGTCTCCGCCGCGCCCCTCCAGGGAGTGCCGGGCCGAGCGGGGCAGCGTCGACTCCCCGAACGCCGTGAAGGATGTCGGCTCGTTCATGTCGTGCCAGAACCCGGCGAACCCCTGCGCGAGCCGCTCCTCGTACAGCCCACCCCACCAATCACGCACGCGCGCGTGCGTGAAGTCCGGGTAGACCGACTCTCCAGGCCATACGACACCCCGCACGGGCCGCCCCGAGGCATCCCGTACGAAAGCGTCCTCGGCGAGCCCACTGTCGTACACGGTGTTGCCGGGCTCGGCCTTGACCGCCGGGTCGATGATCGACACCAGGCGGATACCGTCGCGGCCCAGCTCCTCGGCGAGCACGGGTAGCTTCGGGAAGTGCTCCCGGTCGACCGTGAACACCTGGTGCGCGTCGTAATGGTCGATGTCCAGGTGGACCGCGTCGAGCGGAAGTCCGCGCTCCTGGTAACCCGCGACGATCCGCCGCACCTCCTGCTCGCTGCCGAAACCCCACCGCGCGTGATGGTGCCCCAGCGCCCACGCGGGCGGCAGCACGGGCGCTCCGGTGAGCGAGACCCACGCGTGCAGCACGCGCGCGGGGGTGCCCACCATCACCCAGCAGCGCAGCGGGCCGCCGTCCATCCGGACCTCACACGTACCGGCTCGGTCGTGCCCCGAGCCGGCCCCTTCCTCGCCCTCACGCAGCGTCACCGTGCCGTCCCACGACGTGTCGTGGAACACGAGGTGCGTGGCAGCGTCCGCGACCACCATCTGCACGGGCATGGTGATGTACAGCGGATCGTCGCCGGGCACGAAGGGCCGGCCGGGGTCCGTGTTCCACAGCCGGTACCGCCCGTCACGCAGCCGGGGACCCGCCGCGCGCCCGCCCAGACCGAAGAACCTCGCGTCGGCGGCCACTTCGGAACGTTGCATCCAGCGGGCCCCGCCGCCGTCGACCGGCTCCCACCAGCGAGGCGGCAGATCGCGGCGCAGGATCACACCACCGGGGGTACGCACCTCGACCGCTCCGTGCCGCGACACGACGACGGTCGCCCGTTCGGCCACGACCCGCCAGCCGCCGTCCTTGTCCGGCTCCAGGACGGCGCGCGGGTCCGGCTCCGGGCAGCGGCCGGCGAGCGCGTACGACGGCTCGGGGCCGACCCCGTCCCAGCCCCAGAACACCGCTCCGTTCACCGCGACCATGATCCGCAGTTCGGACCGCGTGAACCGGATGACACCGCCGCCCGGTCCCGGCTCCACACCGCGTACCGGCCCCGGCACCCGCGCGCGCTCGGCGCCCCGCCGCGGCAACCCAGCGGCGTCAGCACGCCTCCTGCGCCACGCGGCCCGCATGGTGCGCAACCCTTGAGCGGCACCCCCCGAACCGACCGACTTCACCGAACGCACCAGGTCACGACCGTCCATGCTGCTCACCCTGCCATTGCCGGCGCCAAATGGGTGAGTCGTTCAACTTCCGTTCACCCGTGGCGACGCCACATCTTCACTCTGCCGACTATGTGTGGCGCACCCTGGTGCAGAAGTCGATCACATGGCATCGTCCGTGTCAGCCGCGTGACGCGCACACCCCTGCTCGTGCGCGACAGACGCACACGACGCGCACAGTCCGGGAGCCGCCCCATGTCCACCGCGAACCCCTCACCGCTCTGGCAGCCGACCGAGGAACGCATCGCCCAGGCGCAGATCACCAAGTTCCAGGCCTGGGCGGCCGAGCACCACGGAGCCCCGTCGGACGGCGGCTACGCGGCGCTGCACCGCTGGTCGGTGGACGAGCTGGACACGTTCTGGCAGGCCGTGACCGAGTGGTTCGACGTACGGTTTTCGACGCCTTACGCGCGCGTGCTCGGCGACCGCTCCATGCCCGGCGCCGCATGGTTCCCCGGGGCGACCCTCAACTACGCGGAGCACGCCCTCCGCGCGGCGGACTCTCGCGCGGACGAGCCGGCCCTCCTCCATGTCGACGAGACCCATGAGCCGACCCCGGTGACCTGGTCCGAGCTGCGTCGCCAGGTCGGCTCCCTGTCCGCCGAGCTGCGCGCCCTCGGCGTACGCCCCGGAGACCGTGTCAGCGGCTATCTCCCGAACATTCCGCAGGCCGTGGTCGCCCTGCTCGCGACAGCCGCTGTGGGGGGCGTCTGGACGTCCTGTGCCCCCGACTTCGGGGCCCGCAGCGTCCTCGACCGCTTCCAGCAGGTCGAACCCGTCGTGCTGTTCACGGTCGACGGCTACCGCTACGGCGGCAAGGAGCACGACCGCCGCGACACCGTCGCCGAACTTCGCCGGGAACTGCCCACCCTGCGCGCCGTCGTGCACATCCCGCTGCTCGGCGCCCAGGCGCCCGAGGGCGCCCTGGAATGGTCCGCCCTGACCTCAGCCGACGTGCAGCCGGTCTTCGAGGAGGTGCCCTTCGACCACCCCTTGTGGGTGCTCTACTCCTCCGGCACGACCGGCCTCCCCAAGGCCATCGTCCAGTCCCAGGGCGGCATCCTCGTCGAGCACCTCAAGCAACTCGGCCTGCACTGCGACCTGGGCCCCGAGGACCGCTTCTTCTGGTACACGTCCACGGGCTGGATGATGTGGAACTTCCTCGTCTCCGGCCTGCTCACGGGCACCACGATCGTCCTGTACGACGGCAGCCCGGGCTATCCGGACACGGGCGCCCAGTGGCGCATCGCCGAACGCACGGGGGCGACCCTGTTCGGCACCTCCGCGGCGTACGTCATGGCGTGCCGCAAGGCGGGCGTCCACCCGTCCCGCGACTTCGACCTCGCGCGCGTGCAGTGCGTCGCCACCACCGGCTCGCCTCTGCCGCCCGACGGCTTCCGCTGGCTGCACGACGAGGTACGGGAGGATCTGTGGATCGCCTCCGTCAGCGGCGGCACCGACGTGTGCTCCTGCTTCGCAGGAGCCGTACCGACCCTCCCGGTGCACATCGGCGAACTCCAGGCCCCCGGCCTCGGCACCGACCTCCAGTCCTGGGACCCCAGTGGAAAGCCCCTCACCGACGAAGTCGGTGAACTGGTGGTCACCAAAGCGATGCCGTCCATGCCCATCCGCTTCTGGAACGACCCCGACGGCAGCCGCTACCACGACAGCTACTTCGACACGTATCCCGGAGTGTGGCGTCACGGCGACTGGATCACCGTCACCTCGCGCGGCTCCGTCGTCATCCACGGCCGCTCCGACTCCACGCTCAACCGTCAGGGCGTACGCATGGGGTCGGCCGACATCTACGAAGCGGTCGAACGCCTCCCCGAGATCAAGGAGTCGCTCGTCATCGGCATCGAACAGCCCGACGGCGGCTACTGGATGCCCCTCTTCGTGCACCTCGCTCCCGGGGCTGTACTCGACGAGGCCCTCCTGAAGCGCATCAAGCAGACCATCCGCGAACAGCTCTCCCCGCGCCACGTCCCCGACGAGGTCATCGAGGTACCGGGTGTGCCCCATACCCTCACGGGCAAGCGGATCGAGGTCCCGGTCAAACGTCTTCTCCAAGGCGCTTCCTTGGAGAAGGCGGTCAACGTCGGTTCCGTGGACAACGTCGAACTACTGCGCTTCTACGAAGACCTGGCCCGCAAGCGCGCCTGATCATCCCCCGTAGGTGGCCTCGGACTCGTCGAGCACGGCAGCGAAGTCCGAGGCCAGCCGCACCGCGTCGGCGGGTTCGAGGTCAGCGACCGAGATCCGTACACCGGGTCCGGACGCGAGCCGGAAGCGTGCACCCGCCGCCACCCACCACCTGTACGACCTCAGCCCGTTCACGACGGCCGACTCGTCCCGCACGGGCACCCAGAGGTTCATCCCACTGACACCGTGGGCCTCGATTCCGCGCCCGGCGAGCTCCCGGACGAGAGCGCGGCGCCGCAGCCGATACGTCTCCTGGGCACGTGCCACCAACGCGCGCGTGCCGTCGTCCGTCATGAGCCCGTACACCGTCTCCTGCAACAGATGACTGACCCAGCCCGACGTCAACAGCAGCCGACCGTCGTGCCGAGCCAGCGTCGTCGGATCGCAGGCCGCCGCGGCCCACCTCAGATCGGTCCCCAGGAACTTGCTCACGGTCCGCACGTGTACCCAGCGACCCAGACAGCCCGTGGTCAACGTGCGGAGAGGCGCATCCGCGACGGCGGACGCGTGGTCGTTCTCGACGACCAGCACATCGGGCTCCTCGCGAAGCACCTCGACAAGCGCGTCCCGGCGCTCCGCCGAGAAACCGCCGCCGTACGGATTCTGCGCCCGCGGACTGCACACCACCGCGCGTACACCCGTCCGCAGGGCACCGCGCAGCGCCTCGGGGAGCATCCCCTCGTCGTCCACCGCGACCGGAACGGTACGCAGCCCCAATGCCGTGACCAGGTCAAGCAGATGGTGATATCCGGGGTCCTCCATGGCAACGCCGTCTCCCGGACGCAACTCCACTGAGAGCAGCCGCCCGATCAGATCCAGCGCACCGTGCGCGAACGTCACATGGTCCGTCGGCACCCCGTCGGGCCCGAGCCAGTCCCGCACCGCGTCCTCCAGCCGCGCCAGTCGTGGCGTGCTGCGGTGCGACCGCGCACCTGGGGAGAGCCGCGAAGGCGGCACCAGATGGGGCAGCAACTCTGGGTCCGGATGCCCGCCCGCCAAGTCGCGCAGCCCTTCCGGCACTTTCGGCGGCCGCCGCGACGCGACCGAGGGCGCGGCGGCGACCACGGTCCCGCCGCGCCCCCGAGTCACCACGATCCCGCGCCGCCGCAGCTCCTTGTAGGCCGTTGCGACCGTCCCCGGACTCACGCCGAGCTCATCGGCAAGTCCGCGCACCGGAGGCAGTGTCGTCCCCGGCTCCAACCCGCCTTCGGACACGCCTCGTTCGACGGACGCGGCAATTCCCTTGGCCGTCGTGCCACTGATCCCATATTGTGTTGCCACGTTGCTAAGTATGTATCAATACATAATTTCCGGCAAGGGGGATCAGTGAGTCCGATGCGCCGCGCAGTCGCATGGTCGACACGCATTCCAGGAGGCCGCGACGGCCGCAGAATGCTCTGGATCGCCCTCGTCGACCGGATCGGCAGCGGCCTGTGGGCATCCGTGTCCGTCCTGTACTTCACTTACGTCACCGGTCTCTCCGTCGCGGAGGTCGGGGCCCTTGTCGCCGTGTCCGGAGCCGTAGGTATCGCCGGCGCACCGCTCGGCGGACGTATCGCCGACCGCCTGCCGCTCACCCACGTCCTGATCACCCTGCAACTCCTGCGGGCCCTGGCCGCCTTCGCACTGCTGACCACCGACAGCTACACCTTGCTATTGGCCTTCTCCGCCGTCGGCAGCCTCGGCGACCGCGCCGCCAACGTCCTCACCAAGCTGTACGCCACCCGCGTCGCCGGACCGGACCGAGTCCGCTACCAAGCGGTCAACCGCACCGTCGCCAACGCCGGCTGGGCCCTGGGCGGTCTCGCCGCCGCCGGGGCCCTCGCCATCGGCACCACCGCGGCATACCAGTGGCTCCTGGTGGGCGACGCACTTTCCTTCGTAGCCGTCGCCCTGGTCACCACGCGCTGCGGCGAACCGCCTTCGGCCACCCGCACGATCATCAGGTCGACGGACCCCGTCCCCGCTACGCGGCCGGCCAGCCCCTGGCGCGACCGCACCTACCTCGCATACGTCGCCACCGAGACCGTCCTTTTCCTCGACGACGCCGTGTTCAAGGTCGGACTGCCGCTGTGGATCGCCCACTCCGACCACGCACCGCACGGCCTCGCCCCCCTGCTCATGGTCCTCAACAACGTGATGGTGGTGGCCCTCCAAGTGCCCCTCGCCCGGTTCGGCGCCACCGCAGCCGCGGCACGCGCCTTGCTGCTCCCGCTCTCCGCCGTCTTCGCCCTGGGGGGCGTCGCCATGGCGCTCTCCGGCACGGGAGGGGCCGTCGCGGAGACCCTGCTCCTCACGGCTGCGGCCATCGCCTTCACCGTCGCTGAGATGCTCCACGCCACCGTCTCCTGGGAACTCTCCGTCGTCCTCGCCCCCGATCCGGCCCAAGGCGCCTATCTCGGCGTCCACGGACTGGCGCAGTCCGCCCAACGCAGCGTCGGACCACTGGCCGTCACCGCGGCCATCGCCATGGGCCCGCTCGGCTGGACCGCATTCGGCGGGACCATAGCCGTAACCTGCCTGTTTCAACACCGTCTGGTACGCGACCACCTTGCCCGCCCGGCATTGTCAGTGCCCCCAGTTACTGTGAGTGAGCATTGATCGACTGCGCACAGGGGGAAACATGGCGCACACCCAGCACCAGACCATGCGACGCGTTCTGCGTCGCGAAATCGCCGGCACCATCGGCCTGTTGACCGACGAACAGGACTTCACGGCGATGCGGCGCTACCGCACCTTCGCCTTCGACGACCACACCACCTACCTCCAGCAGGTGGAAGCCCTGCTCAGGACCCTCGCCGCCCAGGGCAGCCACACCACGGTGGCACTCTTCGACCCCGAGGAGTACGCCGAATTCTGCGCCGAAAGCGGCCTGGAACCCGACGCCCCGGCCAGCCGCACACGCTTCACCGCCGAGCTGGCCGCTACGGGCCCCACCGTTCCGTACGACGGACAGCCCCTCGACGAACTCGTCCCGGACCTCGTCGACGAGGCCGTCCGCAAGGCCACCTGGGAGTACGCGACCACTCTCCTGGCCCGCATCGGCAACTGCGCTTCCTGCGGTGAGGACATCGGCCGAGCCTCCTTCGCCCGCGCCTCGCACCTGCTCGCCCGCATCATCGACACCGCGGGCCGCGGCGACCTGCACCTCGTCTGCAGCGTCTCGGCAGCCCCAGAGACACTCGTCGCAGTACTCCGAGCGGAAGGTGGCCGAGAGGGCGGTACCCGCCTCGATGAGACAGAAGCCCTCGAATTCACCACCGTGCTGGCCCTCGGCATCGCGACACGGAGTGCCGGCGGACTCGTCATGCGTACCACCGCCCCCGACACCACCGACCGTGTCCATGGCTGGCGCCTGCGTGGCGAAGACCTGGAACCCCTGACCGCCGCGGAAGTCTTCGACGCCTACTGCACCGACGCCGATTCCGGTGACCTCGTCTCCCCGGAATCGGGAGTCGACTACTGCGTGCCACCCGACCTCGGAGACGAAGGCCAAGGGACCGGGCACACGCACTGAACGCGCAGGGGCGCCCCACCCGCGGGTGGAGCGCCCCTGGACACCGGTCGAGTGACGACGCGGCCCGGCTTACTCGCCGGACAGCACCGCCTGCGCCGCCGTACGCGCCTCTTCTGCGGTGTCCGCGGCACGTGCGGCCGCGGCCGCACGCTCACACTGGGCCAGCGTGTACTTGGCCAGCGTCGCCCGAACATAGGGAATGGACGCGGCACCCATGGAAAGAGAGGTGACGCCCAGACCGGTCAGCACACACGCGAGCAGCGGGTCCGATGCGGCCTCACCGCAGACACCACAGCTCTTGCCCTCGGCCTTCGCCGCCTCGGCGGACAGCGCGACCAGGTCGAGCAGCGCGGGCTGCCACGGGTCCTGCAGACGGGACACCGCACCCACCTGGCGGTCGGCGGCGAAGGTGTACTGCGCGAGGTCGTTGGTCCCCAGGGACAGGAACTCGACCTCCTGCAGAATCGACCGCGCCCGCAGCGCGGCCGACGGGATCTCCACCATCGCGCCGAATTTTGCCTGCAGTCCGGCCGCCCGGCACGCGTCCGCGAACGCCTTGGCGTCGGTGCGGTCAGCGACCATCGGAGCCATCACTTCGAGGTAGACCGGCAGCCCCTCCGAAGCCTTCGCAAGAGCGGCCAGCTGCGTACGCAGCACCTCGGGGTGGTCGAGCAGCGACCGAAGACCCCGCACACCCAGCGCCGGGTTCGGCTCGTCGGCCGGAGTCAGGAATTCGAGCGGCTTGTCCGCGCCCGCGTCGAGCACACGCACCACGACGCGCCCCTCGGGGAAGGCCTCAAGGACCCGACGGTACGCCTCGACCTGCTTCTCCTCGGACGGCGCGTTCTTGCTGTCGTCCAGGAAGAGAAACTCGGTACGGAAAAGACCGACACCCTCGGCACCGGCCTCGACAGCGGCTGGGACATCCGCCGGACCGCCGACGTTCGCCAGCAGCGGCACCTTGTGACCATCGGAGGTGGCACCCGGACCCGTCGACGCGGACAGCGCCGCCCTGCGCTCCGCCGCCGCGGCCTCCATCTGCGCCTTCTTCTCCGCGCTCGGCTCCACGAAGATCTCGCCGGTGCTGCCGTCCACGGCGATCACCGTGCCTTCGGCGAGCTCACCGGCACCGGGGAGCGCGACCACGGCGGGGACGCCGAGCGCACGCGCCAGGATCGCGCTGTGGCTGGTCGGCCCGCCCTCCTCGGTGACAAAACCGAGCACCAGAGTCGGGTCGAGCAGCGCCGTGTCCGCAGGCGCGAGGTCACGAGCAATAAGAACGTATGGCTCGTCGCTGTCCGGGACGCCCGGCATGGGCACCCCGAGCAGCCGCGCGACGATACGGTTCCGCACGTCGTCGAGGTCGGCCACGCGGCCGGCGAGGTACTCACCGGCGCCCGCCAGCAGAGCGCGATACGCGGCGAACGCGTCGTAGACGGCGCGCTCGGCTGTGCTGCCGACAGCGATGCGCCGTTCCACATCCGCCATCAACTCGGGGTCCTGGGCCATCATGGCCTGGGCCTCGAGCACCGCCTGGGCTTCGCCCCCCGCCAGATTGCCGCGCGCAATCAGGTCGGCTGCCACTGCCTCCACGGCCTGGCGGGCACGCCCCTGTTCGCGCTCCGCGTCCTCCGCAGGGATCTGCTTGGCAGGCGGCTCAAGAACCGCCGTTCCCATGTGCCGAACCTCGCCGATCGCCACACCGTGGCTCACGCCGACGCCTCGCAGCGTTGTCTCCATCTCACCCGTCTCCGATAGTGCGGCGGGTCCCGCCGCCGCGGTGGTGGTTGTCCAAGTCGCCGTCTGTGACGGCCCTGATGTCAGCGCCAGGTGAAGAGGACGTCGCCGGCCTTCGAGTCGCCGTCCTCCTGGAGGTCGGAGAGGGAGTCGGCGGTGGCCTCAAGTGCCACGATCGGGCACACCGGGGACTTGCCGGCCTCCTCGACGACGACTGGGTTCCAACGCACGATGCTCTGGCCCCGCGTGACGGTGTCACCCTTGTTGACGAGCAGCTCGAAGCCCTCACCGTTGAGCTGTACGGTGTCGATGCCCAGGTGCGTGAGCACACCGTGCCCCTCGCCGTCGACGACGACGAAAGCGTGGGGGTGAAGCGAGACGATCACTCCGTCCACGGGGGCGACAGCCTCCGAGGGCTCGCGCACCGGGTCGATCGCCGTGCCAGGGCCCACCATCGCCCCGGAGAACACGGGATCAGGTACTGCGGCGAGTCCGATGGCGCGTCCTGCAATAGGGGACGTCACGGTGGTCATGGGAAGCCTCCCAGGGGTGGAGATTTATATGGGCCGTCACTGCCTGTCCCGGACGGCGCACTGCTGAGCAGGGTATGTCATATGAACTGCCGGTTCCGCATGGGACGTCCGGGTTGGCGGCCGTAGAGCACAGGGCTAACGATTTGCGCCCGCTCCCGGGCCCCATGTAGAGTCGTACTCCTGCTTGAGGCTGAGCGACGCGACCAAGCGTCCTTGCCTGGCAGCACTCAACTTGTCAGATCCTATCTCGGGGTCTCGTTCTGCATGTCCGCAGGACGTTGGTCAGAGAGACGGAAAAACACTGATAGAGTTTGAAACACCGAAGGGAAGCGCCCGGAGGAAAGCCTGAGAGAGTCTCTCGGGTGAGTACAAAGGAAGCGTCCGTTCCTTGAGAACTCAACAGCGTGCCAAAA